>NZ_JAIOUU010000010.1:0-116527 GCF_019931125.1 Aestuariivivens sp. NBU2969
TAACAACAACTATTTTAATGTTGAACTCTTAACAGAAGGAGTATATATTTTAAGAATCACTCAAGGTGATAAAATGTCTACGTTTAAGTTTTTTAAAGAATAATGACATTAGAAGAATTTAATAGTTTAACCCATGATGAAAAACTTTATGCTGTAGTGGATAATGGGGTTTTCTTAGATAACTATGTTACGTCAGAGTTAAGAATAAACCTTTATTCACTGGATAAATTTTATGTTGAGCTTGTTTATGATGGTGAATTAAACAAGGTCATTGAAGTTAAAGCATTGACTTTTTCATCTAAAGCTTTAAAAACTTCTCGAAGTTGTATCTGTTTATTTATATCAATGCTATCTTCCATATACATAATATAAACTTTTCAAGCATAAAATAATTGTACTGAAAAAAATTTTGCATTTAATTTTTTTTGAAGCTTATTTAAAAATAGGATGAACTACCCTAATAAAAAGACACCCCCTATCATGTAATTTGTCGAAGCACCCCAGGTCGAAAAAAACGAACTTTTTAAACCAGAGACTTTTTTTGAGCAACACCAAAAGGTTTTGAGTTTTTTAAAAAGATATACCAGGTAACAGGATAAGACGGTGGTTATTACCTTAAGTGGGAAAGATTTAATCTGAATAGGTTTAGATGGGTTAATTTTATAACAATTTATTCGATGTTGTCCCGAATGTTGTCCCTTTTAAAAATTAAAAAACCCTTAAAAGTTTGATAACCAAACATATAAGGGTTTAATTAAGTGGTACCTCCAGGAATCGAACCAGGGACACAAGGATTTTCAGTCCTTTGCTCTACCAACTGAGCTAAGGTACCTCGCCAAAGCGGATGCAAATATATTCATTTTTATTATTTGCCAAAAGAAAATTTAAAAAAAACACTATTTACAGCTTGTTGCCAATAATTATGAGATATTTAAGATTTAAATTCGGACTGTTTTGTAGTTTTACACTTTATCCATAAGGGTATGAATTTAGTAATAGATGTAGGAAATTCGTTTGTAAAGCTAGCCATTTTTAATCAAAATAAATTACAGCATAAAGAAACTGTAAGGATGGATGCTTTTGTGGATGCAATTAGTTCCATTGCAAGTACACAGCCTGAGATTAAAAAGGCTGTGGTGTCTTCTGTTGCGCGATTAGACGCAGAGCAAAAAGAAACTTTAAAAAAGAGGTTTGAGCTTTTTGAAATTAACCATAAAACAAAAGTGCCATTTAAAAATTGTTACAAAACCCCTAAGACTTTAGGGGTGGACAGGATTGTATTAGTGAGTGCATCGGTACTTAAGTTTCCAAATAGTAATGTGCTTATTGTAGATGCAGGAACTTGTGTGACTTTCGATTTTGTTACAGCAAATAAGGAATATTTGGGAGGGGCTATTTCACCCGGAATTAGAATGCGTTATCAATCTCTTAATCATTTTACTGTCAATTTACCGCTACTCGATACTCAAATGCCTGATAATATAATTGGAAACTCCACCAAAGCTTCAATGCATTCTGGTGTTGTGAATGGACTTGTAAATGAAATTGAAGGTGTAATTTCTGAGTATAAACAAAAATATTCGGATTTAACAGTAATTTTAACAGGTGGAGATGCTAATTTCTTGTCTAAACAATTAAAAAGTAGCATATTTGCCAACTCTAATTTTTTATTAGAGGGACTAAATTATATTTTACAATTTAATTCAAATTGATGATAAAAAAACTTGTAGTAGTTTTTATTGCTGTTTTTGCAATTCATAGTTATTCTCAGGAAGGTACAGCTTCTCCATATTCATTTTATGGTATAGGTAGTTTAAAATTTAAAGGCACTGTAGAGAATAGAAGTATGGGCGGGTTGAGTGTATATACAGATAGCATTCATGTTAACCTTAGGAATCCTGCTTCTTATGCTGGAAGTAATCTGGAGATGTATGGTAATGATAGTAGACCGGTAAAGTTTACGGTTGGAGGCAGCTATTCTAGTATGAGTTTAAAGAGTGATAGTAGTATGGACAATGCGTCGTCTACAACATTTGATTACATCGCGTTATCTGTACCTCTTGGAAAATTCGGAATGGGATTTGGGCTTTTGCCATATACTGCAGTGGGTTATAAGTTGGAAGCTTTAAATGATAATGGTGGTTTGGAAAACAGGTTTACTGGTCAAGGAGGGGTTAATAAAGCGTTTTTGGGATTTGGCTATCAATTTACTAAAGAGTTAAGTATTGGAGTTGATGCCCACTACAATTTTGGAAATACTCAAAATAGCATCGTTGAATTTAGGTACGATGACCAAAATGTGCCATTGCAATATCAAACCCGGGAAAATAATAGATCCGATCTAAGTGGTTTAAATTTTAACTTGGGACTTTCTTATAAAGCTATGTTTAGTGAGAGATTAGAGTTTGTTTCAGGGGTTACCTTAACACCAAAAAGTAATTTAACCTCGCAAAATAAACGTTCTTTTTCAACAATAACCATAAACTCTAATGGCGATGAGTTTGTAGTAAGTCAAATAGAGACCGATTTGGAAGCATTAGGCTTGTTGGAAACAGAACTCACCTTGCCTTCAAAGTTCTCTTTTGGAGCTGGTATTGGTGAACCTAGAAAATGGTTTATGGGTGCCGAGTATACTTCACAAAAAACAAGTGAATTTAACAATCCGCTCTACCAAAATACAACACTAGCATCGTACGAAGATGCGTCCACTATATCTATAGGTGGTTTTTTTATACCACAATATAATACCGCCAGCTACTTAAAAAGAACAGTTTATAGGGCAGGATTGCGTTTTGAGAAAACAGGGTTGCTAATTAAGGATGAGTCAATTAAAGAGTTTGGCATATCTTTTGGGGTAGGTTTACCTGTTGGAGAGTTTGGTGATTTTTCCAATGCCAATTTTGGAGTTGAAATAGGAAAACGTGGAACTACCAACAGCCATCTAATACAAGAGAATTTCATTAATTTTAGATTAAGCTTATCTTTGAACGATAGATGGTTTATGAAACGAAAATATAATTAACAGTAACATAGGAGAAATTATTATCATGAAGACGAAAATTACTTTACTAACATTAATGCTTTTTGTACTTAACATAAGTTTTGCTCAGCAAGACGAAGAATGTATGACAAAGCTTTCCATATTTCATGAATATGTAAAAGCAAAAAACTTTGATGCAGCCTACGAACCATGGATGGCAGTAAGAAACAAATGCCCAAAATTTAATAATGCTATTTATGTAGATGGAGAGAAAATATTAGACTATAAAATAGAAAACACTTCTGGTGCTGAAAAAGTAGCTTTTATTAATGATTTGATAAAACTATGGGAAGAACGTGGTGAATACTTTCCAAGTAAAACCCCAAAAGGAGAGTATGCAGCTAAAGCTTGCCAATTGATGTACGAGTATAGAAAGGAATTGAATAAATCCAAGTTGGAGTTGTATGAATGTTATGATGCTGCTTATAAATTGGATAAGGCTACATTTACAAACCCCAAAAGTCTGTATACCTATTTTTCTTTAATGGTTGATTTATATGATGCTAAACAAAAGCCTGCTGCCGAATTATTCGACAAATATGATGATGTTGTAGAAAAGGTAGAAGATGAAGTAAAGAATTATTCTGAAAAGCTAAATGAGCTTATTGAAAAGGAAGATGCCGGTACAGATTTAGCCAGTAAAGAAAAAAAATACAAAAAATATTACGAGAGTTATTTAAATGCTTATGATCAAATTTCTGGTAGTATTGATTCTAAATTAGGTGATAGAGCAAATTGCGAAAACTTGATTCCATTATATGAAAAAGGTTTTGAAGAAAATAAGGGTAATGCTATTTGGTTGCAACGGGCTGCAGGCAAAATGTCTGAAAAAGAATGTACCGATGATCCATTGTTTTTTAAGTTAGTTAATGCCTATCACGAATTGAGTCCTTCTGCAAATTCTGCTTACTATTTGGGTATATTAAAAGATAAGGAAAAAAAATCTACTGAAGCTATTGCTTTTTACAAGCAAGCCATTGATTTAGAAACCGATAATTTCAAGAAATCTAAATTAGCCTACAAAGTTGGTACTGCCTTAAAGAAGAGAGGAGCTTACGGACAAGCAAGGGGATATTTTAGAGATGCCTTAAAATTGAACCCATCTAATGGTCGTCCGCATTTGGCAATTGCGGCAATGTATGCAGCGAGTGCCAAAGATTGTGGTGATACTAATTTTAATAAACGAGCAGTATACTGGTTGGCGGCCGATGAAGCAGCTAAAGCCGCTAGGGTTGACCCAACACTTAAAAAGGCAGCTTCACAATCTGTAGCGAACTATATGGCTAAGGCGCCGTCTAAGTCTGAAATATTTGAATGTTCTTGCTCTGGTCAAGTGATAAAAATTGGATGCTGGATAGGACTTTCGGTTACAGTACCAAAAGTGTAATGCTTCAAATAAAAACATATAACTTATCAATCATAGTCACCGTGCTTACGGTGGCTATGTTTTTTTCTTGCAAAGATAATTTTAAGGATGTGCAGAATATGGGGATTTCAGAAAATGAACCTGTTGGCATCGCCGAAAATTTCAATTATAAGTATACCGATTCCGGTAAAATTAGAGCTGTTCTTATAAGTTCCAGGATGTTGGATTTTTCTAATAGGGAATTTGACTATTTTGAATTTCCAGAGGGTATAACACTCGATTTGTTTGATGATGAAAATAATAAAAGTGTGGTGGTGTCCGATTATGCGATTAACTACGGAAAAACAAATTTGATCGATTTGCAGGGCAACGTACGTATCATGACCCATAAAAAAGACACTCTATTTGCAGAACAACTCTATTACGATTCCGATAAGAACTGGATTTTTACCAATAAGCCAGTGATCTTTAAAACGGCAACCGATATTATTCACGGTAATATTTTTGATTCTGATACGGATTTTAACAAAGCTAATGTTCTTGACCCTACAGGGAATATAAGCGTCGAAGATTAATTTCTTAATCAGATTTAATACATTTCTTAGTTTTAAGTATCTTTACAGAGAATTAATTTTAACAGTTTTAGATTACTTATCCAAATGAGATATTCAAAATTTTTTCAATACGCCTATTTAATTTTTGCGATATTATTTATTTACGATGCCATTAACAAGTATGTTAACGAGGGTGTTGTAGCTTATACTTCTTTGTTATTGGCAGCAACAGCTGTCTTTATGTTTTTCTTTAGAAGGCGATTTGCCAAAAAAATGGCAAATAAAGACCAATAACTAAATGAGTGTTGAACTTGTTGTCATAATTAGCTCTTTACTTTTGTCGGCTTTTTTTTCGGGTATGGAAATTGCCTATGTGTCTTCAAACAAAATTCACATTGAAATTGAAAAAAAGCAAGAAGGTTTGTTGGCCGCCATATTAAGGAAACTAACAGCAAAGCCTTCAAAATTTATTGCTACCATGCTTATTGGTAATAATATAGCTTTGGTGGTTTATGGACTGTTTATGGGAGATGTATTGGTGGCTTGGTTTCAAACACAACTACCATCACAATCAGCTTTTTTAAATTACATGTTTACCGAACTGAGTTTGTTGTCGCAAACCATTATTTCTACTATAGTTATTTTAATTACTGCAGAGTTTTTGCCAAAGGTGTTTTTTCAAGTATATGCCAATACCTTAATTAAGGCTTTGGCATTTCCGGCATATATATTTTATGTGCTTTTTACATTTGTCTCAGATTTTGTGATTTGGATTTCCGATACCGTGTTAAGAACTTTTTTTAAAACTGAAGGAGACCAAATTCAATTGGCATTCACTAAAGTAGAATTGGGCAATTATATAAGCGAGCAAATGGAATCGGTTGAGGAACATGATGAAGTGGATTCTGAAATCCAGATTTTCCAAAATGCCTTGGAGTTTTCCGAAGTGAAGGCCCGTGAGGTTATGGTGCCTAGAACCGAAATTATTGCGGTAGAGATAAATGAATCCATAAAAACATTAAATGCACTTTTTACTGAATCGGGATGTACCAAAATATTGGTTTATAAAGAAACTATAGACGATATTTTGGGATATGTGCATTCGTTCGAACTGTTTAAAAAGCCCAAAACTATTAAGTCGGTAATGCTTCCCGTTGAGTTTGTGCCAGAAACTGTACTCATTAAGGATGTGTTGGGAGTGCTTACCAAGAAACATAGAAGTATAGCTGTTGTGTTAGACGAATATGGTGGCACATCTGGCATTATGACGGTTGAGGATATTGTTGAAGAGTTGTTTGGAGAAATAGAGGATGAGCATGATACTGCCGAATTGATTGAGGAACGGCTTGATGGAAATACATTTAAATTTTCGGCACGAATGGAGGTCGATCAAATTAACGAAACCTATAAATTAAACCTTCCAGAAAGTGAAAATTATGAGACTTTAGGAGGCTTAATTGTTAACCATACAGAAGAAATTCCGGAACAGAACCAAGTGGTTACCATCAATACATTTCAGTTTACCATTTTGGAAGTTTCCAATACCAAAATAGATTTGGTAGAACTTAAACTTATGGAAGAAAACTAGCTCGCTTAAAGTTTAACCAATAATTGCAATCTTCTTCTTTTATTATTAAATAGAAAATGGTATTTTCGCGCACGATATTTTGCTTAATAGAGCATGTACCTATAATTAACAAGAAAAATCCAGTATTACTGGTTTAAAATAAGATTTCAAAAATGGCAGTTTTAAATAAGATTAGACAACGTTCGCTTTTTTTAATACTAATAATTGCATTAGCATTGTTTTCATTTGTGTTAGCCGATTTGTTTAAAAATAGTGATGCATTAACATCAAAATCACAAAATATTGTTGCTACCATTAATGGTAAGGATATTACACGTGAGGACTTTGTACAAAAGGTTGAAGTTGCGCAAAGAAATGCAGGGCCTTCTGCAACAAACACACAGATAGCTAACCGTATATGGGATCAGGAGGTTAGAAAAGCAATAATGGAATCACAATACGAAGAATTGGGTATTTCTGTGGAACAGGACAAAATGCGTGATTTAATAAAGGCGTCCTTGGCGACCAATCCGCAATTTTTAAATGAAGCAGGGTTGTTTGACGAAAATAAGTTAAACGAATTTATAGCTAATTTAAAGGAAATTGCACCTCAACCAGGTTTTTTTAATGGACAGCCCATTACGTATTCAGATTGGACTAACTACGAACAAAATATAGCTTCTGGTGCGTTACAGCAAAACTATTATAATTTGGTAAAGGCCGGTTTAACAGGAACTTTGGCAGAAGGGGAATTAGAGCATAAATTGGATGGCAATAAAGTAGATGTCAAATATATACAAGTGCCTTATACGTCTATTCCTGATAGTATCATTACAGTTTCTAAATCTGATATTTCAGCCTATATTAAGGCGCATAAAAAACAATTTGAAGTAGAAGCCTCTAGGGATATTCGTTATGTGGAATTTAAGGAAGAAGCCACTCTTGAAGATGAAGAGGCTATAAAAGCAGAATTGGAGATGTATTTAAACGGACGTTTGGTTGATGAAACGGGTAGAAAAGATACAATTGTTGCCTTTTCGCAAGTGGAGAATCACGCCGATTATATTAACTTAATAGCAAGTTCAAACCAAAAGTTTGAAGACCGTTTTGTGTTTAAAAATAACCTGCCTACAGAATTTGCAGACAGCATTTATAATTTAAATGTAGGTGAAGTGTATGGGCCTTATAAGCATGATGGTAGTTTTAAGTTAACCAAGCTTATTGCCGAAAAGAACATACCGGACTCGGCTAAGGTAAGACACATATTAATTCCTTTTTTGGGAGCAAGAAGTGCAACTCCAGAAGTAACGCAAACTGAAGTTGAAGCTGAAGCGACAGCCGATAGTTTATTGACAGTACTTAAAAAAGATCGTTCTAAATTTCCTGAGTTTGTCAAGGAGTTTTCATCAGATCAGGGTAGTGTTGAAAACGAAGGGCGTTACGATTGGCATCCATACAATACTATGGTCCCTGAGTTTAACGATTTTGAATTTGAAGGTAATGTTGGTGATTTAGGAGTTGTAAAAACTGTTTTTGGTTTCCATATTATTGAAATCGAAGGTCAAAAAGACAAAAAGCGAGCCGTAAAAGTTGGTACCATTTCTAGAAAGATCGAACCTTCCGAGGCTACTATAAACGAAGTGTTTAGAAACGCCTCTAAATTTGAGGTTGATGTTGATAAAAAAGACTTTCAAGAAGTTGCAACCGAAGCAGGATATACAGTTCGTCCTATTAATGGTATAAAAATATTGGACGAGAATATTACAGGAATAGGAAGTCAAAGGCAAATTGTACGTTGGACTTTTAAAGATGAAGCTGAAGTAGGTGACATTAGTCGTTTTACCATTCCTTCAGGTTATGCCATTGTGCAATTGGTAGCTAAGCACGATAAAGGCTTAATGGCAGTGGAAGATGCGTCTGCTACAGTATTGCCAGAAATACGTAAGGAGAAAAAAGCCCAAATGATCAAAGACCGGATTTTAGCGACAACTTTAGAAGACGTTGCAGCAGCTGAAAATACTTCAGTAAGGTCGGCTTCGGCTATTACTATGAAATCGCCTACGCTTTCTGGAGCAGGAAGGGAACCCTTAGTGGTTGGTGCGGCCTTTGGGTTGGCAGAAGGAGAAACTTCAGGTTTGATTGTGGGTGACAGAGGCGTGTATATGATTCAAGTAACTAAAGTAACCCCAGCTGTTGAATTGGATAATTACCAAGCAGCAGCCAATAGGGTGGAGCAACGTAAAACAAGCGCAGTAACTACAAAAGTATACAATGCCTTAAAAGCTACTGCCGATATTGAAGATAACAGGGCGAAAACCCAGGTACAATAAGAAAATAGTTTATAATAATCGTTAAAAAAATGCTCCATAAATTGGAGCATTTTTATTTAATAATATCAGTGTAATTTAAAATGGTAGTATAGCCTTTGCTTTCAAAATAGGCTTTGGGGTTTTCTTTTGAAGCCACTAAAATAAAATCACCACCCCAGGCTCCTAAACTCTTAATGCTACCATTAAAATCACTAAATAGGAGGTCTTTTACCTTAGTTTGATTGGTGGCTTTTGAAATTATGGTTTCATGTTGCTCTACTAAACGTTCAAATTCAATTAAGGATGTACAACTTAGTATGGCCTCAGTAATCGCATTGATGCTTTTAATGGTGTTGCTTAAATCGAACATATTGTTTTTATAATGCGCTATACCCGATCGGCTATTCTGTTTTTTGTTTAGATATACAAAATATAGCTGCTTTTTAAAGGGCGGATTAAAATCTGCGGCCAAAACTTCTGGTGTATTATATTTTAATTGATACGTAATAGGTGAATTGTGCTGAGCACAAGCAATATCGTAACCACTTCCACCAAAAGTACGCTCTAAGAGTTCATAAGGGTCGATATTAAACCATTGTGCAATGTTGTTAATTAATGTAGACGAGGTGCCTAGGCCCCAATTTATTGGGAAGTCCAATTGAGTTGAGATTTTAAAACCGTTTCCTTTTATTTTATCCCCGTTTTCATCGTAATCATCATAGTGTTTACTAAAAAAATCTTTGTTTAGTCTTACAGCATGATATAATATGGTTAAAAGTGTTTTTGAAATACCATTGGGCATGGTTTTAATTTTAACTTCGTAAACAAAAGGAAAGCAAATCTCTTCAAAGTGGTAGTTTTCTTCAAACCAGATGTTTCCTTTTTCATCTAAGCTTTGCCATACAATCATTCTTTTATCAATTGGAGTGATGCTTAGAGACTGTCCTAAGCTTGTTGGAAGAGCTAAAGCTTTAGCACCATCAAGAACAACATATTCTGCTGTAAGTAGTAGTTTGCCGTTGCTTAAAAAGGTTTGCATCTGTTAATCCTTTAATCGTAAATTCTGTAAGGCTTCTGAAACAGCACTATGCGATACAGTGTTCGATTTAAAATGTTCGACTAGTACTTGTTTTTCACTATCGTTAGCCCCAAACAGATTTAAAATATTCATTAAGTGCATTTTCATATGACCTTGCTGAATACCCGTTGTGGTAAGTGAGCGTAATGCTGCAAAATTCTGTGCCAATCCAGCTACTGCAACAATTTGCATTAACTCCTTGGCCGACGGATGATGTAACAATTCTAAAGCCAACTTCACCAAAGGGTGTAGTTTGGTGAGTCCACCAACCGTACCAAGAGCCAATGGAATTTCAATCCAAAATTTAAATACCCCATCTTCAATAGAGGCATGGCTTAAACTGCTATACCGACCCTGTCGAGAGGCATAAGCATGTACACCAGCTTCGATGGCCCTAAAGTCATTACCTGTAGCTAAAACCACTGCATCTATACCGTTCATAATGCCTTTGTTATGGGTTACAGCACGATACGGCTCTATCTCAGCAATATTAACGGCCTGTACAAACTTATGAGCAAAAGCTTCGCCAGAGATACTATTGCTTTCACTCAAATCTTCAACCTTGCAGCTCACTTCTGCTCGAACTAGACAATCAGGAACATAATTGGATAAAATACTCATAACAATTTCAATTTGTTTTTCTTGGTAGGAAAATAAATTGAAGGATTGAGCTTGATTTTTAAACGTTTTAGCAAATTGCTCTAAACAAGAATTAATGAAATTGGCACCCATAGCGTCTAGGGTTTCAAAAGAAACATGTAATTGAAAATAGCCCGGTATTTCATTTGTTTTATTGCGCAATTCAATGTCTAAAACACCACCACCCCTAGCGGTCATGTTTTTTGTTATAGAAGTAGTATCATTTAAAAGCTGGGGCTTAACCTGTTTAAAAAACGTTTTAAGTTTATTAAAATCACCGTGATACATGAAATGAACCTGGCCAATTTTTGTAGTAGAAATCACTTTAGTTTTAAATCCGCCTCGATCTAACCAAAACTTTGCCGCCTTGCTTGCAGCAGCTACGACAGAACTTTCCTCAATAGCCATAGGAATAGTATAGATTTTGTCGTTAATGAGGAAATTAGGCGCTACTCCTAACGGTAAATAATAATTGGTTATGGTGTTTTCTATAAACTCATCATGAAGCTGTTGGATCTTTGTATTAGTGTTCCAATATTGTTTAATAATATCTTTTGCTTCTTTGGAATTAGAAAAATATGTATTAACTATCCATTCAATTTTTTTTGTCTTGGATAGCTTAGAAAAACCAGAAATAGATTTGCTCATAAGTTAGTCGATTTCAGTGCAAAGATACTACTCTTGCTATGAATATTGAATATCTTAAAAATGAGTGGCTTATTTATATGTTAATAATTATCGTTTTTGCATAATTTTTAGTAAACTTGACGTCATTTTAAGAAATAAATATTTTTTTGTCTAATAATCCTTGATTTGTAATTTTTTAGTTTGCTGAAAACTTACAATCTTAGAGATAATTTGAAAATAATAAAGACCAGTAACTCACGGATGAAGTATCTTAAATTTCCCCTAATCTTTTCCCTTTTCTTAACTACCATTTTATCGGCGCAAAATAAAACTATTGCTCTTGAAGAGATTTGGAATGGAACATTTAGAACAGAAAGCATGGATGTATTGCATTCTATGAAGAATGGCCAACAATATTCGGTGCTTAATTTTAATAGAGCGACACGAAGTACTTCAGTTGATATTTACGATTATAAAACCTTAAGCAAGGTAAAAACACTTATTAGTTCGAGTGATATTGACGAACTGCAGTATTTTACTGATTATACTTTTAGTGATGATGAGTCTAAGGTATTACTGGCTACAAATGAAGAAGCCATTTATAGGTGGTCAACACTAGGTAATTATTTCGTTTATAACATAACAGAGGGATCTGTAATTGCAATTTCCGAAGAAAAAATACAGGAACCCACATTTTCACCCGATGGCAACAAAGTGGCTTATGGATATAACAACAATTTGTATATAAAGGATTTGAATTCGCATGAGACCATTCAAATCACCTTTGACGGTAAAAAGAACGAAATCATAAATGGAATTACCGATTGGGTTTATGAAGAAGAATTTGCTTTTGTTCGTGCGTTTGAGTGGAATACAGGTAGTAATAAGATTGCCTTTATTAGGTTTGATGAAACCAATGTGCCTGAGTTTTCTATGGATGTTTATGGTACTGGCTTGTATCAAACGCAACAGGTGTTTAAATACCCTAAAGCAGGTGAGGCTAATTCCATAGTTTCGCTTCATATTTATGATATTGACAATAAAACCAAAGAAGAAGTGAATGTGGATAAGTATTATAATGATTTTTATATTCCACTAATTAAATGGACCAATCATCCAAATATTTTAAGTGCACAATATATGAACCGACACCAAAATGTATTGGATTTATGGTTTATTGATGCTAAAAAAAATACAACCAAATTGGTGCTTACTGAAACCGACAAGGCTTATGTTGACATAACCAACAACCTTACCTTTTTAAAGGACAATAGTTTTATTTGGACCAGTGAAAAGGATGGTTATAACCATATTTATCATTACGATAATGGTGGTAAACTTATCAATCAGGTTACTAAGGGGAAATGGGAAGTTACCGATTATTATGGTTACGATGAATCTACCAATACCATTTTTTATCAATCGGTTGAAAATGGTTCTATCAATAGAGATGTATACTCTATTAAATTAAACGGACGCGATAAAAAACGATTGACCAAAAGTGAAGGCACCAACAGTGCCTCTTTTAGTGCAGACTACTCTTATTTCATCAATACCTTTTCAAGTGCTACCACACCGCCAGAATATACCCTTAACAGTGCGGCATCTGGTAACTTAATTAAGAGTATTGTTGATAACGATATCTTGTCGCTAAACCTATCCAATTATAAAACATCCAAAAAGGAATTTAGTACCATACATGTTAATGGTAATGACCTAAACATGTGGATGATTAAACCAGTAGATTTTGATGAAAACAAGCAGTATCCACTGTTAATGTATCAGTATTCAGGTCCTGGATCACAGGAAGTGGCAAATCAATGGAATAATGCAAACGATTACTGGTATCAACATCTAGCACAGGAAGGATATATTATAGCCTGTGTAGATGGACGTGGAACAGGGTTTAAGGGAGCGGCTTTTAAGAAAATGACTCAAAATGAATTAGGTAAATATGAAGTAGAAGACCAAATAGCTGCTGCAAAACAGTTAGGCGAATTGCCGTATGTGGACACTAGTAGGATTGGTGTTTGGGGCTGGAGTTATGGTGGGTTTATGAGTAGTAATTGTTTGTTTAAAGGTAGTGATGTGTTTAAAATGGCCATTGCGGTGGCACCTGTTACCAGTTGGCGCTTTTATGATTCCATCTATACCGAACGGTATATGACTACCCCTCAGGAAAACCCTAATGGTTACGACGATAATTCTCCTTTAAGCCATGTAAATAAATTAAAAGGCGATTTTTTGTTGGTTCATGGGTCGGCAGACGATAATGTACATCTGCAGAATACCATGCGTTTGGCAGAAGCCCTAATACAGGCAGATAAACTTTTTGATTGGGCGGTATACCCAGACGATAATCACGGTATTTATGGAGGTAATACTAGATTACACTTATATAAAAAAATGACCCGTTTTATTCATGAAAGACTTGGAGACAAAAGGGAACAGCAAAAGAAGAAAAAAGAGCAAGAGAAATTAGAGTTAAAAGGATAACTAAATAAAAAAAGATATATGGTAAATTCAACATCAATAAAACAAAAAGAGCTATTTGGACACCCATTAGGACTATATGTACTTTTCTTTACAGAAATGTGGGAACGCTTTTCATATTACGGAATGAGGGCAATATTAGTCTTATATCTAGTGCAATCAACTACAGATTCTAATGCAGGTCTGGGGTGGTCTAATGGAGAGGCTTTAGCTTTATATGGTTGGTACACCATGCTGGTATATGTAATGTCTATTCCAGGAGGATGGATAGCAGATAAGTTTCTGGGGCAGAAAAAGTCAGTGCTTTATGGAGGAATTCTTTTAGTTGCAGGTCATAGTATTTTAGCTGTAGAGCAAATGTGGGCATTTTATTCAGGCCTAGGTTTGATTATTGCTGGAGTTGGGATGCTAAAACCTAACATTTCTACAATGGTTGGGGGGTTGTATAAACAAGGAGATATTAGAAGAGACAAAGGGTTTACAATTTTTTATATTGGGATTAATGTAGGCGCTTTTTTGTCAAGCTTAATTGTTGGTTACGTTGGAGAAGTTCATGGATGGCATTATGGTTTTGGTCTTGCAGGTATCGGTATGGCTTTGGGATTAATTCAGTATTTGATTGGACAAAAGTATTTAAGACATGTAGGTAATTTTTTAGGGGCTTCAAGAGATGAGGAAGAAAAAGAAATGATGAAAAAACCTTTAACTAAGGTTGAAAAAGATAGGGTAGTTGTGTTATTTATTTCATTTTTATTGGTAATTGTTTTTTGGGGAGCCTTTGAACAGGCAGGTGGATTAATGAATATTTATGCAAAAGAAAATACTAATAGGATGTTAATGGGATGGGAAGTTCCTGCCTCATGGTTTCAATCACTAAACGCTATGTTTATCATATTTTTAGGAACTTCGGTTGCAGCATATTGGGCAAATAGAAAATTAAAAGGAAAAGTATCAACATCATTGTTTAAAATGATAATTGGTTTAATCATAATGGGAACAGGTTTTTTCTTCATGTCTGCAGCGGCTTCAGAATTTAACAGTACAGGAGCCTCTGCAATGTATTGGCTGGTATTGGCTTATTTATTTCATACTATTGGGGAGTTATGTATTTCACCTGTTGCATTATCTTACATCACTAAGCTTGCACCAGTAAAGTATGCATCTTTAATGATGGGAATTTATTTTGCAATGACAGGCTTTGGAAATAAGTTGGCTGGCCTGTTAGGAGAATCGGCAGAGGGACTTGGAGAATTTACTGTATTTACAGGAATAGCTGTGTTTTGTGTTACATTTGGGGGGTTAGTATTGATTTTAAGAAAAAAACTAGAGTATTTAACCCACAATGCTGAAGATAATGAAAAAGAAATGCATTATGATGAAACAGAAGGCTTTGAATTAGCAGATACTAACTAAACTATATATTATGAATAACAATTCAACAGACCATTTTTTTAAGGACAAAGTATTAGGACACCCTTCTGGGCTATTTGTGCTATTTTTTACTGAGATGTGGGAACGCTTTTCATATTACGGAATGCGAGCCATTTTGGTTATATTTTTAACAGGAGCCATTTTAGGCGATAATCCAGGATGGGGTTGGAGTACATCGGCAGCATTATCGCTTTTGGGTACTTATGCTATGCTGGTATATCTTACGCCTTTAATGGGGGGCTGGTTGGCCGATAACAAGATAGGATACAGAAGAGCTGTGGTGATAGGGGCATTGCTAATGACTTTAGGACATGCTTCTATGGCTGTAGAAACACCTTTATTCCTCTATATTGGTATTGGATTACTTATTTTTGGAAATGGGTTTTTTAAGCCTAATATGACCTCTATTATTTCAAGAATGTATGAAGGACATGATGAGAAAAAGGATGGTGCATACAACATCTTTTATATGGGTGTGAATGCAGGGTCTTTCTTAGGAATCATGCTTTGTGGCTGGGTAGGTGAGAAAATTGGCTGGAGTTATGGCTTTGGTTTGGCAGGAGTTTTCATGTTGTTAGGCATGCTTCAGTTTTATTATGCCCAAAGTATTTTTGGAAATATAGGTGATAAGCCATTAAAAGTTAAAGATAATAACAATAAAAGCAACACTAACTCAATTAAAGCGACCGTAAAACTTAATCGCTTTTTAACGATTGATTATATTTTAATTGTGGTTTTTACAATTTCTGCTCTTATTTTCATAATTAACGACCCACTAAGTAAAATAGGAGATATACAAACCCTTAATTTTTCAATAGCAGGAATGACGGATTCCCTGTTTTTTGCTTTGTTGGCTGCAATTGCATTTATTCTGTTATTAATTATAAGAATTCCAAGATATATAGTTTTAGAGCGTGACAGAATGATTGCTTTTGCTATATTTTGTGTTTTTACTATATTCTTCTGGGCCGCTTTCGAGCAAGCTGCTGGGTCTTTGCCAGTTTATACAAGAGATTTTACCAACCGTTTATTAGAAGGCGGAGCAGCAACAACTTTTAAAATTGTAGATTTAATTGTTACTGTGGTCCCATTGGCTATTATTACATATGTGTTATGGAGTTTGTTTAGAAAAACATTTAATAGAATAGGACTTTCTAATGCTATACTTGGGACTAGTTTTGTTATAGTCTGGGGCATTGTTTTGTACAAACTTTATATTGAATTTCAAGCCACAGAAACAGAGGTACCTGTTACTTGGTTTGCTATATTAAACCCATTGTTTATTATCATGTTTGCCCCGTTATTCACAAAATGGTGGGATAGTAGGTTCAATCCACAGGCTTCGGTTAAATATTTCTTGGGTTTAGCACTTTTAGGTGTCGGATTTGGATTTTTGGCTTTTGGTGCTATGAGTGTTCCTGCTGGAGCAAAAACTGCTAGTTTAAGTATGGCTTGGTTAGTTTTAGCTTATTTATTCCATACCTTAGGGGAGCTGTGCTTGTCACCTATGGGGCTGTCTTATTTGAGTAAATTGATTCCAGCCAGAATGGTGGCTTTTATGTTTGGTGTTTACTACTTGGCCATAGCTATTGGTAATAAATTGGCCCATTATGTGGGAGGGGATATTGAAAAAATAACCAATGAGCATGGATTATCAACTTTCTTCTTGATATTTACCATTATCCCTATTGCATTAGGTTTGATCTCATTAATGTTAAATCCTTTGTTGAAAAAACTCATGCATGGCGTGCGTTAATCGAATAAAACGTTAAAATAAACTCAAAAAGCACCTGTTAAGGTGCTTTTTTTGTAAGTTAGGAATGGATTTTGGAACTAATATTTCATTTGAAATTAAAAATATTCATTTATGAAGAGAATTATACCAACTATTGTGCTAACCATTTTTGTAAATACTCTAGTAGTAGCTCAAGAATTAACATGGCATACCGATATGACCAAGGCCTCTGAAATTGCCATAAAGGAAAATAAACCTGTTATGATGTTTTTTACAGGCTCCGATTGGTGTGGATGGTGCAAACGACTTCAAAAAGAAGTGTTTGAGACCCTTGATTTTCAAACTTGGGCTAAGGACAACGTGGTTTTAATGGAATTAGATTTTCCAAGACGAACGGCTTTAGATCAAGCGACTAAAGTTCAAAATTATCAATTGCAACAAATTTTTAAGGTAAGCGGTTACCCAACCGTGTTTTTTGTAAACCCGGAAAAGAAGCCTGATGGAAAAATGAATTTAAATAGTTTGGGGAGAACGGGCTATGTTAGGGGTGGTGCCCAAGAATGGTTGACTGTTGCAAATAATTTTATAAATAAATAGAAGAATGATCAAAACTATATTGTTTTCAATAATAGCTTTGGTATCACTTAATGTGGTAGCCCAGGAAATCAATTGGGTAACATTGGATGAGGCTTTGGCGCTTCAAAAGAAAACACCAAAAAAAATAGTGATGGATGTCTATACTAATTGGTGTGGTCCATGTAAAATGTTGGATAAAAATACCTTTCAAAATAAAGATGTGGCAGACTATGTAAATAAGCATTATTATGCGGTTAAATTTAATGGAGAAGGAAATGAAGTTGTGACCTTCGATAATAAGACATTTGAAAATCCAAATTATAATGCTGCGAATGCTAATAGACGTAATGCCGCACATCAATTAACAAGTTACTTGCAAGTTAGTGCCTACCCTACAATTGTTTTTATAGATGAAGCCGGTAAAGTGATAGCACCAATAAGAGGATACAAAGTGCCAACTGAATTAGAGTTATATTTAAAAATGTTTAAGCAAGACGATCATAAGAC
This sequence comes from Aestuariivivens sp. NBU2969, assembly GCF_019931125.1. Lineage (NCBI taxonomy): Bacteria > Pseudomonadati > Bacteroidota > Flavobacteriia > Flavobacteriales > Flavobacteriaceae > Aestuariivivens > Aestuariivivens sp. NBU2969. The sequence goes on from NZ_JAIOUU010000010.1 coordinate 17,923, forward strand.
CATTGATACTCAAGAAAAGTTTAATGATTATTATAGAGCTTTTAAGCCTGAGTTTGAAGGTTAAATTGTTTAGTCATCTATAATGTAAGCTCCCATCTCGTTGGTGTTATGAAATGGGAGTTTTCTTTTATTACAAATTACTTTCCATTGTTCAATATATGATTTGTAATTGCTGCCATCTGCAATAATTTGTTTGGGTCTTACTGAATCGATTACTCGATTAAGATTTACTTTTGGAGATTGGCGTAATAGAATATAATCAGGTTTAAAAGACTTTACGTTATATGCACCTATGCTGTCAACAATCAACAACGTTTTTTTGTTTAAGAGGTATACTGGTCGAAAAGAGTCTAACTCAACAGTATTAATATGATTTCCTACCACATAATTTTTAATGCTATTTTCATGAGTTGGTTCTTCTATATTTAAGTCGTACGCTATTTTTATATGGTTGTGTGTGACATTTCCAATAATGGTATGTTTGTTCTTTTGAAATATGATAAACTGGTTATTGGGTTTTTTATAAAATGTAGCTATTACAGATAATTGCATAAAAAGCACACCAATTAAAACATACCTTAGGGTATAGTAACTGGGCTTAATTAAATAACGAACAATTGTTATAATAAGGACATAACTTGCAACGACATACAGTTCGTTAAAAGGTATGTCGGTAATTAAAAATTCCTTTTTTTCTGAGATCCAACCAACAAAATGATTCATAGAACGAATAATGTTAACATAAAAATTAATCAAGGGAACTGGTAATATATTTACAACAGCAAGACCAATAACAAGCATGCCTATGGCAAGAATCAATCCCAGTACGGGTATGATTATTAAATTTGATATAAAAAATAAACTAGGGAATTGATGAAAGTAAAACAGGCTTATAGGTATAATACCCAACTGAGCAGAAATGGTGACAGTTAGGGTATGCCAGAGTTTATCAACTAGCCAATATTTAGATTGGTAAAGTTTGTATAGTATAGGGTCAATTGTTACGATGCCAAAAACAGCGAGATAACTTAACTGAAACCCTACATCAAATAAAAATAAAGGTTTAAAAAGCAATATAATAAACATACTTATGGCCAGTGTGTTATAAATGTTTGTTGGTCGTTTTAAGTTTGCAGCAATGGCAACCACACTAAACATGGTAACTGCACGTGTTACAGAGGCAGAAAGTCCGGCGATAATTGCAAAACCCCATAACAAACTAATAAGTAGTGCCATTTTAATTAACTTACCATGTTTAAATTGTTCTAAGGGTTGAAATAAAAAGCTTAAAATTAATAATACAATACCCACATGCAATCCCGAAACAGCTAAAATATGTATAGCTCCAGCATTAGTGTAATTGGTATAAATGGCTTCACTTATGTCCTGTCGTTGACCCAATAACAGCGCATTGATGATAGCTACCTCATCAGGAGGTAAATTGTAATTTTTAAGTTTGGAATTAATGTGACTTCTGATGCTATCAGCTAAACCAAAAATTGTAAGGTGCTTATTGCGAGTGTTAAAAAGCCACTCATTATTAATATGGATTTGATGATATATGTATTGTTTTTCTAAATAGCTTTTATAGTTAAATTGATTGGGGTTAAGTGGAGTATTGATTTCTTTTAACGGTGTATGACTTTTATATACTTGATCTACTTTTAGGTAAGGTTTTAGGGAATCTTTTTTAAGATTTAAAAGGACTTTACCCATAACATCATTACCATTTACATCCAAAATGGTAACTACATATTTATCATAATAATTAGTAGGTTTTAAAACTTCACGAACACTGAATGTAATTTTTGTAAGCGAATCATTAGATTTGTTTAGGTAATGGGAATAATGGGAATAAAACTGTTTTTGATTATGACTATGAACCGTAAAAATACCTAATGTTATTAGTGTTAAATAACTAAAAGCTCCAAACCAAATACTTCTCTTAAATGATTGATAACTTTTTAATAAAAGAAATAATATTGCAGAAAACAGAAAAACAATACTGTAAATTAGGATTTTATAACCAATAGAAAAGTAATAGCCAATTATTATACCTATGATTAAGCAAAAGGTTAATTTTATTATAGTAAAATTTAGTAGGCGCATACTGTATAAATATAAAGAAATATCCTAATTTTAAGAGTATTGCTTTCAAAAATGTAATGACTGTATTATCGGGAATTAATCTATATAACGCCTTGCTTCAAAAAACGTATTGGACCAATAGGCTTCAGAAAGAAATGATGTGATAACACCTCTTTTAGTGGTTGAGTGGATAAATGTAATATCCCTGTTTTTTACTTCAATAACCAGACCAACATGGTTAATGGTATGGCGTCTGCTTTTACTGGTTTTAAAGAAAAGTAAATCACCTTTTTGAATATTCTTTAATGCTATTCTATAACCTTTTTTTGCCATGTCCCTAGAAATTCTAGGCAAAAAAATGTGATGTGCCCTAAAAGATTCAAACACCAAACCAGAACAGTCCATGCCAGAGGTTGTTGTGCCACCCCATTTGTATCGAACGCCTTCAAAATTTTTAGCATAGTTTGCAATACTGTCCTGTAAGCTAACTATTTTAAAAGTAGTAGATGTGTTGGTATTTTCTTCGGAATTTTTTAGCCCTTCTGTAAAAGTTTTGGTTTTAAAAGCTTTAGCCCTTTTGGAAGATTTACAATTGCTGAAACTTAAAATGATGAGAAGAAGCACTAAAATTTTTCGCATTTCCTATCTTAAGTTTTGAATCGATTTAAAAATTAGATCAGCTGTTTTTCCACTGGCACCTTTACCTCCTAATTTTTTTTCCAAGTCATAATAATCCAAGAAAAACTTGGTGCGTTCGTCAGGATTTAAAATAATATCCAATTCCTTCTTAAGCTGCATAGTGTTAAAATCCTTTTGAATAAGTTCTGTCACTACTTTTTTATCCATTATTAAATTTACCAACGAAATGTATTTAAGGGTAATAATACGTTTGGCAATTTGATATGAAATGTTACTGCCTTTGTAGCAAACTACTTGGGGTACTTTAAACAAAGCTGTTTCCAAAGTGGCTGTTCCCGATGTCACCAATGCAGCATTAGAGATACTTAACAAATCGTAGGTTTTGTTATTCACAAAGCCCACATTAAAATTCGAGATAAATGGTTTATAAAACTCGAAATCTTGACTAGGAGCGCCCGCAATTACAAATTGATATTTGGGATAATCATCAACTAAGCTAAGCATCACCGACAACGTTTTTGTTATTTCTTGCTTTCTGCTTCCTGGTAATAAGGCGATAATAGGTTTGTCGTTCAACAAATACTGTTTTCTAAATGCGTACTCGTCTACTTGTCTTCGATCTGAAATTGCATCAATTAGTGGATGGCCAACAAAGGTAACATCGTAACCATAGGTTTTGTAAAAAGCCTTTTCAAAAGGCAATATCACATACATGGCGTCGATATCCCTTTTTATCGCATGTACTCGCTTAACACGAGAAGCCCAAACTTGTGGTGAAATATAATAGTTGGTTATGTAACCTTTTTGTTTGGCCCATTTGGCAATACGCAGGTTAAAACCAGAGTTGTCTATAAAAATAATGATATCTGGACAGTAACTTTCAATATCATTTTTGCACAGGGAAATATCTTTAAAAATTTTCGATAGATTTCTAAGGACTTCAACAAAACCCATAAAGGACCGTTCCTTGTAATGTTTTACTAAAGACCCGCCAACAGCCTGCATTAAATCACCGCCCCAAAATCTAAAATTGGCGTTAACATCCTTTTTCAATAAAGCCTTCATAAGGTTGGAGCCATGTAAGTCTCCTGATGCTTCACCTGCTATAATGTAATACTTCATTAGTTGTTAATATTGGCTGTTGAATTAATGATTGTTGGCTGTTGAATTAATGATTGTTGGCTGTTATTTTCGTTATTGTGCGTTTCCTTTTTTGATTAAAATATAATATGCTGAATCAGTTAGCTAAATTTAGAATAATTTAAAGACAAATGTAAATACTGCTATAAAAACTGTTATTAGCAACACACCACGTGCACGGTAATCTTGTTTTTTTTTAATGAATACAAAAAAGGCAATCAAGTTTAAAATAGCGGCTAGACTAATAAGCTTCCCTAAAAAGCCTTCGTTTGCAGCTGCTTGGATAACTTTAATAAAGTCATCTCCCTGTCCCAACAATGTGGCTGTAAAAAATAAGCCTATTGCATTTGCAACCAAGCCAACAAATATGCCAATAAAAATGTCCTTTTTCATCTATTTCAATGTTATAATTTAAATTTCCAGTTTCTAATATGTTTAATATGCTCATGTGCCGTTAAATCAAATTGTACCGGGACCACCGATACATAATTGTTGGACAATGCCCATTCATCGGTATCTTCACCATGATCCAAGTTTACAAATTTGCCCGTTAACCAATAGTAATCCTTGCCTTGTGGATTAATTCGCTTGTCGAATTCCTCAACCCAATTGGCACGCGCTTGTCTGCAAACTTTAATCCCCTTAACAGCCTGTTCTGATATATCTGGAATATTAACGTTTAAAACCACTCCATTGGGCAAACCATTGGTCAATACATTTTCTGTGATAGTTTTTACATAAGGGATGCAAGAATCAAACTTAGCATTCCATTTGTAATTTAATAGCGAAAAACCTATAGCGGGAATACCCTCAATGCCAGCTTCAATAGCTGCACTCATGGTGCCTGAATAAATAACATTGATGGATGAGTTAGAGCCATGGTTAATTCCAGAAACACACAAATCGGGTTTTCTGTCCAATAATTCCCTTATACCCAACTTAACACAATCGGCCGGTGTTCCAGAGCAGCTATATTCTTTATGGTCGCCTTCATTATGGTGAAGCTCTTCAGCATAAAGCGTAGAGTCTAGGGTAATGGCATGTCCCATACCACTTTGTGGACTGTCCGGTGCAACTACAATAACTTCGCCAATTGTTTTCATTATGGTTATTAAAGTACGAATACCTGAGGCATTTATACCATCGTCGTTAGTAATTAAAATTAAGGGCTTTTTGTTCATTATAGTTGATTTTACATCGCTAAAATACACAATTTCATCTGTTTTTTTCATTGCTTTTTAGAGGTTGTGTTTTGTTAGTTTTAGCATAGTAATGAAGCTTTATTCTATATGGAAGTAAAGGACTTAATACTGAAAGAATGATTCTTGTAGCGTTCAATAACGTTTTATCGTTTTGGTTTCCTAGGTAAAGGCCATATTTCTTTGGTTTAACAAAAATTTAGTGTTAATAGCGTCTGTTGGCATAGTTTTTTCTTTATTTTAGTAAAAAATATAAAGCTATATTATATAAAGAAAGACATTATTAAATGGTGAAAAAAATGATGAAAAGGAATTATAAAGTTTTATTGTTGGTGCTATTATTGGCATTTGCTTCCTGTAGTTTTACTGCTAAAACATTTGATAATCCCGATAAGGATAGATTATTGGTTCGTATTATTAGTTACGTATTGCAACAAGGTCATTTTGATCCTATTGAGATGGACGATGATTTTTCTGTAGAATTGTTTGAAGATTATATTGGTACCATTGACCCTGTGAAACGTTACTTTTATGAATCGGATATCAAAAATTTTGAGCGTTATAAGTGGAGTCTAGATGATCAACTAAAGGAAGTTGATGTTACTTTTTTTAATGTGGTGCACGAGCGTTTATTACAACGAATAGCTGAGGCTAAGGAAATTTATAAAGAAGTCCTCTCTACACCTTTTGATTATACCATAGATGAAACTTTTGAAACTAACTACGATAAAGTTGGGTTTGCAAAAAACAAAAAGCAAATGAGGGATCGATGGAGAAAGCAGTTAAAGTTTTCTACACTTACCAATTATGATGATTTGATGATGGATGAAAAGGTAGCAAAAGAAAAAAATCCTTCTTATGTTTCTAAAACAGAAGCAGAGATTGAAAAAGAAGCTAGGGAAGCAACATTAAATTCAATAGAAGTCTATTTTAATGATAACGTTGATGACCTAACCAGAGAAGAATGGTTTGCTGTTTATGTAGATGCCATAGTTAGTGAGTTCGATCCACATACCTATTATTTAGCGCCTAAGAACAAAGAAAACTTTGATGAGCGCATGTCTGGTAAGTTGGAAGGTATTGGAGCACGCTTGCAAAAACGTATGGACTATATTAAAATAGTAGAGCTCATTTCTGGAGGCCCTGCATGGAGAAGCAATCAATTGGAAGTAGAGGATGTTATTTTAAAAGTGAAACAGGAAAATGAAGATGTTCCTGTTAATATTGTTGGGATGCGTATTAACGATGCCATTAAGTATATAAAGGGACCTAAGGGAACTAAAGTGACCTTAACAATTAAGAAAATAGATGGAACTATTAAAGATATTACTCTCGTTCGGGATGTTATTGAAATAAATGAAACCTACGCTAAAGCATCGGTTGTTGAAAAGGATAGCCATAAATATGGCGTAATTAATTTACCTTCTTTTTATGTCGATTTTCAAAATTACAAAACCTTGAACGCCGCTAAAGATGTTAAACTCGAAATAGAGCGATTAAAAGCAGAAGGTATGAAAGGTCTTGTTTTGGATTTAAGGGATAATGGCGGTGGATCCTTACCTGCTGTTGTGGATATGGCCGGATTATTTATTAAGGATGGTCCTGTAGTTCAAGTGCGTTCGTCAGGTAAATCGAAAGAAGTATTAAGTGATAGGGACAGATCGATAGTTTGGGATGGGCCTCTCGTGATATTGGTTAACGAAATATCGGCTTCAGCATCGGAGATAATGGCTGCTGCTATGCAAGACTATAAGCGGGCTATTATCATAGGAAGTAAACAGACTTATGGTAAAGGAACCGTTCAAAATGTAATTGATCTTAACAACATATTGCGTAACAATACTCAAGGCGATTTGGGAGCATTGGCGTTAACTACTCAAAAGTATTATAGAATTAATGGTGGTTCCGTACAGTTGGAAGGGGTTAAAAGTGATGTAAAGGTGCCGGGACGTTTTAGTTTTATTGAAGTGGGCGAAAAGGATAAGGATAATCCATTACCCTATGATGAAATTGATCCGGCCGATTATAAGGTTTGGGACAATTATTTTGATTACGATGAAGCTATAAGTAATAGTAACGAGCGTATGAAGAACAATGGACAGTTAAAACTTATTGAAGAAAATGCCAAATGGGTAAAAAATAAGATTGACGAAACTGTTTATTCCTTAAACTATAATACTTATAAGGCACAATTGGACCGTAATGAGGATGAAGCTAAAAAATTCAATGCCATTGCAGATTATAAAACCAATTTAACGTTTGAATCTTTGCCTTACGAAAAGGCTTTGTTTGAGTCGGATACTACCAACCTACAAGAAAAAAGGGAGCGTTGGCATAAAAGTTTAAGTCAGGACGTATATATAGAAGAAGCACTAAACGTTCTCGAAGATTTAAACCGCTCTTTTGGGGTGAAACGTGTTGTGACCACTTCCGATAAAATGAAGAATTAAAACATGTATGAGTCAATATAGACCCAGCTCATTAAAGCAATTAGCGCTCCAAAAGTTTAAAAGCAACTTTTGGGGCGTTTTTAGTTTTGGTTTTATCATTTTGGTAGGTTTGGTTTCTATTTTTGCCTATATCTTGGCACCAGATAATACCCAACATGCCAACCAAATGCATTTATCCATTCATTCCAAACAGCCTGGGTTTAGGGTAATGATGTTGACCATACCCTCGCAAACAAAAACAGAACAAAATACTTTAAGCAAACTGTTTTTTGGAATTAAAAGCTCTGATACCAAAGTGCCTATTTCCAACTACAGAGTAGAGGATAACGTGTTGACGTATACTGAGTATGCCTCTGATGGGATAAAAGGAGTGGAAAAAACTATTGATTTAGTAGTATTTCCAACCCAGTCGGTTGGCAAGTTTATAAAAGAAAAAACCTTTTTGTTTGGCACAGATAAGTATGGTAGGGATTTGTTGAGTAGGGTGTTGGTAGGTGCAAGAATTTCTTTTTTTATAGGTTTTGTAGCTGTCTTTATTTCGTTAGTAATAGGGGTGTTTATGGGTAGTATTGCGGGATATTTTGGAGGAAAGGTAGATGCTGTTATCATGTGGGTTATTAATGTTGCCTGGTCTATTCCCACGCTCTTATTGGTTATTGCCATAACCTTGGCTTTAGGCAAGGGATTTTGGCAAGTTTTTATTGCGGTAGGCTTGACCATGTGGGTTGAGGTCGCTAGAGTGGTACGTGGACAAATAATAAGTGTAAAGGAAATGCAGTATGTTACTGCGGCAAGGGCTTTAGGGTTTAACGATTTTAGGATTATTACCAAACACATTTTACCTAATATTTTGGCGCCAGTAATTGTGATCTCGGCAGCTAATTTTGCAGCAGCCATTTTAATTGAAAGCGGACTTAGTTTTTTGGGTATTGGAGCACAGCCCCCTATGGCGAGTTGGGGTGCCATGATTAAAGATCATTACAATTACATTGTTTTAGGAAAACCCTATTTAGCCATTATTCCTGGTTTGTGCATCATGGGGTTGGTTATGGCCTTTATGTTAATGGGGAATGCCCTTAGGGATGCGTTGGATGTAAAGGGATGACGGTTTGATCATGCCCTGTTGTATTGATTGGGTGCTAATTTAATAAATGAAACTGGCTGATTGTTTAATGTGAGGGATTTCAATTTGAGAAAATAGAAATAATGAATTATTAAGGCGTTACCTGCTCAACGTTTTTTCTTTCAGAATTTGTTTTGTAAGAAATTCTCTTAAATTTTATGTCCTAGTAAAAGGAACGCCCCCAATGTCCATTCGATTCATTTTAAACACGACTATTTTGTAGCCTTATAATTGAATAGATATCAATTGAGGTTTAAAATCATATTCCCGTTTAATTCATCTATATAATTCAATATCTCCTCTTTCCCCATGTTTTTAGAGGAAGAGGTAATAAAGTAGTTGGGTATGGTTTCCCAAGTGTGCAAAAGTACTGCCTTGTAATCGTCAACATGTCTTGTAATCGCATTAGGCTTAAGTTTATCGGCTTTAGTAAATATGATGGAGAATGGAACACCATTTTTACCTAGCCATTGCATAAACTCTAAATCAATGGGTTGGGGTTTATGCCGTATATCAACTAAAACAAAAGCGGTTACCAGTTGTTCCCGTAAGGCAAAATATTGGGTGATAAACTTTTGGAAGGTTTTCTTTGCTGATTTGGATACCCGGGCATATCCATAACCTGGTAAATCGACCAAATGCCAGTTTTTGTTGATTAAAAAATGGTTTATAAGCTGTGTTTTTCCAGGTCTTCCAGATGTCTTGGCTAAACTTTTTCTACCTGTGAGCATGTTAATGAGAGACGATTTACCTACATTACTCCTGCCTATAAAAGCATATTCAGGCAACATGCTTTTAGGGCATTTAGCAACATTGGAGTTGCTCATTACAAATTCGGCAGATTTAATATGCATGGTGCTTTTGGTTCAAAGTTCAATGATTAAAATTTGAATTTGGATTTTTTCCATAGCCCATAGGCAATTATTAGTCTTTTGGCGTTACTAAAATCCTCGTTTCTGTAACCAAGCATTCATAATTTGGTTGAACTCATCGGGGTGTTCCATCATGGCTGCATGCCCACATTTATTTATCCAAAACAAATCAGAATCGGGTAATAGGTCATTAAATTCTCGAGCAACTTCGGGAGGGGTTACGTTGTCATTTTTTCCCCAAATAATGCATGTTGGGGTCGGCATATTGGGCAAATCTTTGGCCATATTATGGCGGATGGCACTTTTGGCAATAGCAAGGGTTTTTATAAGTTTATTTCGATCATTAACCGTTTCATAAACTTCGTCTACAATTTCTTTGGTAGCTACTGCAGGATCATAAAATACTTCTTGAGCTTTCTTTTTAATTACCTCGTAGTCACTACGTTTAGTGTAACCTCCACCCATTGCACTTTCGTATAGTCCAGAACTTCCAGTAATAACAAGGGCTTTAACTCTTTCAGGATAGTGTTTGGTGTGGTACAACCCTATATGTCCGCCAAGTGAGTTGCCCAATAAAATAACTTCTTCAAAACCTTTAAAGGTTATAAATTCATGTAAGTATTTGGCGAAACTTTTAACATTGGTTTTAAGTAAGGACATAGTGTAAATGGGAAGCTCAGGAATAATGACTTTATAATTTTTTGTGCTAAAAAAATCTAAGACAGAGCTAAAGTTACTCAAACCACCCATAAGCCCATGTAACACTATAATTGGAGTGCCTTCACCTGCTTCAATATAACTGTAATTTTTTTCCTTTTTTAAACGGTGCGTCATTAATCAGTTGGTCATTACATTAAAAACAAATATAGTTAAATCATTCATATTACAATCATTTTAATTCACTATCAAAGAATAATTGAAGTCGTCTAGATATTAACAAAGTTCAACTTTTTCTAGATGTGTTCTTAACCTTTTGATTGTTAAGGGTAAAACTGTTTTTGGGTTGGAAAAATCGGTTTTAGGGTGCATTTAAACGAAAATTTATCAACAAAGTGGAATAAAGTGGTAAAATGTGGTAAATTTTTCAATATATTTGAAACTTAAACACCAAAATTCCAACCAACTTAATTGGACTCATTAATAGGGACATACGAATGCAAAGTTGATGCTAAGGGGCGATTAATGATGCCTGCTGCGCTAAAAAAGCAGCTCTCTCCTGTCTTGCAAGAAGGTTTTGTATTGCGACGTTCGGTGTTTCAAAAGTGTTTGGAATTGTACCCTATGCAAGAGTGGCAAAACCTAATGCAAAGGGTGAATAAACTTAATAGGTTTAAGAAAAAGAACAACGATTTTATCCGTCGTTTTACTGCTGGGGTTAAAATGGTTGAGGTCGATGTTAATGGTCGATTATTGATTCCAAAGGATTTGACGGTTTTTGCGAATATTTCAAAACATATTGTTGTGGCTTCGGCCATTAATATTGTTGAGATATGGGATAAAGATCTTTATGAGCAAGCCATAGGTGATGCTGCTTTGGATTTTGCCGATTTAGCTGAAGAGGTAATGGGACATGATGATGACGATTATGGAGTATCATAGCCCTGTATTGTTAAAGGAAACCGTGGATGGGTTGAATATTAAGGAAGATGGTATTTATGTGGATGTGACTTTTGGGGGAGGAGGACATAGTAAGGAAATATTAAATAGGTTGGGTGATGAGGGAAGGTTGTTTGCTTTTGATCAAGACCTGGATGCTCTTAAAAATAAAATAGACGACCCTCGTTTCACACTAATTAATGAAAACTTTAGGTATGTTAGGCGCTTTTTGCGATTTTATGGAGTTAAGAAAGTTGATGGGATTTTAGCTGATTTTGGAGTGTCGTCCCATCAGTTCGATGTGGCTGAACGTGGATTTTCAACTCGTTTTGAGGCTGACTTGGACATGCGGATGAACCAAAAAAGTGAATTGTCGGCATATCATGTAGTCAATGACTATGATGAGGAGCGATTGAAAAATGTGTTTTTGCAATATGGGGAATTGCGAGCTGCTCCAGCCATGGCAAGGTTGATTGTTGGATATAGGGTGCAAAACCCAATTGTTACTAGTAGTCAATTAAAACAGGTGCTTAAAAAGTTTTTGCCGCCCAGACATGAAAATAAAGTATTGGCGCAAATATATCAAGCTATTCGGATTGAAGTGAACCAGGAGATTGAAGCACTAAAGGAGTTTTTGTTGCAGGCGTCTGATTTGCTGTGTGTTGGGGGGCGTTTAAGTTTGATTTCGTACCATTCTTTGGAAGATAGATTGGTAAAACGATTTATAAGAAATGGTATGTTTGAGGGTGAGCCTGAGCGTGATATTTATGGGAATTTTGAAGTACCGCTTAAAAAAGTTAATGGATTGATTGTACCATCCAAAGAAGAGATTGCATTGAACAATAGGGCAAGAAGTGCCAAGTTACGCATAGCTGAAAAGTTGTAAATGAAGAAAAAAGTATACGGCATATTAAAAGGAACATTTTTAGTGAGCGATGACTCCTTTAAAAATTGGAGGTTTATCATTTTTATATCGGTTTTGGCTATTGTAATGATTGCAAGCTCACACAGTGCCGATAAAAAAGTATATGAAATAGCGAGACTGAATAATGAGGTGAAAGAGTTGCGTTCCAGATTTTTGGATGGACGTTCAAGGTTCATGCGGCTTAAAATGGAATCGGCGGTGGCTTTAAAAATGAAAGAAAAAGGGCTGGAGCCTTCAGTGATTCCACCAAAAAAAATAAAAGTAAAATCTCAAAAGTAACTTATTGAATTGGCAGTTAACGAGAAAAACATATTAAACCGATTGTATTTTGTAGCAGGGTGTATGTTCGTCTTCGGGTTGGCCGTGCTATTTAAATTGGTGGGTATCCAATTTTTTCATGGCGATAAATATAAAAACTTAGCTAAAGAACAGATGGTAAAAAATGTAACCATTCCGGCCAATCGTGGTAATGTGTATGCTGATGATGGCAGTTTGCTCGCAACATCTATTCCTAAATACAATATAGCTATAGATGCGGTAGTGTCCTCAGTAAAACTTTTTGAAGAGCATATAAAAGGCTTATGTGATTCTTTGGCAAGTTATTCGGGAATATCTTCGGCACATTATGAAAAACTAATAAGAAAGGCAAGGGCTAATAGGAATCAGTACTTGTTATTGGTAAAGAACATTGGGTACTCCGATTATATCCGTATCAGGAATTTTCCATTGCTGAATAAAGGGGCGATACCTGGAGGTTTAATTGTGGAGCAAAATACCAAACGGGAGTTTCCTATGGGGGAAATTGCGCGAAGAACAATTGGATATGAAAAGGAAGATGATTTTGGTTATGTAACCCGACCTGGTATAGATGGAGCATTTGGTGTAAAGTATTTAAGGGGAACTGATGGTAAACGATTAAAGCAAAAAATAGGGAATGGGAAATGGAAACCTATAACCGATTCTAACCAAGTTGAGCCGAAAGATGGTTCTGACGTGTATACAACTATTAATGTTAATATACAGGATATAGCCCATCATGCCTTGTTGGAACAATTAGTGAAGTATAAAGCGGATCATGGCTGCGTAGTGGTAATGGAAACCAAAACAGGAGAAGTGAAGGCGATTTCCAATTTAGGAAGAGGCACTAGAGGAACTTATTATGAGCGTTTAAACTATGCGGTTGGTGAAAGTCACGAGCCTGGGTCAACATTTAAGCTTATGGCATTGGCAGCAGCGTTTGAAGATAAATTGGTTGATACCAGTGATGTGGTTGATACCGAAAAAGGTATTATATCATTTTATGGTAAAAAAGTAAGGGACTCCAAGCATGGCGGTTATGGAGAGATTACAGTGTCTAAAGCGTTTGAAGTATCTTCCAATACAGGTATTGTAAAGGTTATAGACAAAGCTTATAAAAATCAACCAAGCAAGTTTATAGATCGTTTATATGCTATGAATTTAAGGGACTCTCTTGCTATTCCGATTATAGGTGAAGGACAGCCTGTTATTCCCGATCCTAGGATAAAAAATGGACGATGGAGCGGTATTGCATTGCAATGGATGGCTTATGGATATGGCGTATCGTTTACACCTTTACAAACCTTAACATTTTATAATGCTATAGGGAATGACGGTGAAATGGTGAAACCTCAATTTTTAAAGGAGGTTAAAGAGTTTGATAAAGTAATAGATCCTTTTAAAAAAGAGGTAATAAATAAGCAAATATGTTCTAAGGAAACTATTGCTAAGCTTCAGAAATTACTTAAAAATGTGGTTGATAAAAAACATGGTACAGGGCATCGTTTATATTCTGAAAATTTTTCTATGGCAGGAAAAACTGGAACTTGTCAAAAAGATTATAGAAATAAGGAAAAGCGTAATTATATCTCTTCATTTGTTGGGTATTTTCCGGCAGAAAACCCTAAATATTCGTGTATTGTAGTGATACACGAACCTGATAAAAGTGTTGGGTATTACGGAGCCGACGTATCGGGGCCTGTATTTAAAAAAATTGCTCAAAAAATATTTACCGATACACCACTTATCGATGAGGTAAAATCCTTGGAAGTAAAAAATGCCTTAGTAGAGGGCGAATACGAAAACTTTTATAAGATAGCGAAAACCTATAAAACGATTATGCCCAATGTAGTGGGGTTGCCAGCTATGGATGCCTTGGCTCTTCTGGAAAATATGCAGGTAAATGTGAATGTGAAATTGCAGGGTAACGGTGTGGTCAAACAGCAATCAACAAAAGAAGGAATTAAGTTAAGTAATAACCAAACTATAGTGTTAACAGCGTCATGAAGATACTAAAAGACATTTTATATAAAGTCTCTATAGATGCCGTAGTAGGTAGTACTAATGTTTCTGTTAGAGCTATGGTGTTTGATTCACGTATCGTAAAAAAAGGTGATGCTTTTGTTGCGCTTCGAGGTACCACTGTTGATGGACATGATTATATTGAAAATGCCATAGCTCAAGGGGCTGTTGCAATTGTTTGTGAGGTGTTACCCCAAAAATTGATAAAAAATGTAACCTATATTGAGGTGAAAGATTCCAACAAGGCTTTGGCAATAATGGCATCAAATTTTTATGGGGCTCCTTCGGAAAATCTAAAACTGGTTGGTGTTACAGGAACCAATGGTAAAACCACCGTTGCCAGTTTGCTATATCAGTTATTTAATAAAGCAGGCTATAAAGTGGGCTTACTCTCCACTGTGAAAATCATGGTGGATGACCGTGAGTATAAAGCCACACATACTACACCAGATTCTATTACCATAAACAGGTATTTAAAGGAAATGAATGATGCTGGAGTGGAATTTTGTTTTATGGAAGTGAGTTCCCATGGTATCCACCAAAAGCGAATTGAAGGGTTGTGTTTTGAAGGTGGAATCTTTACCAATCTTACTCACGATCATTTGGATTACCATAACACTTTTGCCGAGTACCGAGATGTAAAAAAGCAGTTTTTTGATGGGTTGTCGTACAAGGCTTTTGCATTAGTAAATGTAGATGATAAGAATGGGCTTTTTATGCTACAAAATACTAAAGCAAGAAAGTTTACCTATGCCTTAAAAGGTTATGCTGACTACAAAGCCCAAATTTTGGAAAATCAATTAGGAGGTTTACTGCTTAAGTTAAACGATAATGAGCTGTGGACCAAACTTATAGGTAGTTTTAATGCATACAATGTTTTAGCAATTTATGCCACGGCAGAATTATTGGGACTTGAAAAGGTTGAGATACTAAGATTAATAAGCGAATTGGAAAGTGTGAGTGGGCGCTTTCAGTATTTAATTTCAGATGAAAAAATTACAGCCATTGTCGATTATGCACATACACCCGATGCCTTAAAAAATGTTTTGGAAACTATTAATAGTATTCGAACTAAAAATGAAGAGTTAATCACGGTTATAGGTTGTGGTGGCAATCGTGATAAAACCAAACGTCCTAAAATGGGCAACATCGCTTCGACCTTGAGTACCAAAGTGATATTTACAAGCGATAATCCAAGAAGTGAAGTCCCAGAAACTATTATTGAAGATATAGAAAGAGGTGTTGAGCCTCAGAATTTTAAAAAAGTTGTTTCGATAACCGATAGGAGACAGGCCATTAAAACTGCCTGTCAAATAGCGAATGCTAACGATATTATTTTAATAGCAGGTAAGGGTCATGAAACCTATCAGGAAATTAATGGCCAACGCTTTGATTTTGACGATTTTAAAATTGTAAAAGAATATTTGAAAGAATTACAAAAATAGATGTCATTCTGAATATCTACTTGAGCCTGATCATTTAAGTTTTGGAAATCAGTCGAAGGGTGATTAAAGAATCTCAAAAAACAACAGATGTTATATTACTTATTTGAATATTTAGAACAACAATTCCAATTTCCAGGTGCGTCTCTTTTTGGTTATATAACTTTTAGGGCGGCTTTTGCAATTATCTTATCACTGTTGATTTCTACAATCTATGGTAAACGAATCATACGGTTTCTATTAAAGAAACAAATGGGTGAAACTATTAGAGATTTGGGTTTGGAAGGACAGCAGGAGAAGGCGGGAACGCCAACCATGGGAGGTGTCATCATTATTTTGGCAACTTTAGTACCTGTGTTATTGCTTGCTAAACTCGATAATA
Organism: Aestuariivivens sp. NBU2969; assembly: GCF_019931125.1. Lineage (NCBI taxonomy): Bacteria > Pseudomonadati > Bacteroidota > Flavobacteriia > Flavobacteriales > Flavobacteriaceae > Aestuariivivens > Aestuariivivens sp. NBU2969. Next base: position 34,098 of record NZ_JAIOUU010000010.1, read on the forward strand.
TATATATTATTCTTTTGATAGTTACCACCCTTTGGATGGGAACTATTGGATTTGTGGACGATTATTTAAAAAAGTTTAAAAACGATAAGGAAGGTTTAAAAGGGAAGTTTAAGATTTTGGGGCAAGTTGGTTTGGGCTTAATTGTAGGATTAACCCTGTTTTTTAATCAGGATGTTACCATAAAAGAAAAACTTCCAGTAGCTAAACAACAAGAATTACTGGCAGAAAATCCCAACATTTCACATTCAAAATTATTTCAAGAGGAGGTAAAATCCACCAAAACCACAATACCTTTTGTGAAAGATAATGAGTTTGATTATGCATCATTAATAACTTGGATTAATCCTAGTTTAAGAAAATATGCTTGGATCATTTTTATATTGATTGCTATCATTATTGTTACAGCAGTATCTAATGGTGCAAATCTTACAGATGGAATTGATGGTTTGGCAGCAGGAACTTCTGCTATTGTTGTCCTTACGCTAGGCATTTTTGCTTGGGTGTCTAGTAACATCATCTTTTCAGATTATCTCAATATCATGTATATACCAAGGGTCGAAGAAATAACCATTTATATCGCAGCTTTTGTTGGGGCCTTAATAGGATTCTTATGGTACAATACTTATCCAGCGCAAGTATTTATGGGCGATACGGGAAGTTTAACTATTGGAGGGATCATTGCTGTGATTGCTATTGCTGTTCGTAAGGAATGGTTGATTCCGGTGTTGTGTGGCATTTTTGTAGCCGAAAATTTATCGGTAGTCATGCAGGTGAGTTGGTTTAAATATACCAAAAGGAAGTATGGGGAAGGAAAACGCATTTTTAAAATGTCGCCATTGCACCATCATTACCAAAAGTTAGGATATCATGAAAGTAAGATTGTAACAAGATTTTGGATCATAGGCATTTTACTTGCCATAATAAGTTTGGTGACGTTAAAAATTAGGTGAATCGAAAAGTATAAATGCAAAAACGATTGGTCATATTGGGAGGAGGTGAAAGTGGTATTGGTACAGCGCTTTTGGGTAAGGCAAAAGGATACGATGTTTTTGTTAGCGATAAAGGAAAAATAAAAGAAAATTATAAACAGGTTCTTATACATAATGAGATTGAATGGGAAGAAGGAAAACATTCTGAAGCCAAAATCCTAAATGCGGATTTGGTAATGAAAAGCCCAGGAATACCTAATAAAGTAGAGATAGTAAGTAGGTTAATGGTAGCTAATATTCCTGTGATTTCCGAAATTGAATTTGCTTCAAAATTCACAAAAGCAACCCTTGTGGGAATTACTGGTAGCAATGGCAAAACTACTACGGCAACCTTAACACATTATTTGTTGAAACAAGAGCTAAATGTAGGATTAGCAGGTAATATTGGAGATAGCTTTGCGAAGCAGGTTTTTGAGCAAGATTATGAAAATTATGTGCTTGAGATCAGTAGTTTTCAGTTGGATGATATCGTTAATTTCAAGCCCAAAATTGCTGTAATTACAAATATTACACCAGATCATTTAGATCGGTATGATTATAGGTTCGAAAATTACATTGCTTCAAAGTTTAGGATTGCTATGAACCAAACATCTGAAGATTATTTAATCTACGATGCAGATGATGACGTGATAGCAAATCATTTAAAAAACTATCCGGTTCAATCCATATTATTACCATTTTCATTAACAAAAATTATTGATAATGGTGCGTATTACCAAAATAACCAAATAACAATAACAATAGATAACAATAAGATAATTATGCCAACAACAAACTTAACCTTAGAAGGGAAGCACAATATTAAAAATGCTATGGCGGCATCAACCGTTGCGCATTTATTAAAGATTAGAAAACAGACCATTCGTGAAAGCTTGGAAAACTTTCAAGGTGTGGAACATCGTCTAGAATATGTGTTAAAAATCAATAGGGTACAATATATAAACGATTCTAAAGCAACAAATGTTAATGCAACGTATTATGCCCTTGAAAGTATGGATTCACCAACTGTATGGATTGTTGGAGGCCAGGATAAGGGTAATAATTATACAGAGCTTTATCCGTTTATTAATGAAAAGGTAAAAGCAATTATTTGCTTGGGTATAGATAACACTAAATTAATTGAAGCTTTTAATGGTATGGTAGATATTATGGTTGAAACACAATTTATGAGTGAAGCTGTTAAAATTGCATACAAAATAGCTGAAGCTGGAGATAATGTATTGTTGTCACCAGCATGTGCCAGTTTTGATTTGTTTGAAAATTACGAGGATCGAGGGCGTCAGTTTAAAGAGGCAGTAAGAAATTTATAAAATCATTAATAGAAAGTGCAGCAACTGTTTAAAAACATAAAAGGAGATCGGTTAATTTGGGCAATTGTAGCATTGTTGGCTATTGTGTCCTTTTTACCCGTATATAGTGCTGCCAGTAATTTAGCTTACAAAGGAGGTGATGGAAACACCTTTGCTTTTTTTGTAAAACACTTTATGCATTTGTTTTTAGGTTTTGCCATTATGTACGGTGTGCATAAAATACCTTATCGGTATTTTAAAGGGTTGTCATTGATCATGATTCCTGTGGTATTGGTGCTTTTAGGGCTAACAATGTTACAAGGTACAACCATTGCTGGGGCGAGTGCCAGTAGGTGGATTCAAATACCTTTTGTGGGGGTGTCGTTCCAAACTTCAACCTTTGCAGCAGTGGTTTTAATGGTTTATGTGTCACGGTATATGTCTAAAATAAAGGATAAACACGTTACGTTTAAAGAATCGATTATGCCATTGTGGCTACCCGTTTTTTTGGTATTGGTGCTTATTTTACCATCAAACTTTTCCACGGCAGCCATAATATTTTTAATGGTAACTATATTGGTATTTATAGGGGGGTATCCGGTTCGTTATTTGGGGATTATTATGGGACTTGGAATAGTGGCTTTGACTATGTTTATCATGTTTGCGAAGCTTACTTCGGGTCCTTTAAATGTTAAGGTAACAACCTGGGAGAATAGGATTAAAAATTATTCTAATGATGAAGATACTGAAGCTGATTATCAAATTCAAAAAGCAAAAATTGCCATTGCTTCTGGAGGTATTAAAGGAGTGGGACCTGGAAAAAGCATTCAGAAAAACTTTTTACCACAGTCCTCATCCGATTTCATTTTTGCCATTATCATTGAAGAATATGGTTTGTTGGGAGGCTTTTTTATTATGATTCTGTATTTGTGGTTGTTATTTAGAATTGTAATAGTTTCACAAAAGGCCGATACCGTTTTTGGTAAACTTTTAGTATTAGGTGTTGGATTGCCTATTGTGTTTCAGGCATTAATTAATATGGCGGTAGCTGTTGAATTGTTTCCGGTAACAGGACAAACCTTGCCTTTAGTTAGTAGTGGAGGGACTTCTATTTGGATGACCTGCTTGGCAATTGGGGTTATTTTGAGTGTAAGTGCTCATAGGCAGGAGATTATACAGCAAGAAAGTATAGAGGAAAATCCATTGGAAATTCTATCGGAAACAATTTAAGTTATAAGTACATAAAGCAAAAAGTATTTAAAGTAAAAGTGGATTAGTGACAAAGGGAAAAACATATAGAATTATTCTTTCGGGTGGTGGTACAGGAGGACATATCTATCCTGCTATTGCTATTGCTAATGAATTAAAGCATCGTTACCCAAATGCTAAATTCTTGTTTGTTGGAGCTAAAGATAGAATGGAAATGGAAAAAGTACCACAAGCGGGTTATGAGATAAAAGGGTTGTGGATTTCAGGTATCCAACGTCAATTGACTTCAAAAAATCTTTTGTTTCCGTTTAAGTTGCTGAGCAGTTTGTGGAAATCGAGACAAATTGTAAGTGCATTTAAACCAGATGTGGTTATAGGTACCGGAGGTTTTGCTAGTGGTCCTTTGTTGTATATGGCCTCGTCAAAACAAATTCCTAGTTTGATTCAGGAGCAGAATTCTTATCCGGGCATTACTAACAAACTATTAGCTAAAAAGGTCCGTAAAATTTGTGTGGCCTACGATGGATTGGAGCGATTTTTTCCTGCAGATAAAATCATTAAAACAGGTAATCCAGTAAGAAAAGGGCTTTTGAATATAGAAATCAAAACGCTGGAAGCAAAGGCCTTTTTCAATTTAAAGCATGGTAAGAACACTTTGTTAGTCTTGGGTGGAAGTTTGGGAGCTAGGCGCATAAATGAATTGATTGAACAAAAGCTTGATTTTTTAGACACTCAGAACCTCCAAATTATTTGGCAGTGCGGAAAATTGTATTATCAACAATACAAAATATATAACAATACCAATGGTGTACAGGTGTATGAGTTTTTAAATAATATGGATATGGCTTATGCTGCTGCCGATGTTATTATTTCCCGAGCTGGAGCAAGCTCGGTGTCCGAACTGTGTATAGTTGGTAAGCCGGTAATATTTATTCCATCACCCAATGTTGCAGAGGACCATCAATCTAAAAATGCCATGGCCATAGTTAATGAAGATGCGGCTATGATGATAAAAGAAGAAGATTTGGAAGTAGATTTCGAAAACAGATTTAGTCAGTTGTTGGCATCACCCGAAAAGCAAAGTCAACTTAGTAAAAACATTCAAAGAATGGCTTACGTAAATGCAACTAAACGTATTGTGGATGAAGTAGAAAAATTGTTGAAGGAATAATGGATTTTAAAAACATATATAACGTGTATTTTATTGGTATTGGTGGCATAGGTATGAGTGCCTTGGTACGCTATTTTGTAGCCAATAATAAGCGTGTTGCTGGATATGATAAAACACGAACTGAAATAACAGATGACTTAATGAAATTAGGTGTCGAAATTCATTTTGAAGATGGCATTGAAAATATAAATGAGTCTTTTTTTAATAAGGACAGCACTTTGGTAATTTACACACCGGCTATACCAGTAGAGCATAAAGAGTTAAATTATTTTGTAAATAATAATTTCAAGGTTTTTAAGCGCTCAAAAGTATTAGGGTTGATTACCGAAAACACATTTTGCTTGGCCGTAGCTGGAACCCATGGAAAAACCACCACGACCAGTATTTTAGGTCATTTGTTATACGAATGTAATAAACCGATAACAGCTTTTCTGGGTGGTATTAGTGAAAATTATAATTCTAACTTTATTAGTAATGGAACCGAAGTTACCGTAGTTGAAGCTGATGAGTTTGATCGTTCGTTTTTAACTTTAAAGCCAGACATGGCCTGCATAACCTCAATGGATGCTGATCATTTGGATGTTTACGGTGAAGCTGAAGCACTGAAAGACTCTTTTGTGGATTTTGCTAAATGCCTAAAGCCTAATGGAAAGTTGTTTATTAAAAACGGATTGTCCATACAAGGTATAACCTATGGTATTGAAGATGAATCAGACTACAGTATCCAAAATATTAAGATAGAAAATGGAACCTATGTTTTTAATGTTAAGACACCAAAAAGGGTCCTAGAAAATTTAAAATTTAACCTACCAGGTAGACATAATTTGTCAAATGCATTAATAGCCTTGGCGATGGCTGTAGAGTATGGTTGCCCTCACCAGCAGCTCGCCAAGGCTTTAGCATCTTACAAAGGGGTAAAGCGACGTTTTACTTACCATATTAAAACTGATGATTTTGTTTTAATAGACGATTATGCCCATCACCCCCAAGAAATTAATGCTGTGCATCAGGCAGTAAGGGAAATGTATCCTAGAAAGAAGGTTTTAGCTGTATTTCAACCGCATTTATATAGTAGAACACGTGATTTTGTGGAAGATTTTGCCGAAAGCTTGTCTAAGTTTGATGCTGTGATATTATTAGATATTTATCCTGCAAGAGAATTACCCATCGAAGGTGTAACATCGGCATGGTTACTGGAAAAAATAGATTTAAAAAATAAGCAATTGGTAAGCAAAAAGGAGTTGATATCCAGAATTCGCGAAAGCCAAGCCAATGTTGTTTTAACACTTGGAGCGGGAGACATAGGAGAAGAAGTGAAACATATTAAAAAAGAATTTAGTATTGCGAGTTAATTGGAATTTTATAAAAATGTTGTTGCTGTTAAGTACAGTAGTATTTCTTTTTGCATTTGCCACAGCAAGGAATACGGCTAGAAAAGTGTCACAGCCAAATGTAAAGTTTTTAGGAGAGAATAATCTATTTATAACTAATCAAACTGTTAGTAAATTGTTAATACAAAATCGGCAAGGGGTTAAAAATATGCTTAAAGAAACTTTAGATTTGAATGAATTAGAACAATCTCTGAATTCTAACCCATTGATTAAGTCGGCAGAAGTCTATGTGTCTGTAAATGGTACTCTTAATGCTGACATTGAGCAAAAAACGCCATTAGCAAGGGTAAGTACAAATGGATCATATTACATTGATGATGAAGGGTTGTTTATGCCACTATCGAGTAATTATTCGGCAAGAGTGCCTTTGGTAACAGGTCATGTTGAAAAAAACAACTTAAAAAGCATATATAAAATAGCCAAAAAAGTTGATTCAGATGAGTTTTTAAAAAAGAGTGTAATAGAAATTCACCAAAACAGCAAAGGCGATATTTTTTTAAGATTAAGGCGTTGCGATTTTGTGGTAAAACTAGGGACAATTGAGTTTTTAGATAAAAAAATTAATAACCTAAAAGTGTTTTATAAAAAGAATCTAAAGGAAAATACACTTAGCAGGTATAGTAAAGTTAATTTACAATTTGATAATCAAGTGGTCTGTACCAAAATATAAAACATGGAACAAAATTTAGCAGTAGGTTTAGACATAGGTACCACAAAAATAGTGGCCATGATTGGTCGTAAAAATGAGTACGGCAAAGTTGAGATTTTAGGCATAGGAAAATCTAAAAGCTTAGGGGTTCATCGTGGTGTTGTAAATAATATTACACAAACCATTCAGTCTATACAACAAGCCGTTCAGGAAGCTGAAGTTTCAGCCGATATGAAAATTGATGGTGTTACCGTAGGTATAGCAGGACAACATATTCGTAGTTTACAGCACAGTGATTATATAACGAGACCCAATTCAGAAAATGTGATAGACGATAATGATATCGACAGACTCATAAACCAAGTGCATAAACTGGTTATGCTCCCTGGAGAGGAAATAATCCATGTACTTCCTCAAGAGTATAAAGTTGATGGTCAAGGTGAAATAAAAGAACCTATTGGGATGTATGGTGGTCGTTTGGAAGCGAATTTTCATGTGGTAGTAGGTCAAGTGTCTTCCATTAGAAATATTGGACGCTGTGTACAGAGTTCAGGATTAAGTTTAGAAGGCATCACATTAGAGCCGTTAGCTTCAGCAAATGCGGTATTGAGTCAAGAAGAAAAAGAAGCAGGAGTAGCATTGATAGATATTGGAGGCGGAACCACCGATCTTGCCATTTTTAGGGATGGTATTATTAGGCATACAGCCGTAATTCCTTTTGGAGGGAACGTTATTACCGAAGATATTAAGGAAGGGTGCTCTATTATAGAAAAGCAGGCTGAATTATTGAAAATAAAGTTTGGATCGGCATGGCCAGGGGAAAACAAGGATAATGAAATTGTATCCATACCAGGGTTAAGAGGTCGTGAGCCTAAAGAAATTACTCTTAAAAACCTATCAAAAATAATACATGCCCGTGTGGTAGAGATTATTGAACAGGTTTATGTCGAAATTAAAAATTATGGTCACGAAGAACAAAAAAAGAAGCTAATAGCAGGGATCGTATTAACGGGAGGTGGTAGTCAATTAAAACATTTGAAACAGCTTGTGGAATATATCACAGGTATGGATACTCGAATAGGCTATCCTAACGAACATCTTGCAGGAGATAGTGATGAAGATATAACCAGTCCGTTGTATGCTACAGCAGTAGGATTGGTTTTAGACGGGTTGAAACGTCAGGAAAGAAGAAAAAAAGAAGCTATAGAAGCTGAAGTACAGGAAAATAATCTTGTTGATGAAACAGAATCACAGGAGCCACCTGTAAAGCAACGACGTTCATTTTTAGATAAATTAACCGAGCGTGTCAAGGATTTTTTAGATAACGCCGAATAGAATAAAAATAATCCATTGATAAAATAATAAGTTAAAAATTAAGTATAAATACCAGTAAACTAGAATTTATGAGCAGCAAGAAAGAATTCGAAAGCATTGCATTTGATTTACCCAAAAACCAATCAAATGTCATTAAAGTTATTGGTGTTGGAGGTGGTGGCAGTAATGCTATAAACCACATGTTCCAACAAGGGATTAAAGGTGTAGATTTTTACATTTGTAATACCGATGCCCAGGCACTTCAAAATAGTGGAGTGCCCAACAAGATCCAATTAGGGGTAAACCTTACTGAAGGATTAGGTGCGGGTGCTAATCCAGAAATTGGGGAGCAATCTGCCGTAGAGAGTTTTGAAGAAATCTCACGTATGTTGGATACCAATACTAAAATGGTATTTATAACTGCTGGAATGGGTGGTGGTACTGGTACAGGAGCAGCGCCGATTATAGCTAAAATGGCTAAGGATTTAGACATTTTAACAGTTGGTATTGTAACGATGCCTTTCCAGTTTGAAGGTAAAATGCGTTTGGAGCAATCGCAAAAAGGTATCGAAAAATTAAGGGATGTAGTCGATTCATTAATAGTTATCAATAATAACAAACTTCGTGAGGTGTATGGTAATCTTGGTTTTAAAGCAGGGTTCTCCAAAGCAGACGAGGTGTTGTCTACAGCTGCTCGTGGCATAGCTGAAGTGATTACACATCACTACACCCAAAACATTGATTTACGTGATGCAAAAACAGTATTGAGCAATAGCGGTACGGCTATTATGGGGTCTGCAATGGCATCAGGACAAAACCGAGCGCAAGAGGCTATAAGAAAAGCCTTGGATTCACCATTGCTTAATGACAATAAAATTACAGGAGCTAAAAACGTGTTGCTGCTTATCGTTTCTGGTTCCCATGAGATTACTATTGATGAAATAGGAGAGATTAACGACCATATTCAAGATGAAGCTGGTCATGGAGCGAATATTATCATGGGGGTAGGTGAAGATGAATCCTTAGAAGAGTCTATTGCAGTGACCATTATAGCTACTGGGTTTAATGTAGAACAACAAGATGAAATCTCTAATACCGAAACAAAAAAAGTAATTCATTCTCTTGAAGAAGAACATGATTTATTGGCTAAGGATAGAGATCCCGTAATTATTACACCAGTAATAGAAATGGAAGAAAAGAAAGCCAAGAAAGAACCGCCAATAGTAAGGCACACCTTGGACTTAGAAGATGAGAATGTCGAGGTTAAACAAACCAAACAAAAGCTCGAAAATCAACAGTCGAAGAAAATAACCATTTCAAATGATTGTGATATTAATCTAATACCTACTTCAGAATTCATTAAGAATATTGATGTTGAGTGTGAAGAAGTATTTGCAAAGGTTCACGAAGAAGACGATTTTATCATAAAACCGGTAACTGTTGTTTCTAAACAAAAAGAGGATATAGTTGAGGAAGAGCAGCAAATTACATTAACCTTTGATTTGCCATTAACCTCTGACAATAATGTTGAAGAAGAACCCCTTGAGTCACTAGTTAATGAAAAGGTGAAAAAGATTCCAGTGAAAGACTATATTGAACTTATTACGGTTACAGAAGCCAATGAAGATGGTGAAGTGCGTTATGCCTTAGATGATTATATTGAGTTGGAATCTGCTATGAACAATATGAAGAAAAAAGAAACTGTAGATGAAATAGATGAGGATATTGTTTTCGAAAAGAAAGTTATTGTAGAGGATACAGTTGAAGAAGAGGTAACTACAGATGAGGTTGATCCAATGAATATGCCTATATCCCAGTTGCTAAAAGAACGTGCCGAAGAGCGTAAACGTAAAATGAAAGACTTTAATTATAAGTTTAACAATGCGAAGATAGATGACATTGAAAAAGTGCCTGCTTATAAACGCCAAGGGGTAGATTTAAGTGAAGTGAAGCACTCTTCGGAAACAGATATGTCCAGAACAAGTATTGGTTTGGATGATAATGATGATATTCAACTAAGAAGTAATAATTCATTTTTGCACGATAATGTTGATTAAGGTATAAACGTCTACTAGACATACTTAGTTATGAACCCGAGAAGTTTGCCTAAGCTTTTCGGGGTTTTTGTGATAAAACTTAAGTAATTTCATTATTTTTGCTAGCCTTTAGGGGAAGTAAAATTTTATATTAGCAATTAAACCAATGAGTTTACAAAAAGACATAATGACGGCTTTAAAAGAGGCCATGAAGTCTAAAGATCAAACTGCTCTTGCAGCTTTACGGGCTGTTAAATCGGCTATTTTATTGGTGCAGACCGAAAGTGGTGCTAAAGAAGAACTAACTGAAGAGCAAGAACTTAAAATCCTTCAAAAGCAAGTAAAGCAACGTAAGGATAGTGCAGTTGTTTATATAGAACAAGGGCGTGAGGATTTGGCTGCTCCAGAGCTTGCTGAGGCAGAAATCATAGCTCGGTTTTTACCCGAAGCTTTAAATGAAGAAGAGATAGAAGAAGTTGTGGTGGCAACTATTGCAAATGTTGGTGCACAGGGTATGAAGGACATGGGTAAGGTTATGGGTATAGTAAGTAAGGAATTAGCAGGTAAAGCCGATGGTAAAACCATATCAACTATTGTAAAAGCTAAATTAGCTTAGTAAAATAAATGGCCACGTAGCTCAGCTGAATAGAGCACTGGATTTCGGCTCCAGCGGTCGGGGGTTTGAATCCCTCCGTGGTCACGAATAAATTGTTCAAAATTAAAAACGCTCAAGATTACTTGAGCATTTTTTTTGGATTATTTCAAAGTGGAATTTTGAGGAAAACAAGTTTCTAATAGAGTTAATAGTTGTATTAAAAATAATCTTTCGATAATTTAAATCCTTTAGTCGGTTGGGCGTAATTGATAAACCTTGTGCTTTTTAACCAATAAATTATCTTTTTTAAAAGGATTAACGTAATTTCGAAATAGTAAAGACGTTATTTATAAAGTGATTTTTAGTTTTCTTTTAATAAAATATACCCTGGGCAGTAAAATTATACTAGGTATTTTCTTTGCAGCACTAGCTTATATGTTTTTTCATTTTGCTATAAAAATGATTGAAATGGGCTATGTGCTAAAACACAGGAAACCATACTACGTGCATTTTTATTGGTTTAAAAGAAGACTTAGTAAAGACCAAAAACAAATCTTGAAGACCAAATTTAGATTTTACAATAAATTAACCGATAAAAATAAACGCTATTTTGAACATCGTGTGGCCTCATTTATCATTGATAAAGATTTTATTGGGAGGGGAGGATTGGTTGTAAATGATGAAATAAAGGTGTTGCTTGCTGCAACGGCTGTCATGCTAACCTTTGGCTTTAGGGACTTTTATATTGGTTTGATATCTAAAATTGTTGTTTATCCTACTAAGTTTTATTCAAAATCCAATAACGCCTATCACAAGGGGGAGTTTAATCCCAAACTCAAGGCTTTGGTCCTGTCTTGGGAAGATTTTGTAAAGGGGTTTGACATTGATAATGATAATTTGAATTTAGGGATCCATGAATTTACCCATGCCATTCACATCAATAGTATAAAGGAACGCGATATAAGCTCAACTATTTTTAGTGATTCGTTTAAAGAGCTTTCGGAATTGTTATCTAAAGATGAAAACCTTAGAAATACAATCACATCCTCTAAATACTTTAGAAAATATGCCTATACCAATCAATTTGAGTTTTTGGCAGTAGCCATAGAAAATTTTATTGAAACCCCATACGATTTTAAGAGTGAGTTTCCGCAGGTATACGCAAAAATTAAGCAGATGCTTAATTTTAATTATGCAGGATATTAATAAAAAAATAAGAGGTCAAAAAAGAACTTTGACCTCTTGGTACACTTTTTATAATTGACCTCTTAGCTCTCCTCCTGGATATCCGGGATTGGTATGAACATTAATATAAATGTTACCATCCTTAATATCTTGAATGAATGTTGCAAGTTTATTCGCACCATCTTCACCCATAGTTTCTGCTGTAATTTTACCAGTGGTCAGCTGACCGCTAAATAACTCTTCAATTTTGGGCCCTCCAAATATCCCAACAACAACTCCTCCATTTTCTCCTGCAGGAGCTTTGTGAAAGTGTGAGGCAACAACATTATCTATATTTTCAACAATTACGACGTAATGAACAGTACTTTCATCTTGACTAATTCTTACAATTGCATGTCCAGAGGCATCTGTTTCCCGCATTGGGACTTCGTTATCTCCTGATAGTTCGGTTTTAAAAACCAATGCCTTTTGAGGATCCTTTTCCTGTCCCATTTTTGAAGACAAGTCATTGTTGCTTAACTCAGATTCCAGATTGGAAATAGGTTCGTTGGAGCATCTTGTAATGAAGAGGCAGAAAATAGCCAATAGCATGATGCGCATCAAAATTTTGGTTTGTGTTTTCATAACTGTTTTTTAAAGAATTAATTAATAATTTTTTTACCAAGTAGAAGTAGGTAAGGAAATGGTTTGTAGTTGGTTATAACTAAATATACAAATTATTTTGTTAACATGATTGAAAGTACTTTTAATGGCTATTAATTCCGATTAACATCATATAATCTATCAAATGTATGATTAAAGTCATAATATATTTTGCCTCGGTTTCATAATTTTAAAGTTATCAAGCATATACCATTAAACCATGATACGTAAGGCACCAATTTCAACGATAATGACCGAGCATGTTATTACGTTACGTAAGAAAGATAGCCTTGAAAAGGCCGAGAAAATTTTTAAAAAGCATAATATCAGACATATTCCCATTGTAACCAATAATGTGGTAATAGGTATGTTAAGCAAAACCGATTTGCTGCGTCTTAAGTTTTCTGATTATGGAGAAAAAGAAAATATGGATTCAGATGCATTTGTATACCATATGTTTACTATTGAGCAGATCATGCAACAAAAAATAGTTACGGTATCTTCTTCAAATTCTATAAAGGAAGTAGCTGAAATTTTTGCGACTAAAGAGTTTCATGCATTGCCAGTGGTAGATAACAACAAGTTGGTAGGTATTGTTACTACTACTGATATTATTAAATATCTTTTAAGTCAGTTTTAAGTTTTAATGATTACTGATAATTATCATAAATGGTTTTGTCTTAATGATGTAATTTTAGCTGAAATTTAAAAATGGATGAACTATGAAAGCATTGACTCCAGTTTCAGAAATAATGACAAAAAATCTTATTGCTTTAAATACAAACGATGACTTGACCAGAGCCGAAGCCTTATTCAAAAGGCATCATATTAGGCATATTCCTGTGGTGAAGGAAGAATCCATAATAGGTATGTTAAGTTACAGCGATTTGTTAAAAATTAGTTTTGCTGATGCTACTGATGATGACCGAGATATAGATACTGTAGTTTACAATATGTTTAGTATAGAACAGGTTATGACAAAAAATTTGGTCACGGTAAGTAGTAGTACAACCATTAAAAAAGTAGCTAAAATATTAGCAGAAAATGAATTTCATGCTTTACCTGTTGTAGACGATTCAATTCTGGTAGGCATCGTAACCACAACCGATTTGATTAAATATATGCTAAAACAGTTTTAAGCGTTGGCAATTTTCTTTAAATCACTAATGGTTTCCAATGGATTACTGCTTTTAAAAACATAGCTACCAGCAACCAAAACATCGGCACCTGTATCGACTAACTTTTTTGCGTTTTTGTTAGTTACACCGCCGTCAATTTCAATGCGTGTTTTTGCGTTTTTACGAAGAATAAGTGCTTTTAGTTGAGCTATCTTATTATAAGTGTTCTCAATAAAGCTTTGTCCACCAAAACCAGGGTTAACACTCATTAAGCAAACTAGGTCTATATCGTTAATGGTATCTTCCAAAACATTAACATTTGTATGTGGGTTAAGGGCAACACCGGCTTCCATGCCTTCGGTTTTTATGGCTTGTAACGTTCTATGTAAATGGGTGCATGCCTCATAATGAACCGTTAAAACATTGCTGCCTAGATTAGCAAAGGTTTTTATATAACGGTCCGGATCTACAATCATTAAATGTACATCAATGGTTTTTTTTGCATGTTTGGCAATGGCTTGTAAAACAGGCATGCCAAAAGAAATATTGGGAACAAAAACCCCATCCATAATATCGATATGAAACCAATCTGCATCACTTTGGTTTACCATTTCAATATCACGTTGTAGATTAGCAAAATCGGCTGCTAAAATAGAGGGAGCAATTAACTTAGAACTCATTGGAGGTAGTGATTTTATATGTTTGTGCAAATATAGAAAACTCTTTTTTGAAGTCTCTCTCCTTTGGCTAGAGATTTAGAGTGTAGTTAAAAATAAACCCCCGGTAATCAGCCGGGGGTCCTTTCATCAATCAAAAAACGAACAGTTATGTGAAACTGTTTGTAGCCGTAATTTAGGGGTAATTACATAATTATCCTAAATAAGTTTTTAAAATTTTGCTTCGAGAGGTGTGTTTTAAGCGGCGAATGGCTTTTTCCTTTATTTGTCTCACACGTTCCCGAGTTAAATCGAAAGTTTCTCCAATTTCTTCTAAGGTCATAGGGTGTTGGTTGCCTAAGCCAAAATATAAACGAATAACATCTGCTTCACGAGGTGTTAAGGTTTCTAAAGCACGTTCAATTTCTGTTCGCAAAGACTCGTGTAATAATTCTTTATCTGGGTTTGGAGATTCTCCACTATTTAATACATCATATAAGTTAGAGTCTTCACCTTCAACTAATGGTGCATCCATACTTACATGGCGACCAGAGTTTTTCATGGACTCCTTTACATCGTTAATGGTCATATCCAATTCCTTTGCAATTTCTTCTGCACTTGGAGGACGCTCATGGCTTTGCTCTAAAAAGGCAAAAGTTTTATTAATTTTATTAATAGATCCAATTTTGTTAAGCGGTAGACGTACAATACGGGATTGCTCGGCCAAAGCCTGAAGAATCGATTGACGTATCCACCAAACCGCATAGGAGATAAATTTAAAACCACGAGTTTCATCAAAACGTTGGGCAGCTTTAATTAAACCCAAATTACCTTCATTTATCAAATCGGGAAGGGTTAAGCCTTGGTTTTGATATTGTTTGGCTACAGAAACCACAAAACGTAGGTTAGCCTTGGTTAACTTTTCTAAAGCGACTTGGTCACCAGCTTTAATACGTTGTGCCAATTCTACTTCTTCATCAGCAGTAATTAAATCTACTTTGCCAATTTCTTGCAAATATTTGTCTAACGAAGCAGTTTCCCTGTTTGTAACCTGCTTCGTAATTTTAAGTTGTCTCATGTAATGCTATCGATATTTTATAGGGATTGCAATTCTTTTCTAGTAGTTATACGTAAGAATAACAGTAAATGTTACAAAAGATTAAAATTATTTTAAATCTTGATTAAGTTTTTGTCATTTAGATTAATGGCATCCAGCATTTCATATGTGAACTTGTAGTGTCCCCTAGTGGTGATTAATTTAAATCTATAAGATTTTAAATTACTGAGTGTATTTAAGAATAGCCATTTAGATTTTAAGAGTTTCGGTTTTTCCGATTTTAAACTCACATCAAACAGATGCTTACGGCCTTCTTTGGTCGCTACAATATCGGGGGTGACGGCAATATCACTTCCTTTTTTTAAATACGATTTAGGTGTTTCGTAACCTTCAATATCTGCTTTAATATTTTCAAAACCCTTGTTTTCTAGATAGGTTATTGAGTCTTCTAAAATGTTTGAATATTTTTCTTTATCTGTATAAACCATAACCTATAATATAACCGAAAAATGCAGAAAGTCAAGTTTTTAACAAGGTTTAACAAATAGCGCCGCTATAGAAAGGTCATTTTATCGTCCATATTAATACGTTCTTTAGCTATCGAAATCTTTTGGTGTACTTTTTTAAAGAACAATGTACGGTCTCTTTCTCCAGCAGTAGCTAATAATTTTGAATTAGACATCTGTTTTTGCAAAAACTCATACATCATATTACAGGTTTCCTTATGTTCAATTTTAAAATAGCTTAATACAGTAAAAGGGGTGAAAAAGACTTTGTTGAATGGTGTCGTTACCATTAGTGTGTTAGTAAGCATGTGTAGATCACATTTGTATAATAAGAATGTATTGTTGCTGTCAGGACTGCCTATGCTTTGGTTTATTGTTTCTTTTTCAACTTGATTTATTACTTGGTGTATGTCATCACAAATTTTTAATGCTAAATTTTTAGAAACAAGACCTGCTTCGAAATAGTAAAGGATTTGTTGCAGGGAGCCATTTATAGTATTATCACTCCATAATTCTGTTATATTGATGTTTTTGTATATTTCTCCTAAGGCAAAAGCACTATCAAGTAGTGAATCAGGGATAGTTTCCATCCAATCATCAAACGATATTTTGCTTTTGGCCATTTCGGTGTTAAGGTCTTTCAACCAAACATACATTTTATAACGTGTCAAATAAGAATCCGTTAATGTATGGAAAAGAGAAATGTCTTTGCCAGACCAAATGAAATTTGATTTTTTGATTTTAGATAAGGGAACCACATTGTTTAATGATTGCTTTAGCCACATTTCTAATCCGCTAACATCATGAATTGCGGGGGATAGTTCTGTAACTATACTATTAGAACTTCCAACCTCAAAAAGCTTGTTTAAGGAAACTTTATAATGCCTGGCCAGTTTTACGGCTTCTTCAAGAGTGATGCTGGTTTTTAGGTTGATACGCCTGTAAGCGGCATCATAACCGATGTCCAGTATACCCGCTATTTCGTCAACAAAAGACGTGTTATCTTGAGCCTTTTCCTTTAAATATTTAATAAATTGTTCTTGCATTTTTTCAAAAATTGCAAGTAGATTAAAAGTAGATTTTGTGAAAATTAAGAAAAAAAAGTGATTTTTTGTGCAAATTATGTTAACGGTTTGCGGTAATTATAAATTAATTTTACCATGTAACTTTTTAAGAGTTGTATAATCAAAGTTTAAATTAAAATAGTTAGTCATGAAAACCAAAACCTCACCTGCATCAAAAAATTTCACGAATCGATTAATAAGCATATTAGATTATTATTTATATCATATTGTTATTAATAAAGATTACAAAAAAACTCTTGCTAACGATTGTGTTCACAATCTTATTCATGAAAACCAATTAACTGCTGCATAAATCTTTGCTTAATTACATTTATGACTTTGTTTTGTTAGTGTTTTTTGGTTTTATTAATTGAAACATTAGCCGTTAAATGTGTCGTTTATACCTCCTCTTTTATTAATAAATTTCTTTCTTTTTTAGTGCTCTATGTTGATTTTAGTGGTTTTTTGTTTAAATTTAAGATTTAAAAACCACTAAAAATTATTACATAGATAGCTAATACTATGGATTTTATATCTATTGTTAATTTTTTACTTATTGCTGGAGTTGTTCAAGGGTTTGTTTTTAACCTGGTGACTTTTTTTGTAAAAAAGAAGTTTGATAAGGTTATTGTGTTTCTTAATCTAATTGTTTTTTTTATTTCGCTTAATAACCTCCAACGCTGGCTCATAGCTAATGGGTATTCTTCAGATGTATTTCTTATTAAACAATTGCTTATACCATGGTACCTGTTTATTTTGCCCATGTTTTATGCTTTTGTTGTTTATTTTCTTAAAATAGAACAAAAGGTTAACAATTACATTAAGACCTCTATTGCAATTTTTGGCATTGAGCTTATCATTAGACTTTGTTTAATTTCTTATGTTTATTACGAGGTTCCTAATCACGATGATACATTAATCTACAACTATACAAAGGTTGAAGACATTTTTAATCTGCTTTACACTATCTTCCTATTTATAAATTCAATTATAATAATTTTTAGACGCCATCATTTAATAGCTTATATTTTATCGTATGATGACTTAAATTGGTTAAAATGGTTTATTAGATTTGGTGTGATTGTTATTGGATTTTGGGCGGTAGCCTTATCAATTAAAGTGAGTACAGGGAGTGAATATGCCTATAAATTTTTAAACTTAAGCTCTTCAATATTATTGTATTGGATAGGTTATCAGGGGATGTATAAATACAATGTTCTAAAAGACCGTATTGTATTAAGGAGTTCTATTGAAACAGATAAAGTAATGATCATGCCCCAATCAACTTTACATCACTCAAGCAATGAAGATGATTTTTTTAATGACAAGCACGACAAGGATTTTAATAGAATCCAAGATCACATTATAAATAACAAGCTGTATTTGAATCCATTATTGGGTATGGAGTCTTTGGCCTCAGATTTGGGTATGAGCAAGAGCTATTTTTCAAGGCTTATTAACACTTACAGTGATTTCAATTTTTCAGATTATATAAATTCGTTACGTGTAGCCCAAGCTAAAAAGTTTTTGGCTAACGATGAGTTTAGTGAATATACCATCGTTGCCATAGGCTTAGAGTGTGGTTTCAATTCAAAGTCTACGTTTTATTCTGCATTTAAAAAATTCACCTCACAAACGCCTACCAGTTACAGAGATCAGTTTTAGTGTAATCTGTCCGAGATTATCGTTGGACATCCTAATTTCTCCCTCTTGGACTATCTTGGATAGTAATACGATTTAGAGACAATAATTTTACAACAGTAACTTAAAAACTGTTGTCATGATACCGGCGTTAATTTTATACTTCATTAGAAAACATAAAGGAACATTAAAGCCATTGTTTAAGAGTCTAATGTCCAAAAATATAGTCTTTAAGCTCTTAATTATATTAGGGCTTATTTTAATAACCTCGTCTTTTACAATACCTAGTGAAAATAAAAGTTTAAGCTATAATGTTGTTAATAATAGCAAGGTTATAGGGGTTATACATATTAATAAAAACATATCTCAAAAAGAAACAGTTTATACACTTTCCAGCAACATTAAAGCTAAATTTTTAGCAAAGTTTAATGTTGTTGGAAAAGAAAAAGCCATTTATAAAAAGGGGGTATTAGTTTATTCCTCAGTTTATAGAACACTTAACAACAAGGTAAAGGTTAACCATAGTGTCGAACTTCAAGGCAATACATATCATATAGCAACTTCAAATGAAATTAAGCCAATGTCATGTGAGAACATAAAGCATAATTTGGTCACATTTTATTTTGAAGAACCTAAGGATATCAATTCTGTTTTTTGCGATAACCAGAAAGAAATGGTACCTGTTATACCTGTTTCCGATGGGGTATATAAGGTAGAGATCTCAAAAGGGAAATATAATGTATTTCATTACAAAAAGGGGAAATGCATTAAGGTAGAAGCCGTTAGTAAGCTATTTAGTGTCACTTTAATACCTATTGCATCATGAAAGCATTAACTACAGAATGGGTATTAATAGTCATTTGTTTTGTTACATATTTTGTGATAAGCATGGTTTACAAAAGATTGGCGGTGCACAATCTTAAAAGTGCCCTAACGACAACCAACGGGTTAAGGTTTTTAAACTTAAAACACTTATTGGGAATTGTATTGTTTGGCATGTTGTCCTATACCATGATACCAGAATTAAACTATTTGGTAGATACAATTCAAGTGCCTAGAATACCTCTACTTTTGATTTTTGTCTTTATTTTCATGTTATCTGCATATGTCTCTTATTTAAGTATTAGTAAACAATTTGAAGAAGACATAGTAGGCTGTGCAGATTATGGTTTTGTCCATGCTTGGTTCTACTTTTTAATTCGTTTTACATTTTTATTGGGATATGAGTTCTTTTTTAGAGGGGTTTTGCTATTCAAGTTTTTAGAGTTTACTACGTTACCAATGGCTATATTTTATGCTACAATTCTGTATGTAGTGATCCATAGCTTCGATTCCAAAAAGGAAGTTTTAGGGGCCATCCCATTTGGGGTTGTGCTATGTCTCTTTGCATACTATACTAACAGTATATGGTATCCCTTCTTGATTCATCTAAGCCTTTCGGCTGTATATGAATGTTATTTGTTTTATCATTTAACCTTAAAAAATAATATTTTATCATGAAAATTTTAGTAACAGGGTCTACAGGGTATATTGGCCATCAATTAGCCAAAAAATTAGCAGAAAACGGATACAGCGTAATCGCGTTAGTAAGAGATATCAACTCTCCTAAAATTCCTGAGCATGAAAACATTATGCCTGTTAAAGGAGATATATGCGATTATCGATCTGTCGTAAAAGCTACTGAAGGATGTGATTATGTATTTCATACCGCTGCATACACTAACTTAAAATATAAAAAGATAGATAAATTCTATACTGCCAATGTTTTAGGAACCAAAAATATATTAGAAGCATCATTAAAAGCCGATGTTAAAAAGGTCATTTATACAAGTACCTTATCGGTTTATGGGACTTCCTATAAAAATGTTCCAATACAAGAGAACCAACCTAGATTGGTTGCGTATGCCAATGATTATGAATTGACCAAAACTATGGCAGAAGAGCTGGTGGAAATTTATACAAAAAAAGGACTTTCAACTGCTATTTTAAATGTATCCAGAGTTTATGGCCCTAGATTGGATACATTTTCCAATGGGGTTAATAGGCTTATGTTAAAAATGATAAAAAATCATCTTTTGGTTGTACCATCTAGATTGAACATTGTGACTAATTATGTTTTCATTGATGATGTGGTTAATGCCCATGTTCTGGCAATTTCAGATGAAAATGTTAGTGGTAAATATATTGTTGGTGGAGAAGATATAAGTTATCAAAAGTTATTTGAAACCATTAAAAGAAAGGCTAAAAGTAAAATAAAAATAATTTCTGTGCCTTATCATTTTGTGAAGGCTTGCTTGTCTTTACTAAATGGAATATCTTTTCTTATTGGATTATCTTTTGGAATTACCCCAAAACTGTTAGATGTTCTTTTTCAAAATAGATTGGCGAGCTCTAATCGTGCCATTAACCAATTGGGCTATACCATTACGCCTTTTAAGATTGGGGTAGAAAGAACAATTAATTTTTTAAAGTTGTCATTATGAAATCTTATGCTTTAATAACAGGGGCAAGTCAAGGTTTTGGAAAGACTTTGGCCTTAGAGATGGCTAGTAGAGAAATAAATTTAATATTACTCGCACTACCAAATTCTGGATTACCACAACTATCCAATTTTATTAAACAGAACATGAATGTAGATGTTCGTTATCTGGAATTGGACTTGAGCCTTGTTGAAAATTGCTATGCCGTTAAAAATTATATTCGGGATAATAACCTTCAAATACAATATTTGGTGAACAATGCAGGTGTACTCAGTAGAGGTTTTTTTGAGGATTTGGAAGACGATTTTGTTTTAAAGCAAATAGCGGTAAATATAACAGCTCCAACACTACTTATTAAGTTGTTGTTGCCCAATATGAAATCTGTTAACAAACCAGCCATTTTAAATATAAGTAGTATGGCCAGCTTTTTTGCATTGCCAAAAAAACAAGTGTATGGTGCAACAAAGGCTTACTTAACCTCATTTTCAAAGAGTTTGGCAAAGGAGCTTAGGAAAAATGGTATTTCGGTGACCATTATTTGCCCAGGTGGATTAAATACAACTACAAGGCTGTGCTATCAAAACCGAATTTTAAGTTGGATACCACGTAAGTCTGTCCTAAATCCTGAAGATGCTGCAAAAGTAGCTATTAATGCCATGTTAAAGAGAAAACCATTGGTTGTTCCAGGGTTTATTAATAAGCTTCTATTAGCTTTGGATAAACTGTTGCCAGAGTTTGTGAAAGATAAATTATCAAATAGAGAGATCAATAAATTTCCTGAAACCAATGTAATTTGAAGTTATGTTAGCTGTTATGAATAGAATTTTGGTTTGTGTCAGTATTATTTAAAGGTCAGTTATAGATTAAATGAAAGTTCAAATGGAATCTAGATCAAAAATTTTAGTAACTGGTGCCAATGGTTTGCTAGGGATGAACACTGTTTTGGAATTATTAAACCAAGGGTTTTTAGTTAAGGCATTTGTAAGAGACCCTAAAAATTGTTTACGTCTTAATCATGATAATTTGGAATATTTTGTTGGAGATATTACTACTGTTGAAAATTTAGAAAAAGCCATGATAGAATCCCAATTTGTAATACATATAGCAGCATTGGTAGATCCAAAGCTTGTTGATTATAATGCATTCCATAGGGTGAATGTACAAGCAACAAAATACGTAGTTGAAGCGGCTATAAAGTGCAAGGTTAAAAAGCTAATTTATGTTAGTACGTCGAACGTGTTTGGATATGGGTCTATAGACGACTTAGGAAATGAGCTAAAACCAATGATGACGCCTTTTAATAAAATGCCATATGCCATTTCTAAGTTTCATGCACAACAGTATGTTTTGTCAAAATCAGATGTGTTAGACGTAACTGTTGTCAATCCTACTTTTATGATTGGTGCATACGATAGTAAGCCGAGTTCAGGTAGAATAATTCTCAACTGCATGTATAAACGTATAGTACTGTGCCCACCAGGAGGGAAAAATTTTGTTTGCGTTAAGGATGTTTCAAAAGGAATAGTAAACACAATTCAATATGGTAAAAGTGGAGAGGCGTATGTTTTGGCCAATGAAAACTTAAGCTTTTATGAGTTTTACAAAAAAGTGAGGAGTCATGTAAAAATATACTTTCGTATTATCAAACTGCCAAATTGGTTGTTACATGCTATAGGATATGTAGGTAGTTTGATTAGATTGCTTAGGATTAAAACTTCGATTTCTATAGAAAATGTTAGAACCCTAAGTGTTAATAATTATTATTCTAATGATAAAGCAAGAGAAGAGTTATTTATGAAGTTTACCCCTATAGATGAGGGTATTCATGATGCAGTTGTATGGTTTGAAAGGAAAAATAAAGTGGACAAATAGATTAAAAAGATGCTTTTTATTAAGAATCAAGTCCGAGATTATCGTTGGACATCCTAATTCCTCTATGGTATAAGTTATCGGACATAAGAACTGTTTTTTGAACTGATATTTGGAGTGTTAATCCATTCTAAATGTCTGAATTATGAAAACTTCAAAAAACAATTCCACTCCAATAATTCTTTTCTGGTTTGTTCCCAGTATCTCACAGATTAAAGTGTATAAAGACAATTGTAATTTGCTCCAAAAAGCAAGCTCTAATTTAAACTCTGTTCGGATAATTAAAACTAATAATGAAACCTTAACTTTTAAAAAAATAGTATTGGAGTCTGAACGGTTTTATGGGTTGAAAAAGATAAAAGGCGAAATCAAAAAAATGATATTAAATGTTGATGCCATTAAAATGGTTGTGTTATTGTAAGATGTTTAAGTAAGATTAAAGTATAATTTCTAAATAGTATAAAAATGAAAACAGGTAAGGAGTTATTAAAAATTTTGTGCATTTGGTTTGTGCTAAGCTTCGGGATTAGTGTTTTTGCTCAAAAGACTTCAAATTCAAAATCTACTTTTTTAAGGGTGTATAATTTGGAAGGGAAAAAGATTA
The DNA here is from genome assembly GCF_019931125.1 of Aestuariivivens sp. NBU2969. Taxonomy (NCBI): domain Bacteria; kingdom Pseudomonadati; phylum Bacteroidota; class Flavobacteriia; order Flavobacteriales; family Flavobacteriaceae; genus Aestuariivivens; species Aestuariivivens sp. NBU2969. The sequence goes on from NZ_JAIOUU010000010.1 coordinate 57,563, forward strand.
ACAAAGGTAAAATGGTTTTTGCCAACGATTCTATTCTGACTTTAAATCGTAATGGCAATAAGGTTGAAATAAAGTTCAATGACATTGGAAAAATAAAGACCAAACGCTCTGGAGGGCATAATGTTTTGATAGGTTCATTGGCAGGATTTTCGCTAGGGGCAATAGGAGGTGTTGCCACTTCTGACGGATGGTTATGGACAGCAGAAGAAGGAGCCTATGCTGGAGGGCTATTAGGTGCGGCAGGAGGAGCTGCAATAGGAGGTGTTACAGCTGGATTTAAAGAATCTGAAACCTATATAATCAATGGGGATATTGTTAAATGGAAGATTTTTAAGGAACAGATAGTGAAATAGTGATATAAAAACAAACCCCAACTTAAAATTGGGGTTTGTTTTGTAGTAAGAATTAATCTTCTTTCTTATCGCCTCTAGGCCTTCTATCGTCGCGACGATTGTCGCGATTACGATTGTCTCTGCCACGATTGTCACGATTACCTCTGTTATTGTCTCTTGGAGGACGTGGTTGCCAACCCTCAGGTTTTGGTAAAATCGCTTTACGCGAAACTTTTTCCTTGCGAGTTTTTGGGTCAACACCAAAATACTTAACGTCGAAAATATCACCAAGATTTACCACATCGGTAACATTTTCTGTGCGTTCCCAAGCCAATTCACTTACGTGAAGTAGGACTTCATTTCCAGGAGCCTCAGTATATTCTACAACAGCACCAAAGTCAAGTAGTTTAATGACTTTAACCTCGTAAATACTGCCAACCTCTGGTTTAAAGGTTAATGATTCAATCGCCGCTAAAACTTTGTCTATGCCTTCTTGGTCATTACCTAAAATTTCAACGATACCTTCTCCGGTAACAGGGTCTTCGTTAATTACAATAGTGGTATTGGTTGTTTTTTGTAATTCCTGAATCACTTTTCCACCAGGGCCAATAAAAGCACCAATAAGATCATTTGGTAAAGTAGCTGTAATCATCTTAGGTGCATGAGCTTTTACCTCAGTATTAGGTGTAGCTATTGTATCGGTTAATTTTTCTAAAATGTGTAAACGGCCATCGCGAGCTTGTATTAGTGCTTTTACTAAAATCTCGTAACTTAATCCTTTTACTTTAATGTCCATTTGACAAGCCGTTATACCATCTGCAGTACCAGTTACTTTAAAGTCCATGTCGCCTAAGTGGTCTTCATCTCCCAAAATATCTGAAAGTACGGCATATTTACCGCTTTCTGTGTCGGTGATTAATCCCATAGCAATACCTGAAACAGGTTTCTTTAGTTGTACACCGGCATCCATAAGAGCCATGGTACCAGAACATACAGTTGCCATAGAGGATGAGCCGTTACTTTCCAAAACTTCAGAAACGACACGAACAGTATAAGGACAATCTTTGGGAACCATACCTTTTAAAGCACGTTGCGCTAAGTTACCATGGCCTACTTCACGACGTGATGTACCTCTTATTGGTCTTGCTTCACCTGTTGAAAATGGAGGGAAGTTGTAATGTAAATAGAAACGCTCTTCGCCTTCAAAAGATGGCATGTCAATCATGTTAGCCTCTCTAGATGTTCCTAATGTAACGGTAGCTAAGGCTTGGGTTTCACCACGTGTAAAAATAGCTGAACCGTGAGTAGATGGTAAATAATCTATTTCACACCATATAGGTCTAATTTCAGTTGTTTTACGTCCGTCTAAACGTAAACCTTCGTTTAAGGTTAAATCCCTTACTGCAGATTTTTCAGCTTTGCTGTAATATTTAGAAATTAAACCGCCAAATCCTTCTTGTTCCTCTTCAGAAAAGCTAGCGATAATTTCTTCTTTTATTTCAGCAAATGCAGCTCCACGTTCTTTCTTAGAAGACCCTGCTTTAGCTACAGCATACACTTTATCGTATGCCATATCATGAATTTTCTTTGCTAATGTTTCATCTTCAGGTTCTGGTTCATATTCACGAGTTTCCTTTTTTCCAATGGCTTCAGCTAATTTCACTTGCGCCTCGCATTGTACTTTAATGGCTTCGTGTGCAAATTTGATGGCTTCAGTCATTTCTTCTTCAGAAACTTCATCCATTTCGCCTTCAACCATCATAACAGAATCTGAACTTGCACCGATAACCATATCGATGTCAGATTCAGCTAATTGAGATATTGAAGGATTAATAATAAACTCGCCGTTAATACGACCAACACGAACTTCTGATATAGGAGTTTCAAAAGGAATATCACTTAATTGAATTGCTGCCGAAGCTGCTAAACCAGCCATGGCATCTGGCATTACGTTTTCGTCATGTGACATTAATTGTATCATCACTTGGGTTTCTGCATGATAGTCTTTTGGGAATAACGGACGTAACACACGGTCTACTAAACGCATGGTTAATACTTCGCCATCACTAGGCCTTGCTTCTCTTTTAAAGAACCCTCCTGGATACCGTCCCGCAGCAGCAAACTTTTCTCTGTAATCTACGGTTAACGGTAAAAAGTCGACGTCTGATTGATTGTAATTGGAAACAACAGTACATAATAGCATACAGTTTCCAGATTGCACGACAACGCTACCATGCGCTTGTTTAGCTAGTTTTCCGGTTTCGATAGAAATTTCCCTACCGTCTCCAAGGTCTATGACCTCTTTAAATGTTTGTGGAATCATAATTTTTAATTCTAATTCTGGTTAAATTAAATATGCACCAGAACGATGTTAAACAATGGTCGTTGTGTTGTTGTGTGTAGTTGTTGTGTATGACCAATGAAAAACCTTTAGTCCTGAATTTATTTCAGGATCCAGCTTCTTATTTACGTTTTTTTGACTCTTACGATTGAGTTTTTATTAAACAAAAAGAGGCTGTAAAAGCCTCTTTTTGTTATTTTCTTAATCCTAATTCTTTTACTATGGCACGATATCTTAAGATATCCTTCTTAGTTAAGTAATCTAGTAGGGAACGACGCTTACCTACCAATTTTACTAACGAACGTTCTGTATTAAAATCTTTTCGATTCTTTTTTAAGTGCTCGGTTAGGTGATTAATTCTAAGCGTAAATAACGCTATTTGAGCTTCGGCAGTACCAGTGTCAGTTTTACTTTTACCGTGTTTAGCGAAGATCTCTTCTTTTACTTCTTTAGTTAAATACATGCTAATATTATTGTAAATGATTGTTATGTATACGAAAGCCTTTCTTTCGAGCGGCAAATATACGCTTTTTTATTGATTTACAAATCTTTTAAGTAATTGTTCTTAATGGGTAAGTATGTGTGGTTTTAACCCCTTTCTTAATAAGCATTAACTATACACTTTACAACTAGCCGGAAAACCATTTATTATTGTTTTGTGTTAGGCTCTTAACGGCTGATTTGTAATTAAATCGATATACTGGTTTATCTTATTTTTTAATTCTTTTCTTTGAGATATAAAATCCAAGAAACCATGCTCTAATAAAAATTCTGAAGTTTGGAAGCCTTCAGGCAGTTCCTTGCCTGTAGTGTCCTTTACAACACGAGGTCCAGCAAATCCAATTAATGCTCCTGGTTCTGCAATGTTAATATCGCCCAACATAGCAAACGATGCTGTAGTGCCTCCTGTAGTTGGGTCTGTGCATAATGAGATATAAGGAATTCCAGCTTCGGCTAATTGCGCCAATTTAACTGAGGTTTTAGCCAATTGCATTAAAGATAAAGCAGCTTCCATCATACGGGCCCCTCCAGATTTAGAGATAATCATAAATGGAATATTGTGTTTTAGGGAATAATCGGCTGCACGCACTATTTTTTCACCCACAACACTTCCCATCGAGCCTCCAATAAAGCCAAAGTCCATACAAGCTATCACTAAATCCTTGCCTTTAGATTTACCCACAGCACAACGTATAGCATCTTTTAAGTTGGTTTTATCCTGAGCTGCCTTTAAGCGTTCTGGATATTTTTTGGTGTCTTCAAACTTTAAGGGGTCTTTAGACTCCAAGGAGGCATCAAGCTCTTTAAATTCATTATTGTCGAAAAGTATTTGAAAATACTCTTTACTTCCAATCCTTACATGGTAGCCATCTTCTGGGCTTACGTAAAAGTTTTGTTCTAACTCTTTAGTGTCTACTATTTTTCCAGTAGGGGACTTATACCATAACCCTTTTGGGGTGTCTTTCTTTTCTTCGGTAGAAGTTTGTATACCCTTATCTTTTCTTTTAAACCAAGCCATATTGATTTACATTTTTAAATCCTTATTGCGGTGCTCAGGATGGTTCGTTGGATTATTATTTATAACAATTTTGTATTAAACCTAGACCACAAAATTAAACCTTTATTTTAATTTCGGGTAATGCTTTTAAAAATTATTGATTGCGAGAATTACTACAAATAAAAAATCCTGCCTTTTGTGCAGGATTTTATAATAGCTTTTAAAATAAGTTAATTGACTTATAGCGTATTAACATTGTTTAGATCTTCGAAAGCTTTTTTCAAACGGGCAACAAATGTTTTTTCACCTTCACGCAACCAAACACGTGGGTCGTAATATTTTTTATTAGGTGAATCTTCTCCTTCTGGATTTCCAATTTGTGATTGCAAGTAATCTGATTTAATAGACATATAATCACGTATACCGCTCATAAAAGCATATTGTAAATCGGTGTCGATATTCATTTTTATGACACCGTAACCTATAGCCTCCCTGATTTCTTCTGCAGTAGAGCCAGAACCTCCGTGGAATACAAAATCGATGTGGTTATGGCTAACGCCATATTTTTTAGAAATATATTCTTGTGAATTCTTTAAGATTTTAGGTGTTAACTTTACGTTACCGGGTTTGTATACACCATGTACGTTACCAAAAGCAGCAGCTATAGTAAATTGATTACTAACCTTGCTTAACTCTTCATAGGCATAGGCTACTTCTTCTGGTTGTGTGTAAAGTTTGGAGTCGTCGACATCGGTATTGTCAACACCATCTTCTTCACCACCAGTAATACCTAATTCAATTTCTAATGTCATTCCCATTTTGCTCATGCGCTCTAGGTATTGTTTACAGATTTCTATATTTTCTTCTATGGGTTCTTCAGAAAGGTCAATCATATGTGAGCTAAAAAGTGATTTACCTGTATTGGCAAAATGTTTTTCGCTCGCATCCAATAATCCATCTATCCAAGGCAATAGTTTTTTAGCACAGTGGTCGGTATGTAAAATAACAGGAACACCATATGCTTCAGCCAAAGTATGTACATGCTTGGCGCCAGCTATAGCTCCAGCAATGGCAGCTTGTTGTCCTTCGTTACTTAATCCCTTACCCGCATTAAATTGTGCGCCACCATTGGAAAACTGAATAATAACAGGGGCATTAAGGTCCCTTGCTGTTTCTAAAACACCGTTAATAGTATCCGATCCAATAACATTCACAGCAGGAAGTGCGTAATTGTTCGCTTTAGCATGTTGAAAAATAGCTTGAACTTCCTTTCCTGTAGCAACACCGGGTTTTATGTTGTGTCCCATTTTATAGTTTAATTTAATTAATATTAAGCTTCAAAAGTAATTAAATTTTATGTAACCGCTTGTTGTTTTGGGTGTTGAAAAAAGGAAATTTAAACTAAAACGTTGTAGTGTTTAGCTAAAGGAAAATAATCTTGACCTGTTATCTTCCAGAAGCAGGCAGGTCTTAGTTTGTATATGGTTTAGAATGGATAGTTTATACCAATATTGTAAACAGCATTTCTAAAATTATAATCCTTAAACCATCTTTTTTCGTTTTGATAAGAAGGGTCGTGGGTTTTAAATCCAATATCAAATCTAAATACAAAAAAGCTAAAATCATAGCGTAGACCAAAACCAGATCCTATGGCAATGTCTTTTAAGGAATTTAGACTTGTAAAGGTGGCATTTTCGTCTTCAACATCATCAAGAACATTCCAAATATTACCTGCATCTATAAATATAGCTGCATTTAAATCTTCAAAAAGGTTAAAACGTTGTTCTATACCCAATGCTAACTTTAGATTAGCTTCATTAAATTCATTGCTGGTTTGTGAACTGCCTGGCCCTAAACTATAGGCTGTCCAAGCTCTATTATCATTTGCCCCGCCAGCAAAAAAACTTTTTGAGAAAGGTATGTTGTTGGAGTTACCGTAAGGAATGGCAATGCCAAAATAACTTCGCATGGCCAATATGTTTTTTTTTCCTAAATCCCAGTGTTTTATATAATCTAGTTCAGTCTTTACATATTGTGAGAATGCGACATTAAAAATTTTATATCTATTGTCTTCATCTTTTTCTAACCCAAGAAGTTTTGAGGTGTTGGATAATAAATTTCCTGCTAATTCCAACCGAAATCTAAAAATGGAGAAATCTTCATCAAACAAATTGGTCCTAACATCCCTGGTTAAACCAAAACTGGTAGAAAAAATAAGGTTGTTTTCCGTTAATCTGTCTTTTCGTTCCCCTATGCCGTTAATAGTGGAAAGCTGGTTGTCGTTTATTTCATTAGGTGTTGGGTCGGTAAGGGCATAGTCTAAAAAAGCATTGGTGTCCTCTGGGATACTTAAATCCGCATCGGGTGATGTATAATTAACGTCTTTAGCAATTTGATTTAACGAATTGAAAGAGCTTTCATAAACACGAAAGTAATTTTCTACGTTTAGGTTTCTAACATACTGAACATTAAATAAATCAAGGTCATTGGTTATCTTGTCTGAAGGCGACCAATTGTAATTAAAATTACCACTAAATGTTTGTTTGTCAAGTCCTATGTTTGTTTGGCTTGTAGCAGACAAACTAATTCTGGTACTGGGCGACATGTACTTGGGTACAATCCTATCGGTATTAAAAGGTGAAAACAACCTTGGAATACGAAGTTTTAGATCGACACCATATTCATTAATATCAAAAAAAGGATCGTCCAAATTGTTCTTGTCTTTTGAAGCTCCTATTGATGTTACTGCTGAAATTTCAAAAGTTTCAGCTCCTTTGAAAATATTTCTAATTTGTAAACTAGAGTTTAATCCCAACCCTACTGATTGAATATTGCTTTGAGATATTTCGGTACTAAACCCTAATTGGAATTTTTTAAGTGGTGTTAGATATACATTGGCAGTTAGAGTTGAATCGGATTCGGGTTCATACTTTATTTCAGGATATTTAAAGGTACGCAATTCATTTAAATATCTGTAAGATCGCGTGCGATCAATATCCCTAAAAATGGTTTTTGGAGCAATAAAAACAGCATCGGTAATGGCTTTAGGACGATAACGTAATTTATCATGGCTTTTAAGTTTATAGCCATTATAAATAATGGAGTCTTTATAAGGTAAATCTCTTGTAGCAAATGAGTCGTCGGTAAAAATATTAACTCTGTTAACTTTAAATATCTTAAAAGGTTTGGTGAAGGTTGTATCTAGTGTGGTAATTTTACGGTTGCTAATTAATACCCCTACATTTACTTTTTTGTTGGTGCCTATAGTATCTATTTCAAATGTTACATTTTCTTGTCCGAAATGAAATAGACCTGTATTACGAAGTTCGGTGGTAATTCTATCGCGTTCTTGAGCAAAATTAGTGGTCTCATATTGTTCGCCAGTTTTTAATAGTGCTTTTTTTTCAGAAGCTTCATAAAGTAATTCAACCAATGGGGATTCAATTTTTTTGGTAATGGAATCTATAATAAAAGGTTTGCCTGTGTTAACATTATATAATACTTCCGTTCTTTTATTGTCTGTTTTGTTTATATTGTATGTAACATCTACGTCAAACCACCCATTATTGATGTAGTAACTCTCAAGGCGAATTATCGATTGTTTAGTTTTTTCTTCATCTAAAATAACTGGAGCCTCACCGGTTCGCTTTAGCCATGAGTTGAAACCTTTTCTAGAGGCAATATCTTTTTCCAGTTGCTTTCTAGACAGTACTTTAGTTTTCCATGCCATTTTTTCTTCATTATTATATACTTTGGCTTGTAAAATGGAATCTATGTTTGGACGTGCCGCATTGTAAAGGTGTAAGCGTAGCGGAAAACCTAAAATAGCCCTGTTAGGTTTTTGGTGTAATAGGTTGTTTATTGTTTCAGAATTATCTTTTTTATCGTTTATAACAACTGTATTATTAGTAAGTAAATATTCGTTTAGAGGAACTCTTTTTACGGCATCACACGAAGTAAACAGTGTGAGGGTAGTAATAAGGACTAATATTTTAAAGTGTTTGAGCTTCAAATAATACGAATTGATATAAGTTATTGGTTATGTTGATTTCAAAACAAATACGGAATCAAAAATACATTATTTCGATTGAAAATATTTAAAATAAAACATCTTTGAAATGACTAATTCCATTAAAATTCATTTTCTTTATAAAATAAAACCAAAGCAAAATGCTTGTAAAATCCCAAATAAAATTAATTAACAGTCTTAAACAAAAAAAGTATCGATTACAGCATGGACTTTTTGTTGTTGAGGGTGTTAAGGCTATTCAGGAACTTTTACAATCACATTTCGAGCTTCAATCTTTATATACGACTATTTCGTTCAATATTGATGCCAATATTGAAAATAATTTTCAAGAAATTTTAATTTCTAAAGCCGATTTAAAACGTATTAGTTTTTTAACCACTCCTAATACAGCATTAGCCGTTTTTAAAATACCTAAAGCGAAACCAATAAAACCAAACGGGATAATTATTGGATTAGACGATGTTAGAGATCCTGGTAATTTGGGCACAATAATAAGATTGTGCGATTGGTTTGGGGTGTCCGATTTGGTCTGTAGTGTAGGAACGGTAGATTGTTTTAACCCGAAAGTTATACAGGCGACTATGGGCTCTATTACCCGTGTAAATATTAACTATACAGATTTAGAAACATTTTTAAGTACTGTAAGTTTACCTGTTTATGGAGCCTTTATGGATGGCAAAAATGTTTATAAGAGCAAGTTGCTTGACTCTGGTATTTTGGTTATGGGAAATGAAGCTAACGGTATATCTAAAGCTATTGAAGCATTGATAAAAGAAAAAATTGCAATTCCTAGGTTTGGTAATCTTCAAGAGACGGAAAGCTTAAATGTGGCAACAGCTACTGCTATTTTAATGAGCGAGTTTAAGAGAAAGTAATTGTTTACTCGCTCGTTGATTAGTAGATTTAAGCTAATTGTGACTCAACGTCTTTACAAAAATAAACTTTATTGGAACGTAAAATTAAGAAAGACCCCTCTGGTTTTCATATTGGTAATATTGCTTGTCCAAGGGCTGTTTGGGTCTTTGTCCCTTACCAATTCATCATTAATGCCGAACACACCGCGAACGGATGGTGTGAATTTAAAATTGTATAGATAGAAGTCAATACCAAATCCCATTTCGTAAAACAGAGTGTTTTTCACAGATCGAAACTGCCCATTACTATTATCATTTGGGTTTTCTTCATTGCTCGATAAGTTTAATGCCGTAGAAACTCCGCCAACAACAAAAGGCTTAAAATTATTGATACGTTTGGTTGAAAATTTAACTAATAGAGGAATATGTATGTAAGTTGACTTTACCTCACGCATTAAATCAGAGTTGTTAAAAGATGTACCCATAAAGTAAGTAGAACTATAATGAAGCTCTCTGGTAGTGATTATTAAACCAGGTTCTAAACGTAAATCCATATAATTGTTTATACGTAAATTACCAATAAGACCAACACTAAATCCAGGACTTCGCTTTACATAAATGTCTCGTATATCTTGGTTATAATCAAAATTAAAATCGTATATATTAATCCCTAAAAAATAACCCCATCGCAGCAAATCATTATCGGTTGAACGCCTTCCTTGATTGGCATCATATTGTATTTTTTTCTTAGTAAATAATTGGGCCTGAGATTGGTTTGTTATAAAAATGAATGCTAGTAAAATAAAAAAATACTTCATATTACTGTTTAGATGATGTGTAGATTGTAGCTACCCCAAGGGTTTGTGGCAAATCTGTAACATTAATAAACCCAATTTTACGTAAAATATTGTTTAAAGCCTCTCCATAAGGGAAAACGGATGCCGATTCGCATAAATATTTATAAGCACTTTTATCTTTTGAAAACATGCTGCCAATAAGCGGTAAAATGTTTTTTGTATAAAAATTATACCCTTGTTTATATGGTGTCTTTTCAGGCTTTGAAGTTTCTAGAATCACAAAAGCCCCTCCGGGTTTTAATACACGAAATATTTCTTTTAAGCCTTTTTCCAAAGTTTCAAAATTACGAATGCCAAAAGCAACAGTTATGGCGTCGAAAGTATTATCTTCAAAAGGCATGTTTTCAGAATCGCCAAGAATCATTTCAATTTGCGAATTTAATCCTTTTTGCGTCACTTTTTCTTTACCAATTTCCAGCATCCCACTACTTATATCTAGACCTACAATTTTTTTAGCCCCAGTTACAGCTAAATTAATGGCTAAGTCTCCCGTGCCTGTAGCAATATCCAATACCGTTTTAGGATTGGTCTGTTTCACTATATCCACCACTTTTTTGCGCCATTTTATATCAATGCCAAAGGATATCACGCGATTTAATCCATCGTAATCCCCAGAAATGGTATCAAACATTTTAGTAACCTGTTCTTTTTTTCCAAGAACACTGTCTTTGTAAGGCTTAATTTTTGTCAAATGAAAAAGTTTTTGACAAATATAAACTATTGGAGGTCATTAAGAAACTTGAAAACAAATAATTGTATTAGGTTAAAATGCATATCTTTGTTCTTCCTGTTAATCAAGTATACAGATGAAACAAACATTAATAAATTTTAAATTTTTCTTTACAAAAGGGGTGTTTGAAATTTTAATGAGAGGACGAAGTGGTTGCACATGTTCTCAATTTTATAATTGATATAATAATCAAATAATTACTAAAATTTAAACGTGTGAAAATAATTATTGCAGGAGCTGGAGAAGTTGGGTTTCATTTAGCAAAATTACTATCCTACGAATCACAGGAAATCACACTTATAGATACCAATAAAGAGAGTCTAATACACGCCGATACGCATTTAGATATTAAAGTTATTAGGGGTGATGCCACATCTATAGCTATATTAAAGGAGGCGCGCGTGGAATCTAGTGATTTGGTTATTGGTGTTACCGCGTCAGAAACGACCAATATAACTGTATGTGTATTGTCAAAGCAATTGGGGGCAAAAAAAACTATTGCCAGAATTTCTAATACCGAATTTATTACTAATAAGGATGAGGTTGGTTTTACCAAGTTTGGTATTGACGAATTGATTTCACCAGAAGCACTGGCAGCCTCAGAAATTGAATTGTCACTTAAACAGACTTCGTTTAACGATAATTATGAGTTCGAAGATGGCGCTTTAACCATGGCCGGGCTAACACTGTCCAAAGAGGCCCTTTTTGTTGGGAAAAAGGTAAAGGAAGCAGCACAAATTTTCCCTGAAATACATTTTGTACCTATCGCCATTCAACGTGCAGGAACCCAGTTTACTTTAATACCTCGTGGTGACACTAAGTTCAAGAGAGGAGATAATGTTGTTTTTATTACTTCGGAGGGAGGGGCAGAAGAGCTTTGCAAATTAACTGGAAAGGTCAATTTAGAAATTAAGAATGTTATGATTCTTGGTGGAAGCCAAATAGGGTTCAAATCAGCAAGGGACTTAAGTGACAAAGGATTTAATGTAAAACTTTTGGAGAAAAACAAAGAACGCGCTTTCGATATAGCAGATGAGTTGCCAAATGTACTGGTAATTAATAGCGATGGTAGAAAGGTAGATATTTTGGATGAGGAAGGTCTAAGTGATATGGATGCTTTTGTAGCAGTAGGCGATAATTCTGAAACAAATATCATGTCCTGTTTGGTGGCAAAATCGAAAGGGGTAAACAAGACCATAGCCTTAGTTGAAAACATGGATTATTTTGAATTGTCCCATTCCATTGGTATTGATACGCTTATTAATAAAAAACTTCTTGCGGCCAACAATATATTTAGGTATATACGGAAAGGCGAAGTGGTTGCCATGACCAAGTTGAGTAATATGAATGCTGAATTGTTGGAGTTTGAAGTAAAGGAAACTTCAGCTATTTGTAATAAGGTGATCAAGCATATTGAATTTCCAAGGTCTGCAATCATTGGAGGTGTTATTCGAAATGGTGTTGGATTGATTGCCTTGGGTGATTTTAAGATTCAAAAAGGAGACAGGGTGGTAGTATGTAGTTTGTTGCGTTCCATAAAGGGTGTTGAAAAATTGTTCCTTTAGATGAAGCTTAATTACAAAATAATTTTTCATTTTTTAGGCTTGCTCATTTTGTTTAATGGAGGCTTCATGTTGCTGTCAACATTGATAAGTCTTATTTACAATGATGGTGTTACACGCGCATTATTACTGGCATCTTTTGTAACATTGATATGTGGTGGGGTCGCCATGCTTTTCACGAGAAAGCATAACAAGGAAATGAACAAGCGCGAAGGTTACATTGTAGTGGCCTTTGGTTGGATAATTATGGCCTTATCGGGTACTCTGCCTTATGTGTTCACCCAAAGTATACCAAGTTTTACTAATGCTTTTTTTGAAACCATGTCCGGTTATACCACTACAGGGGCATCCATTTTAAACGATATTGAAGCCATACCAAAAGGGGTATTGTTTTGGAGAAGTTTAACCCATTGGATAGGTGGTATGGGCATAATAGTATTGGCAATTGCCATTTTGCCACTTTTGGGTATTGGAGGTATGCAAATGTTTGCAGCTGAAGCACCTGGTCCCAGTGCGGATAAATTACATCCTAGAATTACCGATACTGCTAAACGTTTGTGGCTCATTTATTTTGGTTATACTGCTGCCGAAACTATTCTGCTTAAAGTGGCTGGTATGTCTTTTTTTGATGCCATTAACCATGCGCTTTGCACGCTTTCGACTGGAGGGTTTTCTACCAAGAATGCCAGTATTGCCCATTGGAACGGACAGCCTATAATACAGTATATTATCATTCTATTTATGTTTTTGGCGGGGACAAACTTTGTATTGAGCTATTTTGCGTTTAAGGGAAAAGTACAAAAAGTTTTAAGGGATGAAGAATTTAAGTTGTATTTTAAGTTTATAGCTGTTTTTACCTTAATAGCGGCACTTATTATTTATTTTAAGGCGGATGTATCGGTTTCATCAATAGACCATCCCATGGTTTGGGGAGCGGGAGAAAGTGCGTTTAGGCATGCTATATTTCAGGTTTTGGCCATAGTGACCACAACAGGTTTTGTTACGGCAGATTATACTATGTGGACCCCATTTTTAGTGGTTTTCTTTTTCGGGCTAATGTTTTTAGGAGGCTCTGCAGGAAGTACTTCTGGAGGGGTTAAAGTGGTACGTCACTTAATTTTGATTAAAAACGGTTTTTTAGAATTTAAGCGCTCCCTACACCCTAATGCGATATTACCTGTAAGGTATAATACCAAATCCATTTCAGGTGATATTGTATTTAACATATTGGCCTTTTTTATTCTTTATATGTTGTCTTTTATCATTGGGGCCTTGGTATTCTCCATTTTGGGTATCGATTTTCAATCTGCGATTGGTTTAGCAGCATCTGGTTTAGGAAATGTAGGGCCTGCTTTGGGTGATTTTGGTCCAGTAAATAACTATTCTGCCCTGCCTAGTATAGGAAAGTGGTGGTGTAGCTTTTTAATGCTAATAGGACGATTGGAATTGTTTACCGTATTGGTTTTGTTTACCCCTTTCTTCTGGCGGAATAGGTAATCTAGAAATATCCAAATTTTCTTTTCTGTAACAAAATTCTTAAAATTGGTACAGATATATAAATTACTTTAATTGAGTAATTTTATCTAAAAAATTAAAATGCTATGGGAGGAGAAGGCTCCATGATGCACTCCAATAATTCGTTAAAAACGAATCGAGATCTTTTAGCTAAAAAGAAAAGGAGAAAAGTATTTTCAGGAAGTTATGCGAGCGTTAAAATGGCTTCATTTCCAAAGGCAAGTAAGAAGCAGTTGTCCCTTTTCGAGAAAAGCTAAAACAAAGTAGAAAGGAAACCAAAATTAAACAAGTATTTGTGTTCTTATTAATCCTAATGTTAATCATCTTACTTATTAAAGTTTTGTTTTAAACATTTTTGCTATGCCATTAGTAGAATCTATGTTAAGTGTTATTAGAAGCAATAAAGCCATTATGCTTGATAAAAGCAAGCGGTTTAGAAAAACTTTAGGAGGTTATGATAAAGTTAAGGGTCAGCAATTTAATTTTCCAAAGGCTTCGCCTGAACAATTACAAATATTAAGGGAACGAATAAAAAAGCGACAAAACCAAATTAGAAAAAAGAGGCTATTGACATTTTTGTTGATTCTAATAGTGTTGTATTTTCTATTTGTTTATAAATAAAAAGACCCGCCAAGTTTTAAAATCTGGCAGGTCTGATTGAATTATTTTCTAAAACGTATGCTCTTGATTAACTAACCGCTTCCTTTATTCTTTTTATGGCTTCAATAATTTGTTCTTTTGAAGCTGCATAAGAGATACGAATACAATCTGGATTACCAAAAGCGTCTCCTGTTACAGTAGCTACTAAAGCTTCTTCCAAAAGATATAAAGAGAAATCGGTGGCGTTGTTTATGGTTTTTCCCTTTAAAGTTTTTCCAAAGTAAGCTGATACATTTGGAAATACATAAAAAGCACCGTCAGGTGTGTTGGTTTTAAAGCCATCAATATTATTAAGAAGGTCTAAAACTAAGTCACGACGCTCCTTGAACTCATCAATCATGTATTGAACTCGTGAGGGCGATTCATTTAACGCTGTAATTACCGCACGTTGGGCAATACAGTTGGCACCACTTGTTACTTGGCCTTGCAGTTTGTTACAGGCTCTAGCAATTTTCTCAGGAGCACCAATATAACCAATACGCCATCCAGTCATGGCAAAAGCTTTGGAAACGCCATTTACGGTTATGGTTCTATCGTACATGTCTTCAAATTCAGCTATGCTAGCGTGTCCTCCAATATAATTGATGTGCTCATAAATTTCATCTGAAACTACGTAAATATTAGGGTGTTTAACCAAAACATCGGCCAAACCTCTTAATTCTTCTTTACTATACACCGAGCCACTTGGATTGCATGGGGAACTAAACCAAATCATTTTGGTTTTTGGAGTTATGGCAGCTTCCAATTGAGCAGGTGTCATCTTAAAATTAGTGTCAATAGAAGTTTTTACTTCAACAGGAACACCATCGTTAAGTTTAACAATGTCTGAATAGCTTACCCAATATGGACAAGGTAAAATGACTTCGTCACCCGCATTCAACATCACACCAGCTATATTTGCCAAACATTGTTTAGCCCCTGTAGAAACCACAATTTGAGCTGGAGTATAGATTAAGTTATTGTCTCTTTTAAATTTTGTGATAATGGCTTCTTTTAAATCACCATAACCATCAACTGGAGAATAAGAATTGTAGTTTTCGTTAATGGCATTAATGGCGGCATCCTTAATAAAATCAGGAGTGTTAAAGTCGGGTTCGCCCAAGCTTAAACCGATTATGTCCTTACCTTCTCCTCTTAATTCCCTTGCCTTAGCAGCCATAGCTAGGGTGGCCGATACAGACATGTTTAAAATTCTATCAGATAGTAATTGCATGAAAATGTTATAAATTATTGTTAAACTTGTAAAGCTGGCTTCATTCCCATTTCCTTTAAGTGCTTAAAGTGGGCGATAATGGCCTTACGTGTAGTCTTGTATTCGTTATATGGTAAGTTGAATTCCTGTGCCGTTTCCTTAACTATTTTTGAAATTTTAGTGTAATGGATGTGGCTAATATGAGGAAAAATATGATGTTCTACTTGATGGTTTAAGCCTCCTGTAAACCAGTTTACAATTCTGTTCTTAGTACTAAAATTAACAGTAGTTTTAAGCTGGTGTACGGCCCATGTATTCTTCATAGTCCCATCTTCTTCCGGCATTGGCATTTCAGCATCTTCCATAACATGAGCTAACTGAAACACTACGCTTAAAATTAAACCTGCTGTGTAGTGCATTACAAAAAAGCCGATTAAAATTTTCCACCAAGTTATATCTAAAAATACCATTGGTATTACAATCCAAACACCTATATAAATGATTTTGGAAATCACCAATTTGCTCCAATTCCAAACAGGGTTTGGAAATTTGCCATACGATAATTTGCGTTGCATATAGCGTTTCATTTGTTGCCAATCTGTCGTGATGGCCCAATTAATTGTTAAGAGCCCATATAATAAAACTGAATAATAGTGCTGGAATTTATGGTACCATTTCCATTCGGAGTGTTCAGTGAAACGTAAAATTCGACCAGCATCCAAATCTTCATCATGACCATGAATATTAGTATATGTATGGTGCAATACATTGTGTTGTACTTTCCAGTTGTAAACATTTCCTGCTAAAATATAAATGCTGCTACCCATAAGACGGTTAATCCATTCTTTGTTTGAATACGAACCGTGGTTGCCATCGTGCATTACGTTCATACCTACTCCAGCCATACCAACACCCATTACTATGGTCAGTACTAATTGTAGCCATTGTGGAATATCTAAAGTTAGGATTAAGAAATAAGGTGTTAAAAACATAGAAAACATTATTATAGTTTTAATCCATAGTTTCCAATTTCCCGTTCGTTTAATATTATTTTCCTTAAAATAATCGTTAACGCGTTTGTTAAGCGTTCTAAAAAACTTTGCTGAATCTTTTCTGGAGAATGAAAGTGACTGATTGGTCATGCTATTAATTTTTACGGAATTTAACAAAATGTTAATTTGCCATATCTGGCGCAAAGATAGGTATAAACGTTTTTAAGTTATACCCTTTTTAGTCAAAAAAATGGATATAAAAAGTATATTTTTGTTGAAAATTTAACAGAAATGGATCTTGTCCTAAAATATTTCCCAAATCTCACAGCAGACCAAATCAACAAATTTAAGGGACTTGAGTCGCTATATCAAGATTGGAATTTGAAAATTAATGTAGTTTCACGAAAGGATATCGATGAGCTGTATTTAAGACATGTTCTGCACTCTTTGGGAATAGCAAAGGTGATTCAGTTTACAGATGGCACTAGGATTTTGGATGTTGGTACTGGTGGTGGCTTTCCGGGTATACCATTGGCTATTATGTTTCCCCATTGTCAATTTCATTTGGTAGACAGTATTGGTAAAAAATTAAAAGTTGTAGATGAGGTTGTTGAAGGTCTAGGGCTGACCAATGTAAAAACCACCCATAGCCGTGTTGAAGAAATCGTGGGGACATACGATTTTATTGTTAGTCGAGCCGTAGCTGCTATGCCAACCTTTGTGCATTGGGTAAAAGGTAAAATAGACAAACAACAGAGGCACGAATTAAAGAATGGGATTCTGTATTTAAAAGGTGGTGATTTAACCGAGGAGCTTAAGGATTATAGAACGACCACCATTTATAATTTAACCGATTACTTTAAAGAAGACTTTTTCGATACTAAAAAAGTAGTGCATTTACCATTAAAGCAGAGATTGTAGCAAGTTACAGCTTACTTAATTCCTCAACACTATTTTTAAAATAGTAATAATGCTTTAAATACCAATAGGATTTTGAAAACTGTTCAAGATCGTCTGCATTGGCATCCATTTCCAATATGGATTTTACCTTTTTGAAATATGTTTCGGCATTTTCTAAATCATCCATTTTAAGATAGGTCATTGATAAACCCAATAGCGCCTCAAAATCTTGGGAATCAAATTTTAAGGCGACAGAGAAATCGTCTATAGCTTCTTTATATTTTCCTAAAAATAAATTTGAAGCCCCCCTGTAAAAGTAAAGATAAGGGCTGTTCTTATTTAACCTAATGGCTATATTCAAATCTGCTTTTGCTCTTTGGTAATATTTAATGTCTAAGAAAAACGATCCACGATCGAAAAAGGCATCCGAATCAGGACTAACCAAAATGGCTGTTGAATAATCTTTAATAGCCTCCTTGTAATTTTCCATTGCAACATGAGATGCCGCCCTAAGAGTATAAGCAATTTGAAGGTCAGGTATAATAGAAAGTAAAATACTAAAATCGGTTATTGCATTTTCATATTCCCCTAGATCGTATTTTGTACATGCTAAGCTGTATCGTGCATCTATAAAACTTTTATCTAATTCTACCGCCTTTTCATAATCGGTCTTGGCACCTTGTAAATCCTTTAGATTAAACCTGGAATTGCCTCTGTTAAAATAGGTGTCGGCATCGGGCTCAAGAAGTATGATTTTGGAATAATCAACTATAGCCCCTTCGTAATCACCTAAATCATTTTTTGTCAGTCCCCGATAAAAATACGCATCTAAATTTTTTGGTTCTTGCGAAATGACTTGATCGAGTAATTCTATTTTTTCATTTAAATCGGTAGCTCTAAGTGCTTGCCTGTAAATTTTATTGGCTTGTCCAAAAGTGAGCAAGGGCAGTATGGTAAGTAAAGTGATTAATAGTCTTTTCATCAGCAACTTATTCAACAAAAAATATGCCGTTTTTTAAGAAATAAAATTAGGGTTATTTTTATTAAATATAAGATGAAAAATGAATTAATCAGAATTATTTAAGATTATTTGCTTTAACTTTTTTATAAATACTCCTTTTCTATTTATTCTAGCGGTTTGTAAATCTAAATGTAGAAAGTGAATAGCTTTGTTGAGTTTTCAGAAATTGGTATAATAATCTACTTTGGTCCTTAAATAGATTTATCCTAATTGCTACTTACTGAGGCAAAATGTATCTATCTGGTATATTTAGTATAGGATATTTAAAGATTTAGTTTAGGAGGCTAAACATTTATTTACAAATCAAACACATATATGTTTTATCGGTTAAAGAATACATCGTAAAAAAAAAGACTAATTAGAAGGTGTTATCCAAAGCAGAGCGAAGAATCTCTTTAAAACAACATATAAATAAGATGCTTCACTTCGTCTAGAAAACTATCTAAACTCGTTCTGAATATACTTTTTAATTAGTCCTTTTTCAACAAGGAATTGTTCTGTTACTCTCCCAAAAAAGGATAACGGTAATCGGTAGGCGTTACGAAGGTTTCCTTAATTAACCTTGGAGACACCCAACGTAGTAAGTTTTGTGCACTACCTGCTTTATCGTTGGTACCTGATGCTCTTGCACCTCCAAACGGCTGTTGTCCTACAACGGCACCAGTGGGTTTATCGTTAATGTAAAAATTGCCAGCACAGTTTTGTAAAGCTGTTGTAGCCTCGGTAATTGCATAACGGTCTGTGGCTAAAATAGCACCTGTTAAGGCATATTCACTGGTTTCATCAACAAGTTTCAAGGTTTCAGCATATGTGTCATCTTTATACACATAAATGGTAATAACGGGACCAAACAATTCGGTACACATAGTCGTGTATTTTGGATTGGTCGTTACAATTACCGTAGGTTCTATAAAATAGCCCTTGCTTTTGTCATAGCCTCCACCTGCAATGATTTCGGCATCACTATCAGCTTTAGCTTGGTCAATGTATTTTGCCAATTTATCAAATGATCCTTCGTGGATTACCGCAGTGATAAAGTTGCCCATATCTTCTGGTGATCCCATTTTAAAGGAGTTTAAATCTTCTATTACAAAGTTTTTTACATCATTCCATAAGCTTTTTGGAATGTATGCCCTTGAGGCGGCACTGCATTTTTGACCTTGGAATTCGAAAGCACCACGAACAATAGCTGTGGCAACTTGCTTGGTATCAGCCGATTTGTGTGCTACTATAAAATCCTTACCACCTGTTTCGCCCACAATTCTGGGGTAGGTTTTATAGTTATGAATGTTGTTGCCTATTTGTTTCCACAATTCTTTAAAAATAAAGGTAGATCCTGTAAAGTGCAGACCTGAAAAATCAGGACTGGATAATACCGTTTCGGTAATCATCACGGGATCTCCAAATACCACATTAATAACACCAGCAGGAACACCAGCTTCCTTAAACACGTCCATAATTACTTTTGCAGAGTATACTTGACTATCACTAGGTTTCCAAACCACCACATTGCCCATTAAAGCCATACAAGATGGAAGGTTTCCGGCTATTGCTGTAAAGTTAAAAGGGGTAACCGCATAGGTAAACCCTTCCAACGGACGGTATTCCACACGGTTCCACGCATCACTTGTGCTTTCGGGTTGCTCAGCGTAAATGTCGGTCATATACTGCACGTTAAAACGCAGGAAATCTATCAATTCACAGGCAGAATCAATCTCCGCTTGATGAATGGTTTTGGATTGCGCTATCATTGTAGCCGCATTTATTTTGGCACGGTAAGGACCTGCAATGAGTTCAGCAGCTTTTAAGAAGATGCCGGCACGTTGTTCCCAAGGCATTTGGCTCCATGTTTTTCTGGCTTCCAAAGCGGTTGCAATAGCCTCCTCAACATGTTTTTTTTCAGCGACATGATAAGTGCCTACTATGTGTTGGTGGTCATGGGGGGGCGACATAGTTCTAGTGTTTCCCGTCATAACATCCTCACCATTTATATAAAGTGGAACATCAATCTTACTACTAAACATATCTTTGTATGCTTTAAGCACAGCCTCACGTTCGGGTGAGCCAGGTGCATAATTTTTAACAGGTTCATTAATCGCAATTGGCACATTAAAAAAGCCTTTTCCCATGATTCTTAATTTTTTATTATTGAATTTTCATTAAATGGACTGCAAAATTACGAATTTTTAAATCGAAAAAGGTAGATACTTTCTTTAAATGTGTGTATTATTTTTGCATATAACTTTGTAAGTTAGCCACTATTACAAAGACTACTTGGTTTATGTGTACAGTTACTCTAGTTCCAAAAGGACAGCAGGATTTTATTTTAACCTCGAACCGGGATGAAGCTCCGAATAGGGTGTCGTTGCCTCCAGAATCTTATCAGGTAAATGATACTTTGGTATTGTTTCCAAAAGACAAACTCTCTGGTGGTACTTGGATTGGAATCAGTGAAGTGAACAGGGTGGTTTGTGTGTTAAATGGTGGTTTTGAGCGACATAAGCGTCAACCAAATTATAGAAAGAGCAGGGGGGTGGTTGCTAAGGACTTTTTAATATATAAAAAATTTGAACCTTTTGTTGAAATTTATGATTTTAAATATATTGAACCTTTTACCATGGTGATTGCCGATTGGAACGAAAGCCTAAAGTTCTATGAGTTAATATGGGATGGTGCAGTAAAACATTTTACCAAATTGCCCTTGGAGCCTAAAATTTGGTCGTCTGCAACATTGTATAATGAAATAATGAAGAATGAACGCTTTCACTGGTTTGAAGATTTTAAGGCCAAGCAGGTATTGAATAAAGAGACCTTGTTGGACTTTCATAAAAATACCGAAGCTAATAATTCAGATTATGGGGTTGTTATGGACCGGGGCTTTGTGAGAACAACAAGCATCACCCAAATTGATAAACAATCCGATACAGTTACCATGCGCTATGAAAATCTGCTAAGCCATTCGGTTACCAGTAAAACTTTAAATCTTTCACAAACAATTAATGGATAATACGGGGATTATTTTAACATTGGCTTATCCCGATACCATTGTTATGGTGTCCAAAGAATGGTTTTCCCCGTTTTTACGGTTTTTTGGTATTGGTAAGAAAAACTATGTACGGGCAGGTCATGCGGCTTTGGTGTTAATCAACAAAGCTACTGGTGAACTAGAGTATCATGATTTTGGACGCTACATAACCCCAGAACCTACAGGTAGGGTACGTGGTAAGGATACCGATAATGAATTGGATTTTCCGCTCAAGGCACACATCGAAAACGACAGGATTGTTAATCTAAATGATATCTTAAAGTTTTTAGCGACCCATCCAAAGCAAACGCATGGTGATGGTAAATTAATAGCGTCTGTATGTGGAGCGGTCGATTATCAAAAAGCAAGGGAACATATTACCAATATGCAAAATAAGCATTTTATTAGGTATGCTGCGTTTATAAAAAAAGGCTGTAACTGTGCACGTTTTGTAACCGATAGCCTAATTGCTTCTGTTACCGATTTAGGCATTAAAAAGAAACTGAAACAGTCGAAGTGGTTTACGCCCAGTACGGTTGGCAATGTGCTGTTGGCCGATACCGAAAATCAGGTTTATGAAGTGTCTGATTCAGGTGTTGTCTCAACATTTGAAGGTTCCCTTAAAAGTGAAAATGTAAGATGCTTTTTAGATAATTTAAAAAATCACGAACCACATTTTATTGGAACTTTAGAGCCCAGACCTGTGAATAATTTACATGAAAAAGCACAGTGGTTGCCTGGTATTGCTGCAGGTGCTTGGTTTGAGCTTCATAATGTTGGGCATGACTTAGAGTATTTTTTTAAACGCATTTCACCACATGGAAAAATTGATGTTCACGACAAGTATGTGGTAAACGATTCATCATTTAATTACAATTTAAAGTTTGAATTTGTACACTATTCCAACTGCAAATTCTTTCATGTGAAACAGAATGGACAGGTATTTCGGTTTGATAGGAGAAGTTAGTTTTTCACTGAAGCCATAGTGTTCTTTAGGTGGAAAAAATGATTGTTATAGGCTTAAAAATGTCTGTAACTGTTAATTGGCTAATAACTAATTAATAGCAAAAGGCGCACATAGCTTAAACGCGGGTATAGATACCCTAAACTGTTTAGTAGTCGTAAAGTTAACCATATTGTAATGGCCATACATAGCACCAAAGGGGGAGGTCAATAAGCAACCAGAGGTATAAGTGTGGGACTCTCCTGGCTTTAAAACAGGTTTTCTGCCAATAACGCCCTCGCCGGTTACGGTTTCAACATTGTTTAGGGCATCCAAAATACGCCATTGACGAGATAAGAGCTGTACCGAATCCTTACTTTGGTTTTCAATGGTTATCGTATAGCCAAAAGCGTATTGTATTTTATAATCTTTATAAAATGACCCTTCGAAGTTGGTTTCTACCGAAATTTTTATGCCTTTTGTAACTTGTTGAACCATGTTAAATACTGATAAACAATATGTTTAGGTTGGCTAAAATAAGAAATTTTAAGATTGATAAATTATAAAAACCGTTAAAATGCATTAATTGGAGATGTTAACCGAACTTCCTTCTCCTAAACCAATGATTCTGTCGTAACGCGCCCCTAAATCACGATAATACACCAATACTTTATAGTTGTTCTCCGTTTGATAAAAATTACCACTAATCAAGCCTTCGTCTATAGATCCATCATTATTTATTACGACGTATTTGTAATTGTAAAACCCTTGTTTGAGTAATAAAGTACAATGGTAACGATTGGTATAATCGTCAAAGGTTAGTTTGGTGCTTTCTTCAATAGCATAATTGTTGAAATTACCATAAATATGGATGTCCTTATTTTTAAAATTTACATTGGGTAACAGAGAGAAATGTACCCAAACATAATCGGCTTCAATAGATGAATCTTCTGCGTCTATATTGGTAACTAGATAATTACCGTTAATGTCTGGATTATAGGTGTATGGTCTGGACGCCCTTTCAAAATTGGTAAACAAATAATTGTGGTAAATGTCTTCCAGTGCAATACTTTGAACACCAGTATTGGCAGCCCTCACATCTTTGTTCTCAAAAAACAAATATTCGTTGCCACCCCAAAAACTAGACTCCATATCATACCTGTAGATTAACTGGTTGCCAATGGTGTATTGTGGTTTCAGGTTATTGATGGCAGTGTTTAAATTGTTGTTTTGAACAATTAGCGTATTAACCGTTTGCTTAGGGTTGTTGAGTTGCATGTTTTTTGGAGAAATAACAATTTCCACCCTTTGTTTTTCTTCAATGTATTCAATGTTTCTGGAGCGTTTTAAAGTAACGCCTACATTGGCATTGTCTTCGTAAATCATAAATTTTCTCGAAAACACCAAATCGCCATAATTGTCATAAATACTAATAAGATAATTACCCGAAACTTTTAGCCCCCTAGTTTGGTTATTGGGAATGATTAATTTGTAGTGAGAATAGATTTGGTAAGTATTTAAAGAGTTTTCGTAATTTCTAATGCGTTGGTTGTCGAAGCCGTCCATATATTCCGATTGCACCAAATTTGATGGTGTCCAATCAAAATTATAATGTTTGATTTTATAGTAATAATCGTCTTCGTTGCCATTAAGGGCATCAAATTCCAAGACCAAATATTCCCCTAAACGCAATACTGGTAATTGACTTTCAGGTGTATTGCCTTTAAAATTTATGGTTTTAATATAATTAGGCGGATTGACCTCTTGTACTTGAGCAAGTACAAAAGTGGACATTATAGTGAAAACAATCAAAAATAAAGACTTGAAAGGCATTACCGAAAATTGATTTTTGTAAATATAAACAAAATTCATTCCTAAAGTGATAACGGTATTTTTAGAAATAAAATTATAAATCTTTTTTATATAAACTGTGTTATAAATTTGTATTTTTGCACCGATTTTTAGACAACTAATATTCAATATAGTAAATATGTCAAACGACATTCGTATTAAAAAAGGTCTGGACATTAAACTTAAAGGTGAAGCTGAAAAAACTATCGAACAGGCAATTATCAGCAACTACTGTACCATAAGACCAGAAGATTTTCACGGCATAATTCCCAAACTTATTGCAAAAGAAGGGACCCAGATAAAAGCTGGGGAAGTTTTGTTTTATGATAAGTCTAACGAACTCATCAAGTTTGTTTCTCCGGTATCGGGTAAGGTAATTGAGGTGGTTCGTGGACCCAAAAGACGCATCGACGCGATTAAGATTGAGTCCGATAAGTCTCTAGATTACCATGATTTTGGTAAGTTGGATGCAAATTCAGCTACGGCTGAAGCAATAAAAGCCCATTTATTGGCATCGGGTTGTTGGCCGTTTATAAAACAACGCCCGTACGATGTGATTGCCAATCCAAATAAGTTGCCAAAAGCGATATTTATTTCGGGTTATGCTTCCGCACCTTTAGCAGCCGATTTAGATTTCACTCTTCAAGGTAAGGAAGCCGAATTACAAGCTGCTATTACTGCTTTGAGTAAATTAACCGATGGAAAAATACATGTCTCTATTGGAAAAGCATCAAGTTCACCCTTAGCTGGACTATCTGGAATTACATTGCATAAAGTTTCTGGGCCACATCCATCAGGTAACGTAGGGACACAAATCAATAAAATTAATCCTATCAATAAAGGAGAGATTGTATGGACGGTGAATCCGCAGGACTTGGTCATTATTGGGGAATTGTTTTTAACAGGTAAGTTTAATGCAGAACGCTTAGTAGCTTTAGTGGGGTCTTCAGTAGAAAAGCCAAGATACTTTAAAACACTTATTGGTAGTGAGGTGTCTACTATGGTTTACGATAAGGGCATTTCTAAAGACGTCAATGCGCGTATCATTTCTGGTAATGTATTAACAGGAAAGCAAGTGCAACCCGATGGTGCTTTAGATTATTACAGTAACATAATTTCTGTTATTCCTGAAGGTGATGATTATGATTTTTTTGGATGGAATAAACCTATTTTCGATAAAGTATCCACTTCTAGGGCATTGACATTTTCTTGGTTAAGTCCGAATAAAAAATATGATTTAAACACCAATACTAATGGTGAACACCGTGCCTTTGTGGTTACGGGAAGTTATGAAGAAGTATTTCCGTTGGATATGTACCCCTTACAAATCTTAAAAGCATGTATGTATAAGGATTTAGATGAAATGGAAGCTTTGGGGATGTATGAAGTAGCACCAGAGGATTTTGCATTAACAGAATTTGTATGTGTGTCGAAACAACCGCATCAAAAGATAATAAGAGAAGGTTTAGACTTAATGCTTAAAGAGATAGGATAATGGGTTTAAAAAGTAAATTACATCAATTTAAAGAAAAGAATAGGGATAAAAAATGGTTGCCAGCATTTTCTGCAATACATACATTTTTATTCCTGCCGAACGAAACAACCCATGGAGGTACACATATTAAGGCGGCAGACGACTTGAAGCGTACCATGAATACGGTTATTATGGCTATGCTGCCATGTTTGATTTTTGGTATGTTTAATGCAGGGTATCAGCATCATTTGGCTTTAGGTGAAATCCAGGCTGTAACTCAAGGGTTTTTTAGTCCAGAGTTTTGGACCATGGATAACTTTATGGTTGGGTTTTGGAAGATTTTACCATTGGTTATTGTGTCATACGGTGTGGGTCTAGGTATTGAATTCATCTTTGCCATTATAAAAGGACATGAAGTAGAAGAAGGCTATTTGGTAACCGGTATGTTAGTGCCGTTAATTGTTCCAATTGATATCCCATTATGGATGTTAGCCGTAGCCGTTGTATTTGGTGTGGTAATAGGTAAAGAGGTTTTTGGAGGTACAGGAATGAATATCCTTAATCCGGCCTTAACTATTCGGGCATTTTTATTCTTTGCCTATCCTACTTGGATGTCTGGTGATAAGGTTTGGGTTCACGGTGCAAAAGAGCGTGCTAATCAAATTGCGGCAGGAAAAAATTTAGACGCTATTTCTGGCGAAACCATTTTGGGAAGTTTAGCACAAAATAGTAAAGAGATGGTTGATTCGGCAACAGATATTTGGAATGCCTTTTACGGATTTATTCCAGGTTCGGTTGGTGAAACCTCGGCAATACTTATTTTATTGGGAGGTTTATTCTTGGTCTTTACTAAAATAGGAAGTTGGAGAATCATGTTGTCCTCTGTCTTAGGAGCAATAGCCATGGGTTTAATTTTTAATAGTCTTGTTGATGCTGGGATTGTTGGAGAAAGTAGTAAGTTTTATGGTTTAATGAGTACCACTTGGTGGCATCATTTACTTATTGGTGGATTTGCTTTTGGTATTGTATTTATGGCAACCGATCCTGTAACGGCTTCTCAAACTAATAAAGGCAAATGGATTTATGGGTTCTTGGTTGGATTTATTTCAATTATGATTCGTGTATTCAATCCAGCTTATCCAGAAGGTGTGATGTTGGCCATATTATTAATGAATGTCTTTGCACCGACTATAGACCATTATGTGGTTAGGGGTAATGTAAAGAAAAGAATGAAACGTTTAAAGGTTAAAACTGCTTAACGCGATGGAAAAGAGAACAGAAAAAAATTCATATACAATTCTATTTGCCATTGGTATGGTAATAGTAGTAGGTTCTTTGTTGGCATTTGTAGCATCATCTTTACGGCCTAAAATTGATGAGAATAAACGTATTGAAAAGCAACAAAACATCTTATATGCTATGGGGGTCAATGAAAATGAAGAGGGTTCTGTAGCATTTATAGCAGATAACGAAGTAGAAACAGAGTTTGCAAAGTACATTAAAAAACAGTTAGTTATTACTAATGGAACTGATACCAGGGAAAATGATCAGGCTTACCTAATAGATGTTAAAAAAGAACAGTCTCAAGCGAAAGAAGGTAAAGAAAGACAATTACCATTGTTTGTTGGCGAAAAAGAAGGTAAAACGTTTTATATAGCTCCAATAAGAGGGAAAGGACTTTGGGATGCTGTTTGGGGTTATGTGGCTATGGATGAAAATATGGTGATTCAAGGAGCATATTTTGACCATAAGGGAGAAACAGCTGGTCTTGGAGCAAATATAAAGGAGCGTTTCTTTATGGATGATTTTACGGGTGAACATCTTTTAAATACTTCAGGTAAGTTTGTTGGTGTTAACATTTCTAAAAGTAATGCAGATCCTTTGAATAATGATAAAACAGATAATGAGGTAGATGCTATTGCAGGAGCTACTATAACTGGTGATGGTGTTGCGGCTATGATTAAGTCGGAGCTTAAGCTTTACGTGCCTTATTTTAACACATTAAAAAATTAATATAGTATGGGACTTTTATCAAAAAAAGACGCCGCTTTAATTAAAGATCCATTAGCAGATAATAACCCAATCACTATTCAAGTGTTAGGTATTTGTTCTGCATTGGCCATTACGGCTCAGCTTAAAGCATCTATCGTAATGACCATTTCGGTGATTTTTGTGTTAGGTGTTGGAAACGTCGTAATTTCGTTGATTAGAAATATTATTCCTTCCAAGATTAGAATTATTGTGCAATTGACGGTAGTGGCAGCACTTGTAATTATTGTAGACCAAGTATTAAAAGCATTTTCCTATCAATTAAGTAAAGAACTAGGGGCTTTTATTGGTTTAATTATTACTAACTGTATTATCATGGGACGTTTTGAAGCTTTTGCTTTAGGGAATGGGCCTTGGAAATCGTTCCTTGACGGTGTAGGTAATGCCTTGGGCTATGGTATCATCTTAATTATAGTAGGTTTCTTTAGGGAATTGCTTGGATCTGGAACCTTATTAGGGTTTAAGGTGTTAGGAGACCCAATAGCAAAAACAGGATTGTATGCTTTTGGATATGAAAATAACGGATTTATGTTATTGGCCCCAATGGCCTTAATAGTTGTAGGTGTCCTTATTTGGGTACAACGTTCAAGAAATAAAGCATTAATTGAAGATCATTAATTGGTAAGCAGTTGGCAGTAACAGTAAGCAATTATTGATAACTGAACACTGAGTACAGAATACTATAAAAATGGAACATATAGAATTATTTTTCAAATCAATATTTATAGATAACATGGTATTTGCTACATTCTTGGGAATGTGTTCATATCTGGCAGTGTCTAAAAAAGTAAGTACTGCAGTTGGTCTTGGTGCTGCTGTAATATTTGTATTGTTGGTTACGGTACCTTTAAATTGGTTGTTGGACCAATATATTTTGCAACCAGGAGCATTAGGAAGATGGTTAGGTGAAGATTATGCATCTTTCGATTTAAGTTTCTTGTCGTTTATCATGTTCATTGCAACTATTGCAACTATGGTACAGTTAGTTGAAATTGTAGTTGAAAAATTTTCACCTTCATTATACAATTCATTGGGGATTTTCTTGCCACTTATTGCGGTAAACTGTGCTATTTTGGGAGGATCGTTGTTTATGCAATCCCGTGAAATACCTACTCTAGGATTAGCTACAGTATATGGTATTGGTTCTGGTATAGGATGGTTTTTGGCTATTTTAGCTATAGCGGCAATTCGTGAGAAAATAAGATATTCAAATGTGCCTCCAGCATTACGAGGTTTAGGTATAACCTTTATTACTACAGGATTAATGGCCATTGGTTTTATGAGTTTTGGAGGTATGCTTACAGGAGGAGATGATGCAGGTAAAAAAGAAGAAAAAACGGCTGTTTTAGAACAAGAGAATAAACCAGTAGAAGTAGCTACGGTTACTTCAATCCCTACTGAAGAAAAAAAGGAGTTGTCGAATACTAATAAAGGAAATGAGTAAGATGATTTTAGCCGCAGGTACAACAGGAACAATAGTCGTTACGGTAGTCGCTTTTTTAATAATTACATTATTATTAGTTGCACTATTATTAGTTGTTAAGCAAAAGTTATCTCCATCTGGTCCAGTAAAGATTACCATTAATGGGGAAAAGGAAATTGAAGTCGCTTCTGGAGGTAGTTTATTATCGACTTTGGGAGGTCAGAAAATATTTTTACCATCGGCTTGTGGTGGTGGTGGAACTTGTATCCAATGTGAGTGTCATGTATTATCTGGAGGCGGTGAAGCACTTCCGACCGAAACCCCACACTTTACCCGTAAGGAATTACAACATGGAGCACGTTTGGCCTGTCAAGTGAAAGTAAAGCAAGATATGGATATCACCATTCCAGAAGAAGTTTTTGGTATTAAAAAATGGGAAGCTGTTGTTGTTCGTAATTATAATGTAGCATCATTTATTAAAGAGTTTGTGGTAGAAATTCCAGAGGACATGAATTACAAGGCAGGGGGATATATTCAAATAGAAATTCCACCTTGTGAGATAAAATATTCTGATATAGACATTACAGCACATCCAGAAGAGCACGAAACACCAGATAAGTTTCAAGCCGAGTGGGATAAGTTTGGCTTATGGCCATTGGTAATGAAAAATGATGAAACAGTAGAGCGTGCTTACTCTATGGCTTCTTACCCTGCTGAAGGTCGAGAAATCATGCTAAACGTACGTATTGCTACCCCACCATGGGATCGTGCTAAAAATGGATGGATGGATGTTAATCCAGGAATAGCTTCGTCTTATATATTTTCTAGAAAGGCAGGTGATAAAGTAACCATTTCAGGACCTTATGGTGAGTTCTTTATTAACGAGAGTGATAGCGAAATGCTTTATGTTGGTGGTGGTGCTGGTATGGCACCTATGCGTTCGCACCTGTATCATTTATTTAAGACTTTGGAAACAGGAAGAACCGTGACCTATTGGTATGGTGGGCGTTCTAAACGTGAATTGTTCTATTTAGAACATTTCTACGAGTTAGAGCGTAAGTTTCCTAACTTTAAATTTTTCTTGGCTTTGTCTGAACCATTACCAGAAGACAATTGGAAAGTTAAAAAGGATATTCATGATTCCGAAGGTGATGGTTTTGTAGGCTTTATCCATAACTGTGTTATCGACAATTATTTAAGCAAACATGATGCGCCAGAAGATATCGAATTGTATTTTTGTGGTCCCCCGTTAATGAACAAAGCTGTTCAAAAAATGGGAGAAGATTTTGGTATCCCAGATGAGCATATTCGATTTGATGACTTTGGAGGATAATCTAATGCACTATATAAAATCAAAGCCCAACTTATGTTGGGCTTTGATTGTTTAGGGGTTTAATTTTAGTTCATTTGGGGTGGTATTGGTGCATGTACAAGGTTTTCAACAGGAGGCAAACTTTTTAAATATGCAAAAATAGCCTTAAGGTCATCATCGTTTAAGTTTCGGTATTGCTCCCATGGCATTGGAGGCAACAGAGGCCTGCTACCTTCAAGGCCTTTATAAAGCCCTTTTCTAATAGCAGTCATAAATTGAGCCTCGGTCCAAGAGCCAATACCTGTATCATCTGGTGTTAGGTTAGCTGCAAACGATGTCCCCCAAGGACCTGTGGCTGAAGTAAGTCCCATAGAGAATAAGATATAGCCTTTTGCTGTTATAGCGTCATAGGGAGGAAGTTCTTCATCAGCAGGGTGACCAGAAAGTAATCTACTAGAATCTAATTCCATACCGTGTTCTGTAAATTTTTTAGGAGTATGGCAATCGTGGCAGCCTACGGAATTCACCAAATATTCACCTCGCTTTACAGGGTCTATGTCTATTTCCTCTGCAGGTTGATAATTTTCTTCTGTCGTTTGTTCTTTTTTATTGGAGTTACAAGCTAACAATAAAAAACAAAGGCTAATTAATGAAAATGTTTTTGCTTTCATAGAGTTGGTTAATTAGTGTTTAACAATAGTGTTTTTTAGTTATTTAATATACCAAAACCTGTAAGTGTAAAAGAATGTGATAGTTTGGTGGACCCTCATTTTTACTTAAAGTAGGATCTATGACTGATCGAGAAGCTTACCGAAGATACAAAAAAAGTTTGATTAGCTAATAAGCAAACAAAATTTTAATTCAAAAGATATATATGGTAATTTTGCTATATGAGAAAAGTACTTACAGCTCAGGAGTTGCATAATCTTGCCATGAATCATGTAGGAAAGGATTTGGAAAAACGGGGATTTGAATTTATAGCTGTTAATAGCAAATTGAAAAAGCATCCACAGTTTGTTTGTATAGATAAAAACAATCAATATTATTTTGTGATTGTCAGAGCCGTAATTTTACCAGATAATCCAAATAATTATGATGTGGTATGGATGGAGTCCTTTAAAAAACACGCACGAGATAAAAATGCTAAAGTATTGTATGCAGGTGTGGGTTTAGGAAATATAAAAGGAGAAAAGTTGCCGCTTTACCTAAACGAGGAATATTTGTTGGAATACAATGGTATACAAATAGTAGAAACACATTTAAATTAAATAGGGCCTTGAAGTTATATGAATCGATTTAGTAGCATTTTATTAATTCTTGTAGGATGTTTGTCTTGTAAACAACCTATTGTTAACACCAAACTTCAAGGCTCCATTTTTGGCACCTATTACAGAGTAACCTATGCTTCTGATATCGATTACACTAAACAGTTCGATAGCTTATTTTATGTTATCAATAAATCGATGTCTACTTATCAAGTAAATTCTGATATTTCTAAATTGAATAGGAATGAAGCTATTACCGTTGATGAGCATTTTGTTAAAGTGTTTAGTGCATCAAAAGCTACCTATGAGGGAACTCAAGGTGCTTTTGATCCAACCATTGGCGCTGTGGTTAATGCTTGGGATTTTGGTCCAGAGGGTAAGATTATTGATCTTGATAGTCTTAAAATTGATAGTTTAATGGTTTTTGTTGGATTGGATAAAGTGAAAATTGAAGATAACCGTATAATTAAACCTGAAGAAACCTTTATTGATTTTAATGCCATAGCTAAAGGCTATACCGTAGATTTGGTTTCCGATTTTTTAAGGGGCAAGGGTGTCGAAAACCATTTGGTTGATATTGGAGGTGAGCTAAGGGCTGAAGGGATTAATGTTGAAAAGGGTTTGGCTTGGAAAGTAGGTGTTGAAGATCCCAATTTTGATGGCACGCAATCCATTAATCGCGTTGTTACTTTAGAGAATAAAGCTATGGCAACATCTGGAACTTATAGAAAGTTTAAAATTGATGAATATGGTAATCGTTATGCCCATATTATTAATACAAAAACAGGTTACCCCAGTGAAACTAATTTGTTAAGCATATCTGTAATTGCTAATGATTGTATGACGGCCGATGCCTACGCTACTGCATTTAAGACTATGGGGATTGAAAAAATAAAAACCTTTTTAAAATCACATCCCGAACTTCAAGTGTTTTTAATTTTTGAAAATGAACAGCAGGAACTGAAATCACTTTCCTTAAATGGTTTTCCAGAAAGCTAGTTGTTATTTCATATCAAATGTTAATGTAGATGACAATCTGTTTAAGGGTAAGAGATTACTGTTTTAATTAAATTATTTTGTGACAAGAGGAATGATCTCGCCTTTAATCAAGCGGTATTTATCAATCTCATCTTCCGTTAAGCTTGAAGTATAATCAACTTTATTAACTTGAAAACCTATTCGACGAAGTTTATCAAAATAATCACGACCATAAATTCTAACGTGATCGTATTGTCCAAATATTTTGGCACGCTCATTTTTGTCTATAATGCTATTGTCTTCAAAGGTTTTTTCTCTTTTTAGATCCAGTGGAATTTGAAAAATACCCCAACCACCAGGTTTCATAACTCGATACAGTTCCTGCATCGCTTTGGTATCGTCTTGTATGTGTTCTAAAACATGGTTACACAAAATTACATTGAAGCTATTATCACTAAAAGGTAGGTTACAAATATCGGCTTTAACATCAGCAAGTGGAGAATTTAAATCAGTAGTTATATAACCAAGATTTTTCAGCTTTCTAAAACGCTTATAGAAGGCCTGTTCAGGAGCAAAATGGAGAACCTTAAGATTGTCATTAAAAAAATTGGTTTTATTTTTTAAATATAACCATAATAACCTATGCCGTTCTAATGATAATGTTGATGGTGAGAGTACATTTTCACGTTGGATGCCATAACCATAAGGTAAAAAGGTTTTAAAACTTCTTCCATCTATGGGGTCTGTGTAGGTTTTGCCTTTTAAGAAGATTGCTAAAATTGGACGAATTATATAGCTTAACCTTATGAGCAGAGGTCTAGGAATAAAGTTAAGTATTGCTTTAAAAATTGTTTTCAAAGACTGTTATTTATAATCTTCACGCACTGGGAAAAAAGTATCAATTACCACACAATTGGTTAACGCATTTGCACTATGTATGGTGTTGGAAGGAATTACAGTTATGGAATCAGGTTCAAGAACCTGTGTAATACCATTGATAGTCATTTCTAATTTGCCAGAAATGACTTGTGTTATTTGCTCATGAAAATGAGAATGTGGAGGTAAAACAGATCCCTTTTCAATGGTAATGAATCCAATAGAATTGTTTTCAGTATGTATATACTTTACTTTGATGCCCTTGATAAGCACTTTTTCTGATATATCTGAAAATTTGTGGGTCATGATAAATTATAGTATTAGCTGTTTTTGCCTAAATTCCTCCTCTTCGTTACTTTCAATACCTAAAGCTTCATATATATATGCAAAAGTTGAAAGTAATTCTGGTTTACCATCAACTAAAGCCACGTCGTGTTCAAAATGTGCGCTTGGTTTATTATCAATCGTAGTAATTGTCCAGCCGTCTCTATGCTGTTTTATACGATGGGAGCCCATGTTAATCATGGGTTCAATAGCAACTACCATACCTTCAACAAACTTTTTGCCTCTTCCACGTTTACCATAATTGGGCATTTCAGGATCTTCATGCATTTTTTTTCCTAAACCGTGACCTACTAATTCCCTAACTACCCCATAGCCACGATCTTCACAATATTTTTGGATTGCATAACCAACATCACCAACTCGATTATTCCTTTTAAATTCCCTAATGCCAACATAAAGAGATTCTTTTGTTACCTGCAACAGTCTCTCAGTTTCCGGGTCAATTTTACCTACGGCAAAAGTATAGGCATGGTCACCGTAAAATCCATTTTTGAGTGCTCCGCAGTCTATTGAAATGATGTCGCCTTCCTTTAATGGCTCACTGTTTGGTATGCCGTGTACCACTTGAGAATTGGGACTCATACATAGCGTATTAGGAAAATCATATAATCCTAAAAAACCAGGTTCGGCACCATGGTCTCTAATATATTCTTCTGCTATTTTATCAAGCTGAAGTGTTGAAACCCCTGGTTTTATTTCTCTTGCCAATATGCCTAGGGTTTTAGATACTATTAATGCACTTTCACGCATTAATTCTATTTCTTCCTTTGTTTTTACTACAATCATTTGTTAAAAATAATGGCAAAGATACTTAAAATTAGAATTTTAATCTTTTATGGAGGTAAGTCTTTAATTATCTAAAAAAATCTAAAAATCGTTTCTTTTGTTGTTCTCTTTTTATATTGTTTTCTATACTTATGACTGTTTGATAAACTTTACCCCAACCTATGATCCCCCTATGTTTCGATCATCAATAAAGACTTCAGCATGAATTTTTCTACTTTGTTCATAAGTGTATTGTTCTTCGAGGAAGCTTTTATTTATAGCATAAAAATGTAGCCATTTTTTTCACAAAAAGCAACAGCTTCATCCAGTCGTTTTCCAGAACGATAGCTCCATAATACTAACCTGTGTTTATTTTCTTGAAGCTTTTTTAAAGTTTCAAAAGCAAAGCGTATAGGCTTTCCAATTTTAGGGTAAGTATCTTCAACTATAGTGCCATCAAAGTCTACTGCAATAATGAGCGATTGATTAAAGGTCATAACCTTGGAGCTTCAAACAGTATATGTAAAGCTACAATTTTTTAAATTAATGCATGTCTGGTCATGGCTTCAGGCTGTGTTATACCCATTAACTTTAATATGGTTGGAGCCATATCTCCTAAAATACCATCTTCAATTGATTTTAGTTCCTTATCTATTAAAATTACTGGAACGGGATTGGTTGTGTGTGCCGTGTGTGGTGAACCATCAGGATTTACCATGGTTTCGCAATTTCCGTGATCGGCAATTAATAATGTGGTGTAACCATTATTTAAAGCCTCAGTAACCACATCTTTTACGCAGTCGTCAACAGCCTCACAAGCTTTAATGGCGGCTTCCATTACTCCAGTATGTCCAACCATATCTCCGTTTGCAAAGTTTAAACAGACAAAGTCAACATCGCCTTTTTGTAACTCGGGAACTAAGGCATCGCGTAATTCATAAGCACTCATTTCCGGTTTTAAATCATAGGTTGCCACTTTAGGCGAATTTCTTAAAATACGGGTTTCACCTTCAAAAGGAACTTCTCTTCCACCTGAAAAGAAAAAGGTTACGTGTGGATATTTTTCAGTCTCTGCTATCCTAATTTGTTTTTTATTGTTCTTTTCTAAGACTTCACCTAAGGTTTCGGTTAAATTATCCTTGTTGAAAATAACATTTACATTATTGTAACAGTCATCATAGTTGGTTAAGGTGACATAATGCAGATTAAGTTTGTGCATGTTGTACTCATGAAAGTCTTTTTGTGATAAGGCTTCGGTGAGTTCTCTCCCTCGGTCTGTTCTAAAATTGAAAAATATAACGACATCACCATCTTTAACCGTGGCAATAGGTTCATTATTTTCATTAACCATGATGATGGGTTTAATAAACTCATCGGTAATGTCATTTTTATAGCTATGTTCAATAGAATCAACAGCATTTTTCGATTGTTCACCTTGTCCATTAACAATCGCATCATAAGCAAATTTAACACGTTCCCAGCGTTTATCACGATCCATGGCATAATAGCGTCCCGTTATGCTAGCTAACTTGGTATTGTTGTTTTTAATATGTTCTTGTAATTGGTTCACAAATCCACTGCCTGAAGTTGGACTAACATCACGACCATCCGTAAAGGCATGTACAAAAGTATTTTCTAGTCCGAAGCTATTGGCGGAGTCGATTAAACCTAACAAATGATTAATATGGGAATGCACTCCACCATCACTCAGTAAGCCTAAAAAATGAACGTCTTTGTTATTGTCCTTTGCATATTTAAAAGCTTCAACCAATATTTGTTCGGTTTCTAAGGTTTTATTTTCAACTGCTAGATTAACCTTAACCAAATCCTGATACACAATGCGTCCGGCTCCAAGATTCATGTGTCCCACTTCACTATTTCCCATTTGCCCCTCTGGAAGGCCTACGTTGAGCCCATCTGTTCTAAGTTGGGCAGACGGATAGTTTTTGTATAGAGAATCTATAAAAGGTGTGTCGGCATGATCTATGGCAGATACTTTTGGGTCTGGTGAATGTCCCCAGCCATCCAATATCATAAGGATAACTTTTTTATTCATTTTAATGATGACTTTTTTAACACTGCAAAGATAGCAAACAATAAGGAAGAATATTTCTGAAAACCTTTGTAATAAGCTGTGTTTGTAATTTTTTTAAAATCTCAATAAATTGAATAGGACTATTAAAGAAAAGTAAAAGAAACGTTAAAAACGTGTTATTTTCTGTTTTTTGTGTAACAGATTGAAAAAAAAGTCGTCTCTTTAGTATATCAAAAAACGAATCAT
This sequence comes from Aestuariivivens sp. NBU2969, assembly GCF_019931125.1. Lineage (NCBI taxonomy): Bacteria > Pseudomonadati > Bacteroidota > Flavobacteriia > Flavobacteriales > Flavobacteriaceae > Aestuariivivens > Aestuariivivens sp. NBU2969. The sequence goes on from NZ_JAIOUU010000010.1 coordinate 94,634, forward strand.
TAATCAAATTAAAATCTTTCATCATGAAAAAAACATTCATTATCTCTGCTATGGCATTATGTTTTGCAATAGTAAACGTAAACGCCAAATCCCCAAACACCAATTTAGATCATTATACTAAAACAACTGTTTTTAAAGTAAGTCCTTTTTGTGTTTCCATCGCTAAAGGTGATCTAGAAACTGTAAGAAAGCTAATTAATTTGGGTGCCGATGTCAATGAAAAATCCAATGGAATGACCCCTGCCATGTATGCAGCTAAATTTAACAGAACAGAAATATTAAAACTTTTAATAGTAAACGGTGCTAAATTAAAAGTTAAGTCGGATAAAGGTATGACCGCTTTAAAATATGCTGAAATACATAAGGCAAAAGAAGCCCATGCTATTTTAAAGGATGCTATGTCTAATAAGAAAAAATAATTTACGGTTTAAGTTATAATTATTTTAGAGCTAGTCACTCTTTTAAAAGCCCTTTAATTAGGGCTTTTTTTATGGACTCTAGTGTTATTCTGTTTAAAATTGCAAAAAATAAGCTTATTTTGTGTTAATAACTTTTATCAGTTCAGGGTTAATACGAAAAGCATAAATTTAAAGGCGATGTTTCAATTTAAGATTTTAGAAAAAAGAGAAATCGATTTGGTTGTTCCATTGGTTTATAAACTAAACCAAGGTCGTATTTTAGTTGAGGTTTTAAAAGCGCGCTTTGCTGATATGGTGAACCAGAATTATGAATGTGCCGTGATACTAGAAGATGGGGTTGCTATAGGCGTTTCGGGTTTGTGGTACTGCACTAGACATTATTCGGGGAGGAGTGTAGAACCTGATCATGTATACATAGAAGAAGCTTATCGAGGAAATGGTTTGGGAAAGCAGTTTTTTGAGTGGATTTATAATTATGTTAGCGAAAAAGGTTATGAAGTTGTAGAATTAAATACTTATGTGTCCAATTATGCTTCTCATAAATTTTATTATAACGAGGGCTTTAAAATTTTGGGTTATCATTTTCTAAAAAAGCTTTAGTTTTTATTGTGTAAAATAAAATTGATTTTATATTTGCAGGCATAATGCGGGAGTAGCTCAGTTGGTAGAGCGTCAGCCTTCCAAGCTGAATGTCGCCGGTTCGAACCCGGTCTCCCGCTCCAAGAAGTTTCATAGAAATATGGGGCTTTTTTTATGTTTGAAAGTTTATTTCAAATATGCTAAATCTGTTTCCGGTTCAACTTCATAAGGTTCCTTATTGAATTCAAAAATGCGTGCGTTCAAATTACCTTTTAACACAATAGATTTTTCCTTAACCATTAGCCAACTTCCTTCACGTAAACCTACAACAGGATTGGTATTGTAATGGTGAAATTCCTGTATTCTGGTTTCACGGGTTTCTCCCATATGCTTACTTTCAGGATTAGGGTCTTCATAATGTGGATTGATATTGAAAGGGACCAAACCTAAAGCCCTAAAGCTTGGCGGATATACAATGGGCATATCATTTGTGGTTTTAATGTTTAAACCGCAAATATTACTGCCTGCACTAGTGCCTAAATAGGGTGTACCACTATTAATCACATTTTTTAGTGGAGTTATTAGATGGTGTTTGTATAGTTGGTTTAGCAATACAAATGTATTTCCTCCACCAGTGAAGATACCTTTGGCATTTTTAATGGCTTCAATAGGATTCTCAAAGGTGTGTATGCCCCTAACTAATTTCCCTATTTTAGCAAATGCATCATTTGTTTTATTCGTGTATTCGTCATGGGAAATGCCTCCAGGTCTAGCATATGGGATAAATAAAAGTTCTTTGTCTGCCTTAAAATGGATTTCTAAATCATTTAAAATATATTCCAAATAACTACTACCATGTAACGTTGAGGTACTAGCAATTATAATGTGTTTCATTATTATACTATTTTAGGTAAAGCTAATTAATATTGTTTTGAGTTAAAAGTTTTGATGCTTCAAGTCTAAGTATCCAAATTATAATTACTAAATTTAAAGAAAAAAGATGCGAAAAATAAAACTACTAATTCTATTTATTGCTTTTAACTATTACTATGTTAATGCTCAAGATATTGAGAGAACAAAAGTTATAGGTAAATTAGTTGTTGAAAATAACGATGTTATTGGTATTACCATTTTTAATGCCTCTTCGAATAAAGGGACTATTACAGATGTTAATGGCGAGTTTACCCTTGCAGTCGCCTTAAATGATTTAATAGAGGTTAGTGCACTACAATATCAAAATATAAGTTTTCGTGTTAACGAGAATATTCTGGCTTCTAAAATTATGAAGATTTTTCTTATCGAAGAAATCAATAAATTAGATGAAGTTGTTATTTTTTCAAATAGTATAACAGGAAATTTAGAATTAGACATTAATAATACAAAAACATTTAAACTTAAATTAGATGTGCTTTATTTTGCTATAAAAAATAAAGAAGAGTTTGAGTTTGAGACCAATCAAAGCTCAAAAGTTAATAATATTACCTTAAAAAATCCAGATGTTAGGCCTATGATTAATGGTCTTAACATTATTAATGTAGTAGATCAACTATTGTTACCTTTATTTCGTGCTCAGGTTAAGGATAAAAAAACGGTTGGAGTACCAGAAGTTCCTGTTCAGTCTATTAAATATTATTTTGGGTCTGAATTTATAATTGATAACTTCAATATTCCAAAACATCGGGTGGAACAATTTATACGATTTGTAGAAGACCATCCAGATTTTGACTATAACTTATTGAATTATGGTAAGGAACTTGAATTTCTAGAATTACTTTATAAAAAGAGTCAAGAGTTTTTGAAGATGAAGACTTCCTAATGTTTTATAGTGTTTTAGTAGTCGTTTGTGTTTTAATATTTACTAAAATATTCATTGCTTTTTTTTTAGAACTTAAAGTAATAATGATAAAAGTAATTTTTTTTATGGCAATGATAATGAGGCTATAACTGTTTCTAATAAATGGTATAAGTGCATCTTTCCCTAAAATAAATAGACTTTTATTGAATTTTTTGGAATGCTTTTTGAAATGACCAAATTATATAATTAAAATTCAAAATATCTACTTTAGCAAAAAAATACGGAAAGCAATTATGAAACTATCAATTATTGGTTTAATACTGTTGCCTTTTTTTGCATATACAACAATACACAAGTTTTATGTTAGTGTTTCTCAAATAAATTATGTAGAGAATAAACAGTCTGTACAAATTATATCCAGGGTTTTTATTGATGACATGGAAAATGTATTAAGAAGCAGGTACGATGAAGATATTATACTTGCTGGTGAAAATGAGCCTGAGGAAACAGATCTATACTTGGAGAAATATTTGAAGGAAAGGGTTGAAATAAAGATTAATGGAGAAAACCGACCTATTATTTTTATTGGTAAAGAATATGATGGGGATATAATGCGTTGTTATCTTGAAATTGAAAACATAAATAGTATAAAAACGTTTGAAATAAGCAATAAAGTGTTATTTGATCTTTTTGAGGATCAACAAAATATTGTTAAAACCAAAATTTATTCCAACCAAAAAAGTGTAATCCTCACTAAACAGAGCCATTCTGCAATGTTAAAGTTTAATTAAAAAGATTAGAAGAAGCTCATATTTTACTATTTTCGGGCGCTAAAAATTGCAAAAAACGCGATGTTTTAAGCTTAAAAACAATAATTTAATAAATAATCCAAACTCATTGATGGAAAAATTTAAGTACTTAGTGTTATCGATTGTTATTATTTCTTCTAGTGTATTTGCCCAAGAGCAGGAAAAAGTTAAGCCACAGGGTCATACCGACCAAAATAAGTTTAGGCAAATGAAAGACCTTTTGGCAACTCCAAATGAGAGTAGAACAGCATCAGGTGCACCTGGTTATGCCTATACACAACAAAAGGTTGATTATGTGATGAACATTATGTTGGACGAACCAAACAATAGAGTTTATGGAGATGAAAAGATAACTTACCATAACAATTCAAAAGATTACTTGGAGTATTTATGGGTTCAGTTGGATCAAAATATGAGGGCAAAAGACTCTAAAACCCCAGATATTGATTCAGAGAATTTTAACAATCCATTTAATGGCCCGGTATCATTTATAAATGATAATTTAAAAGATCGGTTCGATGGTGGGTTTAATATTGAATATGTTAAAAATGAGGATGGTTCTAATCTGTCTCACTCAATTAATCAAACCATGATGCGTATTAACTTATCTAAGCCATTGGCTCCGGGTGACGTTTTTAAGTTTCAAATAAAATGGTGGTATAATATCAACGATATAAATGTAGATGGAGGCCGTTCTGGTTTGGAGAGGTTTCCAGATGGAAATAACAACTACACTATTGCCCAGTTTTACCCAAGGTTATGTGTTTATGACAATGTAGAGGGTTGGCAAAATATGCAGTTTTGGGGAAGAAGTGAATTTGCTCTTGAGTTTGGTGATTTTGAAGTGAAGATTACTGTTCCTGCCGATCATGTTTTGGAGGCGACTGGAGATCTACAAAATCCAAAAGATGTTTTAACAAAAGAACAGCAAAAACGTTTTGATATAGCTAAAAAATCATTCAAAGATCCTGTTTTTATAGTGACACAGGAAGAAGCAGAGCAAACTGAAAAAGGGCGTAGTACAAAAACAAAGACTTGGCATTTCAAAGCCAATCAAGTTAGAGATTTTGCATTTGCATCCTCTAGAAAATACATTTGGGATGCCATGGCTGTAGATATTAATGGGAGAACGGTGATGGCTATTTCTCTGTATCCAAAAGAAGGTAATCCCTTATGGGAAGAACATTCTACTAGAGTTGTAGCTAATACTTTGGAAGAGTACTCTAAATTAACATTCGATTATCCCTACAGTAAGGCTGTGTCGGTACACTCTGAAAGACAGGGGATGGAGTACCCAATGATATGTTTTAACTTTGGTCGCCCCAATCCAGATGGTACTTATTCTGAAAGAACCAAGAGAGGTATGATAGGCGTTATTACCCACGAAGTGGGACATAACTTTTTCCCTATGATAGTAAATAGCGATGAACGTCAATGGACCTGGATGGATGAGGGGTTAAATTCTTTTGTGGAAACCTTGGCCGAGCTGGATTACGATCCAAATTTTATAACAGGTAATTTGCCAAAAGATATTGTGCCATATATGGGTGGTGATCAATCCTATTTATCACCCATCATGTCACAAGGTGATTATGTGTATCAATTTGGTCCTAATGCTTACACAAAACCTGCCGCTGGATTATACATGCTAAGACAAACTATTATGGGGCCAGAATTGTTTGACTACGCCTTTAGAACCTATTCACAACGCTGGATGTTTAAACATCCAACTCCAGCAGATTTTTTTAGAACTATGGAAGATGCTTCTGCTATGGATCTAGATTGGTTTTGGAGAGGGTGGTTTTATACTACTGATTATACCGATATAGGTGTAAAAGAAGTTAAGCAGTATTATTTAACTGATAAGCCAACAGAAAATGCTAAGAAGATAGCAGAGCGTTACAACATGAATCTAGACGATTATAAAGGTCAGTTGATTTATTATGCGGAGGCTGTAGAAGGCATTGTGCCTAGTGATGCTAAAGAAGTTTCAGATTTTGAGGTTTTAAATAATTATTTGGCAATGTTACCAGACAGTGAAAGAGAAGCATTAAAAAAAGCACCTAATCATTTTTACGAAGTTACTTTTGAGAAACCAGGTGGACTTGTCATGCCTATAATTGTTGAATTGACATACGAAGATGGTACAAAAGAAAGAAAAACATATCCGGCACAGATATGGCGCTATAATGATAAAGAAGTAACTAAAGTTTTTAAAACGGATAAAGCAATTACTAATATTGTAGTAGATCCAGATTTAGAAACAGCAGATGTAGATATGTCCAATAACTCATGGCCAAAACAAGAAAAAGAAAGTCAATTTGATAAGTTTAAGAAGAAAATCCAAGGATAACTAACGTTTTATTTATAAAGGCCGATTTTTTACAATCGGCTTTTGTTTTCTAAACAAACAACTCACTATATTTGTATTGTGATACAACAAGCAATATTTTTATTTATTAGTGGTGGAGAAATAGCTTTCATACTATTTATAGCTATTATGGTTTTTGGTGCCGATAAGTTACCTGAAATAGCCCGTGGTTTAGGAAAAGGTATGCGTACGCTAAAGGATGCTACTAATGATATTAAACATGAAATTACCAAGAGTGCCGAAAATCATGGTATAGATACCAGCATTACTTCCGATGTAAAAAAAGAACTCGACAAAGTAAAAGACGATTTAGAAGATTTTACGGGGTCGGTGAAACGCAAGTTCTAATAAGATTGTCTTATTAGGCTATTACATTTTTCTGCTAATTGTTAATCCGTCCCTAATAGGTATAAGAACAGTTTCAATACGTTTGTCATTTTTTAATAACGCATTGTATTCAATAAGGGCAGGAGTAGATGTGTCATCTTTTTTGAATGTTTTGTCTAATACTTTACCACTCCACAGTACATTGTCGCTTAAAATAATACCACCCGTATTTAACTTATTAATTATAGCATTAAAATAGTTTGAATAATTTTCTTTATCTGCATCAATAAAAACCAAATCGAAAATCATATCAAGTTTAGGTATAATATCTAAAGCATTACCTAAATGTTGAAAAATTTGCTTTCCATAGGTAGATTTATCAAAATACCTACGTTGAAAATCAAATAATTCTTCATCGATATCGATAGTGTGTAACTCACCATTAGATTTCATGCCCTCTGCTAAACACAACGCTGAATACCCTGTATAGGTACCAATTTCCAGTATGTTTTTTGGGTTAATTAATTTAGAAATCATACTCAGTACCCGCCCTTGGTAGTGACCGCTTAACATTCGGGGCTGTAATATTTTTTGATAAGTCTCTCGACTGAGTTGCTGTAATAATTCTGGTTCGTCTTCAGAATGGTTTACCACATAGTTATCTAAATCTTCGGGTATAAAGTGCATTAGTTTAAAATTCTATTATATAACTTTTCTTTTGCAGTTTCATCATCACCACAAAGCCATTGAATGACATTGTCTTCCCAGATGGCGTCACGTTCTGTTTCATTAATGATATTTCTTTCAATAGCCAAATCTAAAATTTTTCCGGGATATGATGATTGCTTGTCGCTTTCCATTTCACCTAAAGGGTATGGGTCGTCTAGCCCTATTAATACTTGTTTAGAACCTTGGTTTTTAATAAGGAGCTCTAAAGATCCTGTATCGTGTACCAATGTATCGAAAAAGATGTTTTTATGTCCAACAGCTTTTCTTGGGTGATGCTTGCCTTCAAAGAGGTCGGGACGACCATCAAAGCCTTGTATGCGACGCCCTAAATTTATTTGGGCTAACTGCCCACCATGGGCAAAGCAGGTACGCATATTGGGGAACTTTTCTTGGTAACCGTTTAGGGTTAAAAAATGATAGGCATCTGCACATTGGGCTAACATCCAAATAAGGTGGAAACGCCAGGAGGTGTTTTCCAGTTTTATGAATTTTTCGCCATCATATGGGTGTATTTCAACAGCAAGGTTATATTTGCTAGCTAGCTCGAATATGGGTTCATTTTCTTCGTCGAAAATGCACCGCCAAGTACCTATGGTATCCATGTAGTGTGTAGGTAAACAAAGTAATTGTAGGCCAAGTGATTCTACACAACGTTCAATTTCCCAACATGCGCTTCTTAAAAAACCTGGGTGTACAACAAAGCCACAGGTGAATTTACGGGGGTAATCATGTTGTATACGAGCATTAAAATCATTTTGAAACCTAAGAGCTGTTTTCATTTCTTCAACACGTAAACCATTGCCATATAGTTGTGATAAATTAAGTACTACGGCATGATCTATTTTGTTGCGTTCCATCCACTCTAATTTCTCGTTCAAAAAGAAACTGGAATCAGTTATGGGACGGTTCCAATCTTTTTGAAGCATGAATTTCCTATCCTTATCTACCCAAAAAATGCCCTTTTCACGCATGTAACCTGGTATTTCCTCAGGATAAGGAAGTAAGTGCGAATGGCCATTGATCCTTAGATTGCGTTTTTCCATTTATTTGTTGTTGTGACCCCTATTACTCTGGGAATGGCAACCTTTCAAAGTTTAAAGATTGCATTATCATACTTCTTTGTATTTACCAATGGGTTGTTTTCAATTAACTTTAACTTTTTTAGGCGGTTGCATAACATGACCACAATTAGGACAGGTTCTTTTGAGTTCATTACTGTAATAATTGTCAAAAATCTTTGGCATATCGGTTTCAATATTTTCCAAAGTAAAATCTTCTTCATATAGTTTGGTGGTGCAATTTTCACAATACCATAAGAGCGCATCTTTCATGCCCTCAGGGCGTTTGTATTCAATTACCAATCCAACGGTATTGGCCCCTCGCTGTGGTGAATGAGGTACTTTAGGTGGTAGCAGGTAAATATCACCTTCCTTGATATGGACGTCTTTGGGTGTGCCGTTATCAATTACCTTTAAAACAATATCGCCTTCAACCTGATAGAAAAACTCAGGTGTTTCATTATAGTGATAATCTTTACGGCTGTTTGGGCCGCCAACAACCATGACGATAAAGTCAGCGTCTTTCCAAATCACTTTGTTGCCAACAGGAGGCTTTAAATGATGTCTATTTTCTTCTATCCAAGTTTTAAAATTTAAAGGAGAAACTAATTTGTTCATGGGATTGAATTTATATTCATAAAGTTACAAACTTTTTGTGCGACCACCATCCACAGGAATGTTAATTCCATTAACATAACTTGCCGCTTCACTTGCTAAAAACGTGATAACATTGGCTGTTTCTTCAGGTTTGGCAAATCGCTTTGCGGGGGTGTAGTTTTTCATAATTTCGGCCATATCTTCATATTCCCTATCTTCATTAGCGGCCTTAATTTTTATAATTTCAGTAAGACGTTCGGTTTCAGTAAATCCGGGCAATACATTGTTTACAGTAATGCCATATGGACCAAGTTCAGTAGCTAATGTTTTACTCCAATTACCTACTGCACCTCTAATGGTATTGCTCACTCCAAGACCAGGAATAGGTTCTTTAACCGAAGTGGAAATTACATTAACAATTCTGCCAAAACCAGCTTCTTTCATGTACGGTATAGTAGACTGCGCCAATACATGATTACACTTAAGATGCAGGGTAAAGGCTTTTTCAAACTCTTCTAAACTAGCGTTTAAAATATCACCGCTTCTAGGACCTCCGGTATTATTAATCAAAATATGAAAACCGTGATGCTTTTCAATAAATTTAATGACCTGCTCTTGTAGATCCCTTGGGTTAGAAAAGTCGGCTACAATATAGCTGTGGTTTCCAGATTCAGGTAATTGTGATAATACTTCTTTTAGACGTTCTCTATTTCTAGCTACGAGTACAACATTAGCGCCTTCCCGGGCCAATGCGATGGCTGTTGCTTTTCCTATGCCTTGGGTGCTTCCGCAAACCAAGGCGTTTTTGTTGGTTAGGTTTAAATTCATAATATGTTTTCCTGAACTTATTTCAGGCTGTTTCATGAGTTGATTTAATTAATAATTAGATTTTACCTACATTTCTTTAAACTTAGTATGGCAGTTCAGTAGCATAGTTCGCATTAATATTTTATACATACATTTTTAGGTTCTGTAAAAAAGCGCAGGACTTCAAATCCGCCTTCGCGTCCTAAGCCACTTGCTTTGGAGCCACCAAAAGGCGTGCGTAAATCCCGCATCATCCATGTGTTAACCCACACAATGCCAGCTTGAATTTGGTCGCTCAAACGCATGGTGCGCTTTAAATCGTTCGTCCAAATGGTGGCCGAAAGACCATATTTCACATTATTAGCCATTCGTAGCACTTCATCTTCACTATTGAAGGGCATCATAGTAACGACTGGGCCAAATACTTCTTCTTGGTTAATGGTACATGCATTGGTTGCCACTTCAATAACGGTTGGTTCAAGGTAATACCCATTTTCAAAACCTTTGACCGCTACTTTACTACCACCACATAAAATATTGCCACCTTCTTGTTGAGAAATTTTAATATATTGCAAGACTTTTTCTAAATGTGATTTTGAAACCAAAGCACCAATTTGGGAGTCTTTTTTCGATGGATGGCCAACTCTAAGTTGCTTAACGCGATGGACAAAATCATTTTTAAATTTATAATAAATTGAAGACTGTACAAAAATACGACTGCCACATAAGCAAATTTGACCTTGATTGTTAAATGATGATTGTATTGTGGTATCTAGCATATCATGGTAATCACAGTCGGCAAAAATGATGTTTGGGTTTTTGCCTCCCAATTCCAGGGATAATTTTTTAAACATGGGAGCTGCAATTTTGGCAATGTGTGCTCCCGTTTTTGTACCGCCAGTAAACGAAATAGCTTTAATATTTGGGTGTTCAATAATAGCTTGTCCAGTTGTGGCTCCTGAACCATGAACGATATTTAAAACACCTGAGGGGAGTCCAGCTACATTACATAACTCTCCCAAGAGATAAGCTGTTAAAGGAGTAATCTCACTAGGTTTGGCTATGACGCAATTGCCTGTGGCTAAAGCTGGAGCAATTTTCCAGGTAAAGAGGTAAAGTGGAAGATTCCAAGGTGAAATACAGCCAACTACCCCAAGAGGTTGCCTTAATGTATAGTTAATGGCTTGGTGCCCTACACTCTCGTGACTTTCACTTGCAAATTGAGTAATGGCATTACCAAAGAAACTAAAATTACTTGCCGCCCTTGGGATGTCAATTGTCTTAGCAAGATTTACAGGCTTCCCATTGTCTTTACTTTCAGCCTCGGCAAAACGTTGCAAATTGGTTTCTAAAAGCTCTGAAATTTTTATAAGTATCTTACTACGTTCCTCAAATGAAGTTTGTGACCAACTTGGAAAAGCCGATTGGGCGGCTATATACGCATTTTCAACATCGATTCTCGAAGAATTGGGGGTTTGTCCATACACTTCACCATTGGCCGGACAATAATTGTCCAACCAATTGTTTAAGATGGGGTCATGGAATTGACCATTTATGAAGTTTTGGATTTTCATGCTTGTTCTTTATCGAGTCATGGTAAAATAGATGATATTTAGTTTATTATTTAATTTCCAATATATGCCACAACCTTAATTTCTACTACTAAGTCTGGATGTGGTAATTGGTGCACTGCTACCGTTGTTCTGGTGGGGCCAGTTTCAGCATCAAAAAATTCCGCATAGGCTTTGTTATAACCAGCAAAATCGTTCATGTTAACCAAAAAAGAAGTAATATCTACTACATCTTTTAGTGAAGCACCTTCTTTGGTTAAATTCATTTCAATATTTTTTATCACTTCACGGGTTTGTACTTCTATATTGAGATGCTTGGTACCCAAGCCGTCAATGGTTTCTACACCAGCGATGGTATTATCTGGACGTCTAGAGCTTGTGCCTGATACAAATATAAAATTGCCTACACGTTTAGTGTGGGGATATGCTCCTCGTGGTGTTACTGTGTCGTCTTTCATACAGCTAGTTTTTCATGCCCACTATTCTATCGTCTTCTAGAATAGCTTCAGTTTCTTGTTTTATTTGTTTTAATATTGATTTTAAATCATCATTTATATTCAATTTTCCATCTGCAAGTAGCTTTAAAATGGCTTTATCCTGAGCGCGACCTTTTAGCATGGCTTCTCTGTAACCAATATCCTCATTAAATGTAACTAATGCATATTTTGAATAATATTCATTTGGAAATGCCTTTTCTAAAGTCATCTCTAATTTACGCTTTTCTTGGAACATAGTATTGGCAACATGATTGCGCATCTCATAAAAGTTGTCTATAGCCAAGTCGGCAATGGCGTCGGTATCTTTTTTTCGTGTTTTTTCGTATTCGGTAAAGACAGTTTCCCAGTTGGCTTTGTCAGCAGAGAAGCTCTGCTCATATTTGTTCATAACAGCATCAAATTCTACTACATCTTCAAATGAAGCATTCATACCTTGCCCATAAAACGGTACAATAGCATGGGCAGCATCACCCATTAATAAAGTGTTGCCCTTATAGTGCCAGGGTGAACATTTTACGGTACCCAAAGCAGCTGTTGGATTTTTAAAAAAATCTTTTAGTAGATTAGGCATTATAGCAAGGGCATCTGGAAATTCTTTTTTGAAAAATTCCAAAACGATCTTGTCGTTGGTCAGGTTGTTAAAATTGTATTCTCCTTCATCGTAACTTAAGAATAAAGTTACCGTAAAACTACCATCCAAATTAGGTAGGGCGATGAGCATAAAATTACCACGTGGCCAAATATGAAGTGCATTCTTAAATGTTTTATAACTCCCATCGTTATTGGGTAAAATACTTAGTTCTTTATAACCATGGGTTAAATAATCCTGCGAGAAACTGAACAGGAATTTTTTGCCTAAAAAATAGCTTTTCCGCATAGCGGATCCCGCTCCATCTGTTGCAATAATAACATCGGCATCTTCTTCAAATTCTGTATTGGTATTGTAGTCTTTAAATAGGGCTGTTATTTTTTGAAAGTTTACGGATTTACACTTTTTGTTAAAATAAAGCGAAACATTTTCGTGTTTCTCCGCCTCATCTAGGAGCAAAGCATTAAGTTGGCCACGAGACACAGAGTTGATATACTCATGTTTCCGTCCACTATAATTAGATTGAAATGTGTTTCCATTTCTGTCGTGGATCATACGGCCATACATAGGAATGCAAAGTGCTTTTACCTTATCCTCTAATCCAACAAGTTTCATGGCTTTGTTGCCACGATTTGAAAAGGCCAAGTTAATAGAGCGACCTGCACTTATATTTACTTTGCGCAAGTCTGGCCGCATTTCGTAAACCGTTACATTGTAACCACGTTGTCCTAGACGCAATGCCAGCAGACTACCACAAAGTCCTGCCCCAATAATAATTATGTTTTGTTGTTTACGCATTTAAAATGGCCTTTAATTTTTCAACCAAACGATAAACATCTTCAAACGAATTGTATAATGGTGTAGGTGCACAACGAATCACATCTGGTTCTCGCCAATCGCTTATAACACCACTTTCAGTCAATTTTTTATGTAATGTTTTATCGGCGTTCTTAACTTGAATGGATAATTGGCAACCCCGTTCTTCAGGTTTTTCTGGGGTTATGATTCTAATAATATCTTCTCCTAATGCCTTTAATAAAAACTCAAAATAGCCCGTTAGTTTTTTTGATTTTTTGATAAGTTTTTCCATTCCTACTTCATTAAACATATCCATAGACGCCCTTATGGCTGCCATAGATAGGATAGGTGGATTGCTTAATTGCCAGCCTTCTGCACCAGGTAATTGATCAAATTCCTTTCGCATGTTAAATCGGGTTTGCTTGTTATGACTCCACCAACCTGTAAAACGATTTAAATCCTTGCGATAAGCATGGCGTTTGTGTACAAAACAGCCGCCCAAACTTCCAGGTCCCGAGTTTAAGTATTTGTAAGTGCACCAAACGGCGAAATCGGCACCAGAATCATGCAGATTGAGTTTTACATTGCCAGCACCATGTGCACAATCAAAACCAACCAAACAACCATATTTATGCCCTAGTTGGGTAATGCGCTTTAAATCAAAAAACTGCCCCGTATAGTAATTAACACCGCCAATCAGAATGAGTGCTATTTCGTTACCTTGAGTTTCAAGAATGCTTTCTAAATCGTCATAGTTTAGCAGTTCTTCATTTTTACGCGGATTCCAAAGTATTAAACCCTCTTTGTCATCAAAGCCATGATGTCGTAATTGCGATTCTACAGCATATTTATCTGATGGAAAAGCATCACTTTCAATAAGTATTTTGAACCGTCTTTTTGTTGGCTGGTAAAAAGAAACCATCATAAAATGCAAATTAGCAGTAAGCGTATTCATTACAACGACTTCCATAGGTTTGGCGCCAACAATTTTGGCCATGCTATCATTTAAGAATTCATGGTAAGAAAGCCAAGGGTTTTTTGCATGAACATGACCTTCAACACCCAAATTAGCCCAGTCCTGTAGCTCTTGATCAACATATGCTTTAGTTTGTTTAGGTTGAAGTCCAAGCGAGTTTCCAGTCATGTAAATTAATTCCTTGCCCTTGGAATTTTTAGGAATGTGAAACTGATTTTTATAGGGTTTTAATTGGTCATTTTGATCTTGATGTAAAGCAAAATCGAGACCTAATTTATAACTGGACAATTTGGAATGTTTTTCGGTTTCTAACAAAAATAAGAATTCTAACTTAAGTTAAGACAGTCAAAAATTGCTAATTTCAAGAGGACTTTTTTGTATATTTAATTAAACTTTATGGTATGGGTGTTAAACGAAAATATACAAATGGTGAAGTTACTGTAGTTTGGGAAGCTGAAAAGTGTGTGCATTCGGGAATTTGCGCCAAAGGCCTTCCGCAAGTGTTTAGACCCAGATTGCGACCCTGGGTAAGAATAGATTCGGCCGATACAGATACAATAATAAACCAGGTTAAACAATGCCCATCTGGAGCCTTAAGTTTTTATTTGAATAACAAACCTAAAGACCCTATAAATAAGGTAGATGTTAAAGTTGAGGTCATGGCAAACGGACCATTATTAGTTCATGGGAACTTAGAGGTAACAAATATAGACGGTACAAAAGAGGAAAAACGTAAAACTACTGCATTTTGTAGGTGTGGACATTCTAATAACAAACCATTTTGTGATGGTTCGCATTCAAGAAATGGTTTTGTAGGTTAGAAAGATACTTTTAATTAAAGGTAGGTTTGGGTGAAGTTTTTTATTTTGTTCCAGGTATCCAATAGTAAAGCTAATTCTTCTTCATTATCACCCCAACCATGCCCAGCTCCAGGATATAAAGTAAACTCATTAACAACATTTAAAATATTTAATTTATCTCTCAGATCGGTGCCTTGAGAAGTGGGAATTAAAGGGTCTTGTCCCCCGTAAAATAAAATTGTAGGTGGTGACATTTTTGTGGCTTGATGTAACGGACTTACTTCTTTTAAATAATCTATGGAAGGATTGATTCCATAGATTTCCAAAAGTTCCTGCAGTTGGGGATTGGTACTATTTAGGTAAGCCGGATCGGTAAAATTAGTTGGTCCAACAATGCTACAAACCATATTTACGTTATTACCCTTGTCAAAAGCATAACTCCATAATAGTGATAGATGACCGCCCGCGCTTACACCTAAAAACCCATAATTTTCTGAGATGACATACTCGTTTTTTTTATTTTTTAACTGATTGATGATTAAAGTAATATCATTGATTTGCATGGGATAGGGGGGATTATTTTCGTCCGAAAGCCTATAATTAATATTTACCAATGCCAAATCTGGAAAATAGGCACGATATAATTCAATAAGATAATTCATGCTACTTTTATCCCCTGAAGTCCAACCGCCTCCATGAACCAGAATCATTAGTTTAGTATTTGTAGTTCGTCCTTCAGGTAGATAGATGTCATAAATTTGGTTACTATCAGTGCCGTAAGAGATGTTAGTTATTGCTTGAAATTCCAGTTTTTGCGGTTCAGGGCCTTCACCATTACTAGAACAAGAGAAGTATTGTTGAGCAATAGCTATTAATACTATGAATAATTTTATCCGTTTCATTTTTTTATAACTATAAAGCCAGCAATTTATTGTTATTTGATTATATGGTAATTGATAAAAAAATAGCCTTATAAAAGGATTATAAGGCTAAAGGTAATTTTTGAGAGGGTTTAATTTTACCAAAACATAGCGTATAATACAGTTAGTATAAGCATAACAACAAATGAGCCTATATTAAACAAAGGTGATGTTTTGAACAGGGCTTTTGTAATCGGAATGCCTTTGGTATCATCAGCACCTTTATGTTGGACGTAGCTGTAAATGGCAATTACCAACATGGTCAATAACAAGGTATATCCCATTTGGTCCATAAACGGAACGTCAACAAAGAACGGTGACGAAGACCAGCCTTTAGGGGCAACTTTAAAGTACATAGCGATAGGTATTGAGGACAAGGCACCAACAATAGCAGCTTTGTTCGTGGTCTTTTTCCAGAACAGGCCTAATAGGAATACCGCTAAAATGCCAGGACTTACCACTCCTGTATATTCTTGTATAAATTGGAACGCTTGATCTAGATTGCCTAAAAGGGGTGCCATGACACAGGCAATGACCAAAGCAATGAAGGCAGAAATCCGCCCAGTATTTACCGTAGCCTTATCACTTGCATGCTTATTTATGTATTGCTTGTAAATGTCCATGGTGAAGATGGTGGATGTGGAATTAAGCATCGATGCCAAAGACGATACAATGGCAGCGGCCAATGCGGCAAAAGCAACGCCTTTTAGCCCAGTTGGTAAAAACTGCAATAACCAAGGGTAAGCTTTATCGGCCTGTTCCAACGATGGGATGTTTCTTGTTGCAATTTCGCCAAGGCTTGCCATTAATTCAGGATCGTTAATAATAACATAAGCGGCAATTCCAGGGATAACAACAATTAGGGGTATGATAAGTTTCAAAAATGCGGCCAGCAATATACCCTTTTGGGCCTCTCTTAAGGACTTGGCAGCTAAAGTTCTTTGAATGATATACTGATTGAACCCCCAATAATATAAATTGGCAACCCACATTCCGCCTACCAACACACCTAAGCCTGGTAAGTTCTTGTATTCTGGATTAGATTTGTCAAGTATCATTTCAAATCTTTCAGGAACTGCCTCAAAAACGGAATTTAATCCAGCTAGGACACCTTCGCCTCCAGACACTGTGTTTAATGCTAGGTAAGTGGTTACAAGTCCACCTAAAACCAAAAATACCACTTGTATAACATCAGTCCAGGCCACTGCCGATAGACCACCATAAAGAGAATAAGCGGCTGCAAATAAAGCCAAACCAATAACGCCATAAATTAGAGGGACACCTATAATGGTCTCAAGGGCAAGAGATCCTAGGTAAAGCACTGTTGTGAGGTTAACAAATACGTATAATGCAATCCAAAAAACAGCTAAAATGGTTTTTAGGTTTGTGGAAAAGCGTTTTTCAACAAATTCAGGGATAGTGTATAGGCCCTTTTCGATAAAGATTGGCAAAAAGTATTTACCGACTATAATAAGGGTAATGGCAGCCATCCATTCATAGGATGCTATGGCCAAGCCCGAGGCAAAACCAGAACCGGACATGCCAATAAACTGTTCGGCAGATATGTTGGCGGCAATAAGCGATGCTCCAATGGCCCACCAGGGTAAAGATTTACTTGCCAAAAAATAATCTTCAGCATTTTTTTGATGCCCTTTCTTGTCTCTGGATACCCATAGGCCTACGCCTAAAATTAGAATGGCGTAAGCGATGAAGACAATATAATCCCATGTGTGAAATCCGGTTGTCATAGTTTTTAGTGGTGTTTAGTTTGTATAATCTTTAATTGGTTTATAAATAATTTTTGTTTAAAATCATTCATAAAAAATGAATGCGAAAGCCAAATATATAAATTAAAATTGAAATTTCAATTAAAAAAACCAAACTAGTGGGTAGTAGTAGGTTTTTTAAAAATATGTATATTTGTCTAATAATATGATATCTGTTAAGAGTAATATTGGTAAAGCAAAGTACAAGCAAATTGTTGATTCAATTGAAGATGCTATTGCTTCGGGTGTGCTCAAAAAAGGAGACAAAATCCCTTCGATAAATAAAGTTAAAGCTGAGCATTCACTGTCAAGGGATACGGTTTTAATGGCGTTTAATGAATTAAAAAACCGTGGTATTATTCAGTCCATTGTTGGGAAAGGCTATTATGTTTCAAGCGAAGACATAGAAGTGCAGCAAAAAATTTTTTTGTTGTTTGACGAGTTGAATTCGTTTAAGGAAGACTTGTATAATTCATTTTTGGAGCACTTAACCGATAATGTTCATGTCGATATATTTTTTCATCATTTTAATAAATCAATTTTCGACAAACTTATTTATGACAATTTAGGAGCGTATAGTTACTATGTAATTATGCCTGCTAATTTGCTTAATACTAATGGAGTTATTAAAATTTTGCCAGCCGAGAGGGTGTATATTTTAGATCAGGTGCATGATGATTTAACAGAATATGCTTCCATATACCAAAATTTTGAAGAAGCAATTTATAAGAATCTTAAAGAAGCGATCCAACTTATAGAAAAATATGAAAAGTTAATATTAGTATTTCCACAAGATAAACAGCCTGCAGGCATGTTAAAGGGATTTCAGCGTTTTTGTGATGACCACAACTTTTCAAATGTAGTAATTGAATCAGTTAAAAATCATATTCCTAAACTTGGAGATGTATATATTATCCCGGACGATAAAAGTTTGTTGTATATCATTAAAGCTCTAAAAAAGGAGAAGCTATCTTTGGCTGAGGATGTAGGGGTTATATCTTACAATGATACCTTACTCAAGGAAATTGTTGAAGGAGGTATTACTACCATATCTACAGATTTTAATGCTATGGGAAAACGACTTGCGGAAATGATACTTAATAAAGAACAAGTGCGAATTGAAAACCCCCATAGTTTAATTATTAGAAATTCATTATAACTTTTTTAAATGTACCAGATAAATTATAATAAAGTATCACATTTTATAGAGGTAGAAAATGCCAAAAATAGGTTGTATGCTAAAATATATTTAAATCAAGGGGCAAGCCTTCGAGAATTGACACTCAACGGACATGCTATTATTCGGGATTTATCACCATTAACATATGATGACACTTACGCATCATCCATTTTGTTCCCTTTTGCCAATAGGGTTAAGGATGGGGAATATATGTTTAAAGGAAAGGTTTTTAAGTTAGAAACTAATCAGAAAGAAGAAAATAATGCGCTGCATGGATTGGTATACAATAAATCTTTTGAAGTCGTTGAATCAAAAACTGAAGCAGACTGTGTATCGATACTACTTCAATATAATGAAATCAATGAAACTAAAGGCTTTCCTTATACATTTAATATTCAAATAAAATATGAGTTCAGAAAAGATGTGTTAGCTTTAAAAGTAACGGTTAAAAATACTAGTGCAAAAGCGTTTCCGTTTACACTTGGCTGGCATCCTTATTTTCATAGTGAGAATCTTTATGAGAGTGAAATACTTATGGATAGTACATGTAAAATTATTTTGGGAGACCGTAACATCACCACAGGTACGACTAAAACCAGTACTGAACTACCGATAAAAATAGAAAACAAGCAGTTGGATGATTGCTGGGCTTTGAACTCTGATAAAGTATTATTTAAAACCCCTAAATATGACCTGCAGTTTAACGCATCGGGGAATAACAATTTTTTACAAGTATATACGCCTCCAAAAGCCAATACCATTGCTATTGAGCCTACTACCGGTGTATCAGACAGTTATAACAATAAATTGGGCTTAGAGGTTTTAAAACCTAATGAAGTTTATACTATTGAATGGCTTATAAAAATAATATAACAAACAAAATCAAACTAAAATGAAGGAGCAGTTAATTAATGATGTAAAAGAAAATTATTTAAAAAACTTTGGTATAGAACCATTACTTGTTTTTTCACCTGGAAGGATTAATATTATTGGAGAACATACAGATTATAATGAAGGCTTTGTTTTTCCGGCAGCAGTGGATAAGGGTATTGCAGCTGCTATTCAAAAAAGCGAATCAGGGTATTCTTCTGCACATGCATTGGATATGGATGGCCATATTGAATTTGAATTGGATAAGTTAAAACCTCAGGAAGAAGGTAGTTGGGAAAATTATGTTCTGGGTGTTGTTGCTGAAATTCAAAACAGGAATAAGGTTGTAGGTAATTTCAATATCGTTTTTAAGGGAGATATACCAAGTGGTGCAGGAATGTCGTCATCGGCAGCACTAGAAAATAGTGTAGTGTTTGGACTTAATGAGCTTTTTGGTTTGAATTTGACCAAAGAGGAAATGATTTTAATTTCTCAAAAGGCGGAGCATAATTATGTAGGTGTTAAGTGTGGTATTATGGATCAATATGCCAGCATGTTTGGTAAGAAAGACCATGCTTTATTATTGGATTGCAGAACAGTACAATCTAAGCCTTATGAAATTAATTTTAAGGACCACCAGTTAATGCTAATAAACACTAATGTAAAACATAGTTTATCTGATAGTGCCTATAACGATAGACGTTCGGCCTGTGAAAGTATTGCCCAATTATTAGGTGTTAAGGCCTTAAGGGATGCAACAGTAATTGATTTAGAAACAGTTAAGGACAAGGTAACGCCGGAAAACTATCAAAAAGCCTTATATGTTATTCAAGAAAATAATAGAGCTATCATGGCATCTAAAGCTTTAGAAGATAACGATTTAGAGACACTTGGTAGTTTAATTTATAGATCTCACGAAGGATTATCAAAGCAATATAAAGTAAGTTGTGATGAGCTTGATTTTTTAGTTGAACAGGCAAAACTAAATAAAAGTGTTCTGGGTGCTAGAATGATGGGTGGCGGTTTTGGTGGATGTACTATTAATCTAGTTGAGAAAACCAAGGCTAGGGCATTTGCAGATGTGGTATCTAAAGCTTATGAAAAAGAGTTCGATAAAGCATGTTCGGTTTACTTTATAGAATTATCTGAAGGGACACATATTGTAAAGTAGTCTGCAAAATATTAATAAAATGAAAAATACAGATTTACAGGATTATTCACATAAGCGATTCAATATTTTAACAGGGGAGTGGGTTTTAGTTTCACCTCACAGGGCTAAACGTCCATGGCAAGGTCAGAATGAGGTTATATCAAATGAAAAACGACCAACCTATGATGAAACGTGTTATTTATGTGCAGGAAATACAAGGGTTAATGGTGAAGTGAACCCAAATTATAAAGACGTTTTTATTTTCACCAACGATTTTGCGGCTTTACAAAGTGATTCACCTTCATTTTCTGTTGAAGACGGGTTATTAATGGCAAGAAGTGAGAAAGGTATATGTAAAGTGGTTTGCTTTAGTCCAGATCATTCCAAGAGTTTGGCTGATATGACACCAAGTGAAATTCAGAAAGTGGTTTTTGCGTGGCAAAGGGAATATAAAGCGCTTGGTGAAAATAATTTAATTAACTACGTTCAAATATTTGAAAATAAGGGAGCTGTAATGGGATGTAGTAACCCGCACCCACACGGACAAATCTGGAGTCAGTCTACATTGCCTAATGAAGTCGACAAAAAAAATACCCAACAACTATACTACTATAAAAAAAACAATAGCAGTTTGTTAGGAGATTATTTGAAGCAGGAATTAGAAAAAAATGAACGCATCATTTACCAAAACGATGCTTTTGTGGTGTTAGTTCCATTTTGGGCGGTATGGCCGTTTGAGGCTATGATTGTGCCTAAAACCCGTCAATCGAGTATCTTGGATATGAATGATGAAGAAGCTCTACTTTATGCTGATGCCATTTCGGTTTTAACTAAGGCTTATGATAAATTGTTTAATACTTCGTTTCCGTATTCAAGTGGTATACATCAAGCCCCAACAAATGGAGAAGACCAAAGTCATTGGCATTGGCACATGAGTTTTTATCCACCATTGTTGCGTAGTGCTACTGTAAAGAAATTCATGGTGGGTTATGAAATGTTTGGATCCCCACAAAGGGATATTACAGCTGAAACTGCAGCACAAAGAATAAAAGACCTAATAAAAATGTGTTAAATAAAGTCAACTTGCATTGACATTAGTCATGTTTCTTGAGATTCCTATAATTGTTTTATTGCTTTTTAGATGTATTAAAACGATAAGTTAAGACGTTTATAAATGGTTTTGTATAAGGTAAGTCACTGCCGTCCAAAAGTTTTTGAAAACGGGCAATAAAGTTTCTGTGTCCCTTTGTTTATAGGGGCATAATTAATTGTTTGCTGGAATTATC
>NZ_JAIOUU010000011.1:0-110678 GCF_019931125.1 Aestuariivivens sp. NBU2969
GATAATTCCAGCAAACAATTAATTATGCCCCTATAAACAAAGGGACACAGAAACTTTATTGCCCGTTTTCAAAAACTTTTGGACGGCAGTGAAAAACTAACCTCAATTATTCTCCAACTTTCGTTCCAATTCGGCCTGGAATTCTTCCATAACGGGACGTACGGTGCTTTCTGGAAGATCGGCAATTTTAATGTACATCAACCCATCTACCGCATTGTTAAATAAGGGGTCTACATTAAAGGCAACCAGTTTGGCGTTTTGTTTAATATACTTTTTAAGCAGTACGGGCAAGCGCAAGGCCCCTGGTTCCACTTCATCAATAATCTTATCGAACTTGTTTAAGTCGGCTTCGGTTTCATCAAAAACAAAGTCCTTGTCGGCATCCTTCAACTTTACCTTAAATTCCTTTTTTGGGTGCACGTATTGTGCTATGTAGGGGTCGTAATAATGCGATTTCATAAACTCAATCATCAGCGACTTTGAGAAGTTAGAAAACTGGTTGCTAATACTTACCCCACCAATTAAATACTTATGTTCTGGATAGCGTAAGGTGGTATGTACAATACCTTTCCAAAGTAAAAATAAAGGCATGGGGCGTTGCTGGTATTCTTTAATGATAAAGGCACGTCCCATTTCTATGGACTGGCTCATCATTTTGTACAATTCTGGTTCAAAACGAAACAGGTCCTGCAGATAAAATCCGTTAATTCCATAATGGTCAAAAATTAGCGATCCTAAGCCCATACGGTAAGCCCCAACGATAACCTGCTTTTCGTTATCCCATAAAAACATGTGGTGGTAGTAACTATCAAAGCTATCCAGATCGATGGCTTCATTAGTACCTTCTCCAACTTCCCTGAAAGTAATTTCCCGTAACCGTCCTATTTCCCTTAAAATATTAGGAATATGTTCGGCCTCGGCTAAAAACACTTCATAATTTTTACTTGTTAATAAGCGATTGTCTTTTTCTCGAAGGACTTCAACTTCTTGGTTCATAGTGTTATTGTCAACCGGAGTAACAATATTTTTAGGAGGTTTAGGGGGTTTTAACGACGAGGATATGTTTTCTAATATTTTTGGTTTATCCTCAAAAGCATTAGACAGCATATAGGTTTTTTTACGCACAAAATTTGAAAATTCCTCTAGTCCTTCAAACTCTTTTTGATCGGCTACAGCAATGGGTTTTCCAACTCTTACCTTAATTACACGGCGTTTTTGCGTTAATAGTTCCGAAGGTAACTTGGCTGTTCTAAAAGTGTCATTAATTTTTGATAACTTGTAAAATAGCTTACTGTTCTTGGCGTGAAAATAAATTGGGACAATAGGTACTTCGGCTTTTTTAATGAGTTTCATAGCAGCTTCTTCCCAAGGCTTATCAACTACCAATTTACCATCCCTGTAGGTCGAAACTTCTCCTGCTGGAAAAATACCTAAAGGATGCCCATCCCTTAAATGTAAAATGGAATTTTTAAACCCAGAAACACTAGACATCACTTCCTTTCTGTCCTCGAAAGGATTAACGGGAATAATATAAGGTTTTAGGGGCTCTATACGATGCAATAAAAAATTAGCGATAATCTTAAAGTCCTTACGTTGTTCCAACATTAATTTTAAAAGTAATATCCCATCTATGCCTCCTAGTGGGTGATTGGACACGGTAATATATGGCCCTTCTTTGGGCAAGCGTTTTAGATCTTCCTCGGGAATTTCAAACTTGATTTGAAAATCGTCCAAAATACCATTTAAAAAGTTTAAATCTTCTAGATGTTTGTTGCTGAGGTAAATTTTGTTGAGGGTGGATATTTTAAGTAGTTTCATTAAAATCCAACCTATAAACGTGCCTATAACACCATATTTATCCATTTGGATGGCCTTGGCAACTTCTTTAGCAGATACTAATCCAGAATATTGTGGTTTGGTCATGGGCATAAATGTACTAAATAAAACTATTGGGTAACGACTTGAACGGTTTCTTGTGTTAGTTGTTTTAATAATACCGTTTTACCAGTTTCAATTTGTGCAATGGCCTTATCATTATAGTGCCTAATGGTGTATAACGAAACATTTTGGTGGCAAACTACTTTAAAATTTGCTTTTAATTGCAACAATAATTTGTCCAGATTATTGTAAATATTGTCCACGCATACTGAAAAACTAATAGCCGAATTTTGAATAACGTCCACCTTCATTTTATGCTGATGCAACAAGTTGAAAATATTACTTATGTTTTCTTCAACAATATATGAAAAGTCTAATGAGGACAAACTAATGAGCACTTGATTATTTTTAACGATAAAACAGGGCATCATGGGTTCTAAAACAATATCCTTACATATTATTGTGCCGTTTGCCTTGGGGTTTAAAAACGATTTCACAAACAAGGGTATTTCCTTGCGCTGTAAAGGCTGTAGCGTTTTAGGATGTATTACCGATGCACCATAAAAAGCCAGTTCTATGGCTTCGCGATAGGATATTTTGTTGAGTAATTTGGCATTTTCAAAATGGCGTGGATCGGCATTTAACACACCCGGAACGTCTTTCCAAATGGTTACGCTTTTGGCGTTAAGGCAATAGGCAAAAATGGCAGCGGTATAATCGCTTCCTTCCCTGCCTAAACTGGTCGTAAAATTATTGGCATCGCTGCCTAAAAACCCTTGCGTTATGTTTAGAGTTAACGTGTTTAGGTTTTGGGTTATTAAACTTTGTGTCACTTCCCAATCAACATTGGCACGTCGGTAATAGGTATCTGTTTTAATGTAATTTCTAACATCTATCCAATTGTTTTTTATGTTGACGCTGTTAAGGTATTCGCTTATTATGGTAGTAGAAATTAACTCACCATAGCCAATAACCTGATCGTAAACAAAATTATAATCGGGTGATTTGTTAGTGTTTAAAAAGGTATTTAATTCATTAAAAAGTGTACTAACGTTTTTAAATACTGAATGGTTCTCGTTGTCAAAAAGTTCCAAAAGGATTTCATTATGGTATTTTTTAACTTCTTGCAATGCACTTTGTAATTCAGGCTTGTTGTTGAAATAGTTTTTAATAACCACCTCAAGGGCATTAGTTGTTTTTCCCATAGCCGAAACCACTACCAGAGTACTATCATAACCTATGGTTTGTAAAACATTAGCTAGGTTTTTTACACCGTTGGCATCTTTTACTGAAGCGCCGCCAAATTTAAATATCTGCATGTTGAGTTAATGGTTATTGAGTTATTGGTTATTGAGTTAATGGTTGATGAATGCAGTTCTCTTTGTTTGTATTTTACGATTTGAATTTCGAACATAATATCCAGCGTATAAAAATCTACCACCAACTATTAAAAATACAATTGCTCCAATTAAGTTTTCCATTCAGTTTCTTGAACTACTACAGTTATTTACAACTAAATATTATCAACATAATTCTTAATTCCAGCTTCGTTTAAATGTACAACATCCCATTCGCGCATCACATTAGCTCCTTTGCTTTCATAGAACTTAATGGCAGGTTCGTTCCAATCCAACACTTCCCAGTTCACACGTTTAACGCCTAGGTTATGCGCATATTTAACAACTTCATTCAATAGTGCTGTACCAAGTCCACTACCACGCATGGCTTCGCTTACTATTAAATCTTCCAAATGGATAGCTTTGCCTTTCCAAGTGGAGTAACGGTTATATATTAAGGCGATACCTTCTATTTTTGAGTTAACTTCGGCAACAAAACAATGAAATGCTGGAGCCTCACCAAAGCCATCACTCTGTAGGTCTGTAACCGTTACCTCTACGGCATCAGGTTCCTTTTCAAAAACCGCTAATTCTTTTATCAGCTCCAGAACGGCAGACATATCATGTTTTGTAGCGTCTCTTATTGTATAATCCATAATTATTTTGAGATTTTTCAAATATAGTTTAAAGTTGATTATTTAAAGCCATGATTAGTTTACGAAAACGTTGTAGTTAGCTAAAATTTATTGGATATTTGCAGCAAAAAATAACGACGCATGTCCTACAAAAAGCAGACTTTAGGTGAATTTATTATTGAAAACCAGACTTCTTTTAAATACTCATCAGGGGAACTGTCCAGTTTACTCAATTCTATTCGTTTGGCGGCAAAAGTAGTAAATCACGAAGTCAATAAGGCTGGCTTGGTCGATATTATAGGCGATGTGGGCGATACTAATGTTCAAGGGGAAAACCAGCAAAAGCTGGATGTTTATGCTAATGAAAAGTTTATACAAACCCTTACCAAACGTAACATTGTTTGTGGTATAGCAAGTGAAGAGGAAGACGATTTTATAAGTATTAACAGTCAGGATGAAAACCACCAGAATAAATATGTTGTTTTAATTGACCCGTTGGATGGGTCTTCTAATATTGACGTTAATGTTTCAGTAGGGACTATCTTCTCCATTTACCGTCGTGTTACTCCTATTGGGACTCCAGTTGGACTTGATGATTTCCTTCAAAAAGGAAGTAAACAGGTAGCGGCAGGCTATGTGGTATATGGTACGTCTACCATGTTAGTTTATACTACTGGGAATGGTGTTAATGGGTTTACGCTTAACCCAGCTATAGGGACCTTTTACCTATCACATCCCAATATGCAGTTTCCTTTAGATGGTACTATTTATTCGGTTAATGAAGGGAACTACGTTCATTTTCCGCAAGGCATTAAGGATTATATCAAGTACTGCCAAAAGGAAGAAGGTGATAGGCCA
This sequence comes from Aestuariivivens sp. NBU2969, assembly GCF_019931125.1. Taxonomy (NCBI): domain Bacteria; kingdom Pseudomonadati; phylum Bacteroidota; class Flavobacteriia; order Flavobacteriales; family Flavobacteriaceae; genus Aestuariivivens; species Aestuariivivens sp. NBU2969. The sequence continues at coordinate 4,709 of NZ_JAIOUU010000011.1, forward strand.
TATACATCGCGTTATATAGGATCTTTAGTATCCGATTTCCATAGGAATATGATAAAAGGGGGCATTTATTTATACCCACAGAGTTCCAACAATCCTAATGGAAAATTACGTTTACTATACGAATGTAACCCTATGGCTTTTTTAGCCGAACAAGCTAATGGTAGGGCCAGTGATGGCTTTACTCGCATTTTGGATATTGAACCTACAGAGTTACATCAACGTGTGCCTTTTGTATGTGGGAGTAAAAACATGGTTGAAAAAGCAGAAGCGTTTATGGTGGGGCATAGAAATTAAACTTTTTGGTAAGTTTATAAACCACTTCGATAAACACATTTCCATAACCTTTTGGTAACTGAGATTATGGAAATGAGTTTAATTATCATTCTTTCATATTGGCCTTAATCCACTTGGTACACTCCTTAAAATTATCAAAAATATGCTCTTTGGGAATTAAATCGGGGATAATATCAATACGTTCCATCATATAACGTGGCTGCTTCAACACATTGACCAAAAGTACAGTGATACCCGATTTTTCCAAATCAACTAAAACGTCTTCCAAAGCATACAAACCTGACTGATCAATATATTGCATGCGACCGGTTCTAATAATAACGGCTTTAGCGTTATTAGGGATTTGTTTTGCCAGTTGTTGGAACTCACTGGTAGATCCAAAAAACAAAGGGCCTTTAATGTGTTTTATAAATACCTGTTCTTTTAAATTTTCAGGAAAATCGACTTCGTCTGCCCAAGCCTTTTCTTTTAGGGGTTCTACATCAGAGCGTTCGGCAGTTAAATCGCCTATCTTCTTCATAAACATTAACGAAGCAATTATCAAACCTATACCTACAGCGTATACTAGATTCCAGAATGTTGAAAGTAATAAAACAGTAAGCATAATCAATACTTCAGAACTTAATTTTACACCTCCTAGGGTTATATCTCTAGGTAAGCTGGGGATGGCTTTTAATCCTTTATAGTCCATAACGCCAATACCTACAGTAATTAAAATACCTGCTAAAACGGCGGCAGGAATTTTAGAGGCCACAGGTCCTAAGCCCAGTAAAATAACAAGTAGCATAATGCCGGCAATCATTCCTGAAAGTTTGGTTTTTCCGCCAGAAGTAATATTTACAACAGTTCTAATGGTCGCCCCAGCACCTGGAATACCACCAAATACGGCAGCGATACTGTTGCCAATACCTTGACCTACCAATTCCTTATTGGGTTTGTGCTTGGTTTTGGTCATGTTGTCGGCTACAACACTTGTTAGTAATGAGTCGATGGCCCCAAGTAAGGCCAAAGTCAATGCGGTGAAAATGTAAGGAGTAAGATTACTTAAGCTAAAGCTTGTAAAGATTTCCAAATTAGGTACTGGTAGGCCACTTGGTATTTCTTCAATAGGTCTATAATCCAAACCGAATCCTACGGCAATACCCGACATGATCACTAGGGCAACAAGGGTGCTAGGTACAGCTTTAGTAATACGCTTAAAGCCATAAATTATGATAATGGTGCCTATTGCTAGTAAAAGCTCTAACCAATTAATATGTTCTAATGCCCGTGGCAATACTTTTATGGCTCCGTAAGCCCCAGAAGCATCTTTGGCTGCTAGGGTTTGTGATTCCTTTAAAATATCGGCATCGGTTATTTTTTCAGCACGGCTTATGGTTTCCTTAAAATTTTCTAACACTAAAATACCTTCACCTGCTTCTTCTTTTAGGATGTTTTCTAGAATTACTTCTTCAGCTTGAGGTTTAAACTGATTTACAAATGCTGCATCTTCCTTGGGATAATACCCTAAAGACGGTAAAATTTGAGTTAACAAAATAATAACACCAATGGCGGTCATAAACCCTGAAACTACAGGATAGGGAATGTACCTAATGTATTTTCCCAGGCCTAAAGCCCCAAGACCTATTTGCATAAGTCCCGCCAATAAAAACACAGTAAGTATAATGGGTAGGGCTTTATTAACATCACCGTCGTTAACCGCTATAATACTGGCAATAACCACCATGCTTACGGCTGTCATTGGTGCTGTTGGTCCCGATATTTGTGTATTGGTACCACCAAATAGGGCAGCAAAAAAACTAATAAATATAGCTCCGTATAACCCTGCCGTGGGGCCTAAACCAGATGACACCCCAAAAGCCAATGCCAAAGGCAATGCAACAATACCTGCCGTAATACCTCCAAAAGCATCCCCTTTAATATTTGAAAACAAATTCTTCATAGTTGTAGTCTTTTTATTTCTACTAATTTACTTTTTTTTAGCACAAAACAAAAAAGTAAGTATAAAGCCTAAAACTAAATGAAGTGTTTAAGATATTTTATTCCAGTGTTTTTTTAAAAGTGGTTTGATTAGAAATTGACAAAAGTGATAATGTTTAGTTGGTCTCTTCCAGAATTCTCAAAAAATTGGTTCATGTAACCTAACTCTACTTTTACGGCATCTGAAAATTTATACCCCAAACCACCGTACAAACGATTTCTATCAAAAACCGAAGATTTTGAGTTTAGGAAAATCTCATTATAAGCTGAAAAATATAACGGGTTTTTACCCGACTCTTTATATTGTAATGGCATGTTAATACCTAAAAAGTACCGAAAGCGTAATTTAAAATCTGATTCCACAAAACGTTGCTCAAATCGGTAACGGTGATTTAATTTGACCTGACCAACAGATTGCTTAGTAGTAAACTGCTGGAATATTCTATGCTCGTTGATGGATATTTTATCATCTTCATTAAAATAATTTTCAGATAAGATATAGCCATATCCTAACAGGATATTATTTTTGTTTTCGTTAAAACTATACCCTAATCCAGTACGTAATAACAATTGCTCTAAATCACCAATGGCGTTATAATTTCTATATTGAACTTCGTTATGGATGTTCCATTTGTTATTAAGCTTTTTGTTCCCAATATAAATTAACCAATTACCAAAATTACTTTCTTGACCCTGTATGTAGACTAATGGCATTAACATAAAGGTTAATGCCATTAGTATTATTTTCTTTTTCATAAAATTTTCTCCCAACAACGGTTTTTAATCATAAAATGTAACAGCGCCTGTTGCTATGTCGTACATGGCACCAATAATTTTAATTTCTCCATTCTGTTCCATTTCAGCCAAAATAGGACTTTCTTTACGAATTCTTTCTATAGTGAGGTGTACGTTTTTTTCAGATACGCTATCTACAAAATCTAGATTGGAAGAATTTCTTTGACTTTCATCTTTTGGTTCTTCAACAGCATTAACAGCTGGTTCTATCTTTTGAATAAGCTTGGTTAAATTCCCCATTTTAGCATGATCGCAAGCTCCTTTTATAGCACCACAGCTAGTGTGACCCAATACCACAATTAACTTAGTCCCAGCTAGTTTGCATGCAAACTCCATACTGCCTAAAATATCTTCGTTAACAAAGTTTCCAGCAATTCTTACACTAAAGATATCGCCAAGTCCTTGGTCGAACACTAACTCTGCCGATACCCTCGAATCTATACAGCTTAAAATGGTAGCAAAAGGAAATTGTCCCTCACTAGTATCGTTTACTTGTTCTAAAAGGTTTCTATTGGCTTTAAGATTATTTTGAAATCTTACATTTCCCTCCTTTAGGAACTGTAATGATTTTTCTGGTGTCATTGTGGCCTGTGTTTCTCTTGTATGTGCTTTCATAATTTATTTTTAATTAATGTTCTTTGATTGGGGTGTTTAATTAACCCCCGATAATAATAATGAAATATCTAGATTATTGATAATTTGGTTTATGTCCGACCCTTTTAGCGTTGTCTTTGTTTTTGCTTTTTGGGACGCTCTATTTAAGCAAAGTAAGTTAACATTATTTTTCAAAATATAATTTGAAAGATTTTTAACCGAATTATCATTATGCTGAAAAATATATTCCTCTACATCTTTAGAAAAGGGTTTTGACCTTTCTTTTAAGGGATGGTTTGGTTTAATCATTTGAAAAGCCTTTAAAGGGCTGTTGGTACAATCCATTAATTCTTTCTCAAAACCAACCTTAAGCGAACCTTCAAAATTATTTAACAGACCAATGGTCAATGCTTTATTTGGTTCAAAGAGATTTTCTTCAGAAGAAATTATAACGGTACCTTTAAAATGTTTCAACACGAAAGGTGTAATAGAATCCCCGGACAATTGTGTTCGCCTTGGTTTTCTTTTGCCAATAACAATAACGTCTGGTTTGTACTCATTAATATAATGTCTTATTTCATCTTTCACATTGCCATAAGATAGAGTATGGCTTATATCGATACCATGTTTTTTAGAAATGGGTGTAATACTTTTTAATATTGCTTTTTTCGTACTAAGATATTCTTGGTTCATGGTGCGCATGGCCGATAATTGGTTGTCACTTCTTACAACACTGGAGGGTTCTTTTACACACAGGACCTCGACCGAAGCGTTGATTATTTTCGCTAGTGACACCGAATTGTTTAGCATCGTATTTACAGGACTTTTAAAGTCTGTAAGCACTGCTATTTTGTATTTATTTGTTTTCATGACGGTTTAATTTAAGCCTAAACTCGATTTAGGTCGTTCTTTAAAAAATTGAACAAAACTAGGCGGGTTTTCTACTACTCCACGTTTTGAAACAAGATTAATGTCAATGTTGCGCTCTTTGGCCTTTATGGCAAAGTCTTCTAAAATTTCGATAATGTCGTTATCCAAGTATCGCGTTTTAATAAGATTGAGCTCTAAGTATGTATCCCTTGGTAAGCTGTCCAACTCCTTTAAAATAGCTCCTTTATTGAAAAAGGTAACCTCTTCGGCCAGGGTCATTTTTATTTTATGCTTGCCGTTACTCTTATCTTCTATATGAAGGAAATGCGAATTTTGGTAACTTTTTAGAAGGATGACAACTACACCAACAGCCAAGCCCAAACCAATACCCCATAGTAAATCAATAAATACGATACCGAGCACTGTAATAGTAAATGGAACGGATTGCTTCCAGCCTAAATCATACATTTGTTTAAATAGCTTTGGTTTAGCAAGCTTATATCCCACTACAAACAAAATAGCTGCCAATACAGACAAGGGGATCATATTTAATAATTTAGGAATTAATACCACAGAGATTAGCAATAAAATTCCATGTATTATGGTTGATGATTTTGAAACACCTCCCGATTGAATATTTGCAGAACTCCTTACAATTACCTGAGTTATGGGCAATCCACCGATTAATCCTGAAATAATGTTGCCTGTACCTTGCGCCAATAACTCCCTGTTTGTTGGAGTAACATTTTTGTGTGGGTCTAATTTATCTGTAGCCTCTACACACAATAAGGTTTCCAAACTTGCCACTAATGCAATGGTAAATGCTATAACCCATACATCTGGATTAGTAATAACTCCAAAATTAGGAAAGTTAAATTGTGCTAAAAAGGAACTGGCATCTTCTGGTACTGGAACATTTACCAAATGTGATTGAGATATAGATAAAGTACTATGCGATTGGGTTAATGAAAAAAAGATAATACCAACAATAACAGCAACCAAAGGGCCTTGTATTAATTGGAAAATTTTAGCTTTTTTAGATAACACCTTATCCCAAAGAATTAAAATAGCTAGACTAACAATACCAATAATCAAAGATCCCAAAATGATATTGTCGGTAATGTGTAATAAGGAAGAAAATGTGTTTTCACTTGAAGTCTGAAAAAACCCATCCTTTCCGTCTGGACCAGCATCATATCCAAAAAAGTGCGGTATTTGCTTTAAAATAATAATAATACCAATACCCGTAAGCATGCCTTTAATTACTGATGATGGGAAATAATAACCGATAATACCAGCTTTTAACACGCCAAAAATGAGTTGTATAATCCCCCCCAATACTACGGCAACTAGAAAATTTTGATACCCTCCAAGGGTGCCAATAGCCGTTAAAACAATAGCAGCCAAACCAGCTGCGGGGCCACTAACCCCAATTTTGGAGCCACTTAGGCTACCAACAACAATACCTCCAATAATTCCTGCAATTAATCCTGAAAAAAGTGGTGCACCACTCGCCAATGCTATACCCAAGCATAAAGGTAGTGCAACAAAAAATACGACTATACTCGCTGGTAAGTCATTTTTAATAGTTCTAAACATGTAATAAAAAGTTAATTTAAATTGAATAAATAAAAAGATAACAGCCAAGTCCCGCTTTGGAATAGACTGTATTTAAAACAAGATAAACTAACTGAGGTCTGGAGGAGGAGAGATAAGGTTTAAATGAGGTTTAGCATAGGTTTTAAAAAAATATGCCAAGTTGTTTTCCGATTCGTCCAAACACAAGTCAGACTCAAATAAATTGGCCGAAGAAAAAAGAATTTCTATGTTTTTGTCTTTTTCACTGCCTTTTTCTTCTTCTTCAGCTAAAGAGTAAAAAATAGAAATGTCAACAGCGTCATCTAGAATAGTAATGATTGATGGAGCCATAATAAAGCCCATAAATATTACTATGAAAAATGTTGCTATTGTGTTTTTGGACATTTTTAAAATTTGAAAAGCAAATATACTATTTAGCTTCTTTAAAATTGTTAACAGAAATTTAAAAATTAAAAAAATCATTCAGAACACGAACCTTTATACTAAAAAACAAAAAAGGTTCTTCAAGCAGCCCTTTGGGCCTATTCTGAATGAAACTAAGATGTACAAATCTATAAGGTTACTAAATCACCACTAGCATCTTTAGTGGTTAAATCCGATTTACCCATAAGGTAAATATCCACTTGTCTGGCGGCTTCACGACCTTCTGAAATCGCCCAAACAATCAGCGATTGTCCACGACGCATATCACCAGCTGTAAATATATTTGGGATATTGGTTTGATATTTGCCATATTCTGCTTTATAATTAGAACGAGCATCCCTTTCAATACCTAATTTATCGGCCAATGTGCTTTCCGGTCCAGTAAAACCAAGAGCCAATAAAGCCAAATTACAAGGCCATATTTTTTCGGTGCCTTCAATTTCTATTAGTTGGGGACGTTCACCAGAAACCATTTTCCATTCAACATTTACTGTTTTAAGAGCGGTTAGTTTCCCATTTTTATCTGTAATAAATTCTTTGGTGTTTATTAGCCAGTTACGTTCAACACCTTCTTCGTGTGAGGACGATGTTTTTAACTGCAAGGGCCAAAATGGCCAAGGTGTTGTAGGCGAACGATGACCTGGAGGTTTTGGCATGATCTCGAAATTGGTCACTGATTTGGCCCCTTGACGGTTTGAGGTTCCAATACAGTCTGACCCAGTGTCACCTCCACCAATAACAATTACATCTTTTCCTGTAGCCAATACTTGGTCTTTTACCTCTTTACCAAACAATACTTTGGTTTGTTGGGTTAAAAAATCCATGGCCTGTACCACGCCATCAGCATCAATTCCTGGTGTTGGTAAACTGCGTCTTTCTGTAGCACCACCACATAAAACCACAGCATCAAATGCTTTGAGTTCTTCAACATCGTAATTAACCCCAACATTTACATTGGTCTTAAAGGTAATGCCTTCAGCTTTTAAAATGTCTAAGCGACGGTCTATAATTTCCTTTTCCATTTTAAAATTGGGGATACCATATCTCAGTAGTCCTCCAATTTCATCGTCGCGTTCAAAAACGGTTACAGTGTGCCCTGCTCGGTTTAATTGCTGAGCAGCTGCTAACCCTGCAGGACCAGAACCCACTACGGCAATGGTTTTTCCTGTTCTTGTTTTTGGTGGTTGGGGTTTTATCCAACCTTCCTTAAAGGCGCGCTCTACGATGTTTTTTTCAATATTTTCAATAGATACAGGATCTTCTATAAGTCCCAATACACATGATTTTTCACAGGGTGCTGGGCACAAACGACCTGTAAATTCTGGAAAGTTGTTGGTTGAATGTAATATCCAAGAGGCTTTTTGCCATTCACCTTGATGGACCATGTGGTTAAAATCTGGAATTAAGTTTCCTAACGGACATCCACTGTGACAAAAAGGAATGCCACAGTCCATGCAACGTGATCCCTGTTTGGTCAATTCGGGTTCACTTAACGGAATCGTAAATTCTTTATAGTTTTTTACACGATCCTTTACAGGTTCGTTTTGTTCATCTTGTCTTTCAAATTCTTTAAATCCTGTTACTTTTCCCATGACACTATGCTATTGTTAATTCTTCAACCATTGGTTCATCTGTCTCAATGCGCTTTAAAGCGACTTTATATTCTTTAGGCATCACTTTAACGAATTTTGGTAAGTAATCTTGCCAGTTAGCTAGGATTGCAGAACCTTTTTCGCTATTGGTATAAGCTACATGCTTTTCAATAAGGTTTTTTAATTCCGTTTCATCTTCATTGTTGATCGGATCAAAGTCAATCGTTTCTTCATTGCAAAGGCCTTTAGTGAATTGACCGCTTTCATTTAATACATAGGCATAGCCACCACTCATACCAGCAGCAAAGTTTCGTCCTGTTTTGCCCAGTACAACTACTTTTCCTCCTGTCATATATTCACAACAATGGTCTCCAACGCCTTCAACAACAGCGATTGCTCCAGAGTTGCGTACGGCAAAACGTTCACCTGCAATACCATTAATGTAAGCTTGGCCTTCTATGGCACCAAATAGGCACACATTACCAACAATGATGTTCTCATCAGCAACAAAAGTGGCCTTAGCTGGTTTCTTCACAATAATTTTAGCTCCAGACAATCCTTTTCCTAGATAGTCATTCGTATTGCCTTCTAATTTAAAGGTTAATCCGTTTGCACCGAAGGCTCCAAAACTCTGACCTGCAGATCCAGTATAATTAACATTAAGCGTATCCTCAGGTAAACCTAAATGACCATAAATCTTGGAAATTTCGTTGCTGATTATGGCACCAACAGTACGGTCGGTATTTTTAATTTTATAATTAAGTGCAGTTTTCTCTTTTCTATAGATAGCTTTATGGGAATCCTTTAATATTTTAAAGTCTAATACACCATCTAAATTATGATCTTGTTGTTCAGTGTTTCTTACTGGTAATTGACTATAAACAGCGGGCCTGTGTAGAATATTTGTTAAATCCAATCCTTTGGCCTTATAATGTTTTATAGCTTTATTGGCGTTTATCTTGTGGGTTTGTCCTACCATTTCCGCTAAGGTTCTAAAACCTAATTGCGCCATGATGCCTCTTAATTCCTCGGCTACATAATAGAAGAAATTGATAACATGTTCAGGTGTGCCTTTAAAGTTTTTACGTAATTCTTTATCTTGTGTAGCCACACCAACAGGACACGTATTCAAATGGCATTTACGCATCATAATACAACCTGAAGCGACTAGCGGTGCTGTAGCAAAACCAAACTCTTCTGCGCCTAAAAGGGCAGCAATGGCTACATCGCGACCTGTTTTTAACTGGCCATCGCATTCTACAACAATTCGGCTTCTTAGTTTATTTAAAACAAGGGTTTGCTGTGCTTCAGACAGACCAAGTTCCCATGGTAACCCTGCATGTTTTAATGACGTTAAAGGAGATGCACCCGTACCACCATCATAACCAGAGATAAGTACTACATCGGCTTTGGCTTTGGCTACCCCGGCAGCAATGGTACCTACACCAACTTCGGAAACTAACTTCACATTGATTCTAGCATCGCGATTGGCATTTTTTAAATCGAAAATTAATTGTGCCAAATCTTCGATGGAATAGATATCATGGTGTGGTGGTGGTGAAATCAATCCTACAAAAGGTGTTGAGTTACGTGCGGCTGCAATCCAAGGCAATACTTTTTCACCTGGTAACTGGCCACCCTCACCAGGCTTGGCGCCTTGAGCCATTTTAATTTGAATTTCCTTAGCATTGGTTAGGTAATGCGAAGTAACGCCAAAACGACCTGAAGCCACTTGCTTTATGGCAGAGTTACGATTATCGCCATTGGCATCTAAGCGAAAACGTTTTCTGTCTTCACCACCTTCACCAGAATTGGATTTTCCGCCAATACGGTTCATGGCAATAGCTAGGTTTTCGTGGGCTTCTCTTGAAATGGAACCGTAGGACATGGCACCGGTTTTAAAACGCTTAACGATTTCGGTCCAAGGCTCTACTTCTTCAATTGGAATAGGGTTTAAATTATCGAACTCAAATAAACCTCTAATGGTCATTAAATTCTCAGACTGTTCGTTAACTGCCTTAGCATAGGTGTCGTAACTTTTTTGGTCATTTAGTCTAACCGCCTGCTGTAGCTTGGCTACTGTGGTTGGATTGAACATGTGACGTTCACCGTTTCGTCTCCACCTATAATCACCACCTATGTTAAGCCCTAAACGTTTATCAATATAGTTGTCCGGATAGGCATATTTATAACGTTCATTAATTTCCTTTTCAATTTCGTAAAGACCAATGCCCTCAATCCTCGATGCGGTATAAGGGAAATATTTTTCAACAAATTGGGAATTGAAACCAACAATTTCGAATATTTGTGAACCTCTGTACGAATGTAACGTTGAGATACCTATTTTATTCATAATCTTCAATAAACCCTTACCAATTGCTTTATTGAAATTTCCTACAGCTTTATCTTCGTCTATACCGGTAATGAAGCCTTCTTTTACCTGCATTCTAATGATTTCGTTTACCATGTATGGGTTTATGGCACTTGCGCCATAGCCAAAAAGGGTGGCAAAATGGTGAGGTTCACGTGGTTCTGCAGATTCTATGATGATATCGAAATAAGAGCGCTTGCGAAGTCTGTTTAATTGATGGTTTACATAAGAGCAAGCCAGTAAAGCAGGTATTGGAGCAAAATCTTTGTTGACACCCCTGTCGGATAGAATGATAATATTGGTTTTTCTGTCCAGTGCTTTTTCAACTTGTTTAATAATATCTTCCAAGGCATCTTCAAGACCGTTTAATCCTTGCGCTTTAGGGTAAAGCATATGAATAGTCTCAGCTTTGAAACTTTCAATTTGAATAGTCCTAATTTTTTCTAAATCGGCATTTGAAATCACAGGGTTTTGGATACGTAGCTTTCTACATTGTCGCTCAGTAATACTAAAGATGTTTCGGTCTTTACCCAGATTTAGACTAATATCGGTAACAATTTCTTCACGGATACCGTCCAATGGAGGGTTGGTAACCTGTGCGAACAATTGTTTAAAGTAATTTGAAATCAGCTGAGGCCTATCCGATAAAACTGCCAAAGGCGTATCTGTACCCATAGAGCCCAAGGCTTCTTTTGCATTAACTGCCATGGGTGTGATAATCTCTTGAATATCTTCAAAAGTATAGTTAAATAAACGCTGCCGTGTTTTAATGTCGATGGTTTCAATAGGGCAAGTTTCGTTGGTATAAGGTACGTCTCTTAAATGTAACCTTGTTTTGTCCAACCATTCTTTATAGGGTCTTTCGGAAACAATTTTATTCTTTATCTCTTCATCATCAACAATACGTCCTTCGTTCATGTCTACTAAGAACATTTTGCCAGGTTCTAATCTGCCGTGTTTTTCAATATCGCTTGGGTCGAGATCAACAACACCAACTTCTGAAGACATGATTAATTTACCGCTTTTGGTAAGTGTATAACGAGAAGGTCTTAAGCCATTTCTGTCCAATAAAGCACCTATATAATCACCGTCTGTGAATGGCACCGAAGCTGGGCCATCCCAAGGCTCCATGATACAGCAATTATATTCATAGAATGCCTTTTTTTCAGGCGACATTGTTTTATGTTTTTCCCATGCTTCGGGAATCATCATCATCATAATTTCAGGCAGTGATCTATCGGTATGCGTGAGTAGTTCCACAACCATATCCATGGAAGCCGAGTCAGATTTACCCGGTAAGATAATAGGGAATAATTTATCGATTTGGGGACCAAACACCTCACTTTTCATTATTTCCTCACGTACGCGCATTCTACTTACATTGCCACGAAGGGTATTTATTTCTCCATTTTGGCACATAAATCGGAATGGCTGTGCCAATTCCCAGGTAGGCATGGTGTTAGTAGAGAAACGTTGGTGTACCAAAGCCAATCGTGTTACCAAATCCTTTTCTTGTAAATCGGTATAATAGGGGCCAATATCTTCGGGCATGATGATGCCCTTATATATTATGGTTGTGTTAGATAAACTTGGTACATAGAAATAGCCGCTTTGTGAAATTTTGGATTGCCTAATAACATGTTCGGTAATTTTTCTAGCGGCATAAAGTTTTGCCTTAAAAACAGATTCGTTGTAATCTTTTGCTTTGCCAATAAATACCTGTTCTATGGTAGGTTCAGAAGCAAGAGCAATCTCACCTAATTGAGTGGAGTCTACAGGTACTTTTCTCCAGCCAAGGATTTCTAGACCTTGTGCCTGTATTTCTTTTTCGAAAGTATTCTTACAGTATTGGTATTGGTTTGCTATTTTAGGCAAAAATACCATCCCAACAGCATATTCTCTTGGATTTGGAATATTGAAGTCGCAAACACGCTTAAAATAATCGTGGGGAATATCAATTAACAAACCAGCGCCATCACCTGTTTTTCCATCGGCACTAACACCACCACGATGTTCCAGTTTTACTAGAATTTCCAGAGCGTCATGTATAATTTGATTTGTTTTTTCTCCTTTAAGGTTACAAATAAAACCAGCACCACAATTTTCGTGTTCGAATTCTGGGGAATAGAGTCCTTGTTTCTTCAGCATAATCAACAAAATTTGGTTTAAAAACTTGAGTTGGAAAAGCTAAGATAGAGACTAGGTTTGGAAAACCAATGGAGGCTATTTCATTATTCCGATTTTAGGAGCTTTAGGAATATAAAAATAAGCATATAACAATTATATCGGTAATTTTTAATAAAAATTCAATATGTAAAATTCAGTAATAAAAACAAAAACGTGAATTATTAATAACAAATACTGAGAAATCCAAAAATAATAGCTATAAAAAAGTATAAAAGCTAACAATAATTCAATGATTCGAATTGTTAAAAACTCAAAAAAAAACAATATTGAAATTATACCCATAAAAAAATAAGGGTTAAAATGAAATATTGATAAAAATCATTATTATACCCCTATATTTTTGGGGGGTAAATTATTTTTAACATAGTTTTACATCGTCTTAAGGAAATTTTAGGTCTAACTTATTTAAAAAATTAACTCAAAACTAAAATCAATTTTCAGACCTAAGAGATTAATAACTTAAAATGAAAACTATTATGAAAAAATGTATTACAGTTTCAATGCTTTTTATGGCAACAGTATTATTTGCACAAGAAGAAACAAAAGAAAAGAAATTATCGATTAGCGGTAGTGTTGATGCCTATTATAGAGCAAACCTAACCGCGCCAAATGATGAGAATGCCATTGCTCCAGGCTCTTCATTTGCTAATTTATCTGGTTTTTCACTAGGTATGGCCAACGTTATTGCGAGTTATGAGGGCGAAAAAGTAGGTTTTGTTGCCGATTTGGTATTTGGGCCCAGAGGGACCGATGCTATTTTTGCTTCTCCAATGTATTCGGCTACTGGGAATATTATAAATCAATTGTACGCTTATTGGAATGTGAGTGAGTCTGTCACATTAACCATGGGTAACTTTAATACCTTTTTAGGATATGAAGTTATTTCTCCAACAGGCAATTTTAACTACAGTACTTCGTACTTATTCTCTTATGGGCCATTTTCGCATACAGGGTTAAAGGCTGATTTTGACCTTGGCAATGATTTTAGCTTAATGTTGGGAGTGATGAACGATACCGATTTAACCGAATTTAATCCAACGGGCGATTATGCCTTTGGTGCGCAATTGGGGTATTCTGGGCAATACTTAAATGTATTGTTGGATCCTTCTTTCTTTGAAATTGATTTTACCGGTGGGTTTGATATCTCAGATTCTTTCTATTTAGGGATAAATGCAGCCCACTTAAGCCTAGAGGATGATGCTGGAGGATTTACTGGAGTAGCATTATACCCTCAGTTAGCAACATCCGATACTTTTACCATTGGACTAAGAGGAGAATATTTTGTTGAGGATAAGGATTTTGGAGCTATTGGTACAGGGGTAGAAGATTCCAGTGTCTTTGCTTTAACCCTTACAGGAAGCTTGGCGGTTGACGATTTAACCATTAAGCCAGAATTTAGATTAGATAATGCATCAGATGATGCGTTTATAGATAATGATTTAGCTGCAACCAAGAGTTTAGGTTCTTTTGTGTTGGCCGCTATCTATTCGTTCTAAGGATAAAAACAAAGCATTGCTAAATAGTTGGCAATGCTTTATAATATAAATGTCTAACCATAAAACATGCTTAAATATGAAGAAAATTGAAGCAATTATTAGAAAATCCAAATACAGTGCAGTAAAAGAAGCATTGCACGAAGTTGGGGTAAATTTTTTCTCCTACTGGGATGTTACCGGTATTGGAAATGAAAAGGAAGGTCATGTGTATAGGGGGATCTCCTATAGTACTAGTGATATACAACGTCGGTTTTTATCCATAGTTGTAAACGACGACTTCGAAGAGGTTACTATAAAGGCCATTCTTAAGGCTGCAGCTACTGGAGAAGTGGGTGACGGTAAAATCTTTGTGTCCGACATCAATGAAATTTACCGAATAAGAACGGGAGAAAAGGGAGGAGAAACTTTAAGATAACACGCATCAAACATTAAAATTATGGAATTACTTACAACAAATAATGTATGGATGATGATCTGTACAGCTTTAGTTTTCTTTATGCACGCTGGTTTTGCATTTTTGGAAATTGGATTGACAAGACAAAAGAATACAATTAATATTCTGTTTAAAAATATTTTTATCATTACAATAGGCCTTTTGCTATACTGTCTAGTGGGCTTTAACTTAATGTATCCAGGTTTTGCTGAAGGATCATCAGGGTTCTTTGGCTTTGCAGGATTTGGTTTGGATGCAGCTGCTGCAGCTGATTTGGCTTATAATGAAGGCTATACCTATTGGACCGACTTTTTATTTCAAGGGATGTTTGCAGCAACAGCAGCAACTATAGTGTCTGGAGCAGTTGCTGAACGTGTCAAGATAGGGCCTTTTATGATTTTTACAATTATATATGTTGGGATTATTTATCCTCTGGCTGGTTCATGGAAGTGGGGCGGTGGATTTTTAGATATGAGGGATACACCTTTTTATGATTTTGCAGGTTCAACCTTGGTACACTCTGTTGGTGGCTGGGCAGCTTTAATAGCCGTATGTTTATTAGGGCCAAGAATTGGTAAATTTAAAGACGGAAAGCCCCAAGCGATTCCTGGACACAGTATACCATTAGCTACTGCCGGTGTTTTAATCCTGTGGTTAGGATGGTTTGGATTTAACGGTGGTTCCGTACTTTCTGCAGACCCTGCATTAACATCATTAACCTTAGTGACTACTTGTTTAGCTGCTGCTGCTGGTGGTGTAATTGCAGCTTTAGTGTCGTTTTTAAAGTTTAAGAATTTAGACTTAACCATGTTCTTAAATGGTATTTTAGGAGGACTTGTAGGAATTACAGCAGGAGCTGATCAAATGGGGCCAACAGATGCCATTTTAATAGGCGCTATTGCAGGAGCCATTATCGTTTTTGCTGTGAGTGTTATTGATAGGTTACGTTTGGACGATCCTGTAGGTGCTATTGCAGTGCATTTAGTATGTGGTATCTGGGGGACTTTAGCTGTTGGTATTTTTGGAGCTTTAGCAGGTTGGGACCAATTTGTTAGCCAACTGGTAGGCGTATTGTCTTATGCTGTTATATGTATTGTATCTTCATTCTTGATATTCTTTGTAATGAAGAAAACCGTTGGTATTCGAGTTTCTGAAAAAGAAGAATTGGAAGGCTTGGATGCCCACGAACATGGTATGGATGCCTATCCAGATTTCAGGTTGAATGAACATTAATAAATAACCTTAGTTTAGTTAGATTTTTAAGGCGCCCTGCAATTGTGGGGCGCTTTTTTATGTGTATTTCAATAAAAAAACTATAAAATGGTTAGCTTTGTGTAGAGGCACTTATATATAGGTTTGAGGTGGATAAGAGTAATGTGCTTATGCAATAGTTAGGCACAATATTGAAATGCATAGTAACAAAAAGTATGTTGTGGCGTCTTATTTAAGTTACCTTTAATACAACTAATGAAAAAAAGAAAAGTATTATTATTGATCATTCTTATTCTAACTATAGGAGTTACTTGGATTATTGAACCACTAACTTTCAATCCTTTTATTCAAGTCGAAATTCCTGAAGCCAAAAGTCAAACTAAGTTTAATTGTGACGAACCGCATTTAGCCGTAAATAGCGAATTGGAAAGTAAAGCGAATGAAATAATCAATGCGCATATAGCTTCCAAAAACTTTTTGGGAGTTACGGCAGGATTGTATATAGAAAATTGCGGTACTTATCTATGTGGAGCAGGTTTTACTAATAAAAGCGCCAAAAAAAGAACAAATAGCGATATGCTTGGAAGAATTGCATCTATTACCAAACCAATGACGGCAATTGCAATTATGCAACTTTACGAAAAAGGAATATTGGATTTGGATAAACCAATTCAAACTTATTTAAAGGAATTTCCAAAAAAAGCTAAGGGAGATATTACAATAAGACATCTGCTAAAACACACATCTGGAATTTCTCATTACTCGTCCAAATGGGATGCACTATCATTCACTCATTATCCATCATTAGTAGCCGCATTAGATGCTTTTAAGAAAAAAGAATTGGAATTTGAGCCAGGGACTCAATATATGTACTCTTCCTATGGATATACGGTTTTAGGTGCAATCATTGAAAAAGTATCCCAAATGAGTTATGGGGAATATATGAAAAAAAATATTTGGGATAAAGCTGGAATGTCAAATACAAGCCTCGAAGAACAACAAGTTTATAATAATAAATCACGGCTCTATCTTAAAGTAAAATCAACATATATCAAAAGCCCAAAAACTGATTTAAGCATAATATATCCTGCAGGAGGTGTTCAGTCTACAGCCAAAGATTTGCTTAAATTCGGAGAGGCTGTGCTGAGTCACAAGCTTATAGATAGTACAAGTCTGAATATGATGATAAACGCAACCGATGAACTCTCTCCTGCAAAAGGAGACGACCCATATGGTTTTGGGTGGTCGGTATATAATGATTCAAAAGATGGAATAATAATCCAACATGGTGGTACTCAACCAGGAACTAGTGCATTTTTCGCAATCTATCTAGACCGTAAGATTGTTTCAGTTGTTTTGTCGAATAGCTTTGGAACTCGCCAAAATGCTTTTAATCTTTCTAGAGATATAGCAAGTTTGGCTTTGGTAAAATAAAAATAAAGTGCCTAACAATGGCTAATAAAGCATAAGTGAGTCGACTCATTTTGATTGGCTGAAGCTTCGGCAACCAGCGCCAAATAGTTGATTTGGCTTTAAAATGGATAAGATAAAAACAAATACAACGTTTGGCTCAGTGAAGTTTGGTAGTGAAAACTGGCTAATATTCACTTACGCTTCATGGCCGAGCCGTTGGCAACAACTTTGCCCCGTCCTGAATAAAGGCTACATAATTTAACCAAACCTTTTTAAAGAAAAAAATTGTTTAAGCCGAGTTCCTACTGGCATTAATATTACCAAACAAGGAGCGGGTTACAATTTTTTCAAAAATCTCTAGTTGTTCTTCGTCCTTAACCTCAGCTTTATTTAAATCCTGTATTTTTTTAAGAGCGTATTGCTGAATGGTCAACAAAGGCAATACAATGGATTCGCGAACTTCAATAGAGGCTTTGCCAGAAGGCTCATTTTCCATAAGTTCGGTATATCCGGATACTTTTAAAAGTAGGCGTTTGGTGGTTAAGTATTCTTCGTAAATAATGGTCCAGAAAGCACCAAACTCTTTGTCTTTAGCCATGTATTTAGTGAGGTCGAAGAACGATTTAGTTAAGGACATCATACTGTTATCCAGTAGTGTTTTAAAGAATTTAGAGTTATTATAAAGTTGTATGACTTTGTTTAACTCTCCTCTGTCTTCATAGGCCTTTATGGCTGTACCTACGCCAAAGAATCCCGGAACATTTTGTTTTAATTGGCTCCAAGAGCCCACAAAAGGAATGGCTCTTAAATCTGAAAAAACCAAGCTATCGGAAGAACCCCGCTTTGAAGGGCGGCTACCAATATTGGTCTTGGCGTAATATTTTAAAGTACTCATGCGTTCCAGGTAGGGGATAAACATGGGGTGACTTTTAAAATTCTTATAAGTTTGATAACTTGTTTCTGCCAAATCGTTCATCACGGCCCTGTCTTCTTGACTCAATGGAATTTTGTTCTTCCCAAAACGGTTAAACAATCCCGAACTTATAAGTTGCTCTAAGTTATATTGTGAAGATTCCAAAGTGCCAAAATTAGAGCTAATCGTTTGCCCCTGTATGGTTAACTGTACTTCCTTATCTTCTATTGTTGGGCCCAATGAGGCATAGAAATTATGGGTCTTTCCGCCGCCTCTTGCTGGCGGTCCACCACGACCATCAAAAAATATGGCAGTGATATCGTACTTTCTTGACATTTCGGTTAGGAGTTCCTTGGCTTTAAAAATACCCCAGTTGGCCATGAGGTAACCGCCGTCCTTGGTGCCATCTGAAAAGCCTAACATAATGGTTTGCTTATTACCACGTTTGGCTACATGTGCCCTGTAGGCTGGGTTACTATATAACTGCTCCATCACGGCAGGGGCATTTTCTAAATCGGTAATGGTTTCAAACAAAGGAACCACATCAACGGTTAAATTGTCCTTAAATGCAATCATTTTTAACATGGAGAATAATTGCATGACGTTTAAAGCCGTTTGATTATTGCTAATAATATAGCGATTGGCTCCTTTTTCACCATTATTGGCCTGAATGTCCTTTATGCATTTAATGGTTTTTAAGGTATTTACTACCATTTCATCATCAAAAACACTTAAATCATCAATATCATCATTGGCTTTCGAGAGAATATCAATTTGTTCAGCTTCGGTTAAGTCGTGGTAATTTTTAGGGAAAAATCCACTTCCCTTTTCAATTAGATGATTGATAACCGTAGTGAAAACAGCATGGTGTATTCTACTATCCTGCCTAATGTCTAGCGTAGCAAAGTGGTATCCAAAAATATGGATTCTGTTAATTAAATTGTTTATTTGGGAAACGTATAACGACTGGTGTTCTTTTACAATATGGTTTCTTATACTTAATAATTCTTTAATAAGCTCTTTGTATGTAATACCATCTGTAGAATAAGGGTCTAGGCTGTAATTGTACATTATGGTTTCAAGCCTAATAACACGTTCTTCTACATCTCTAAACGTAAGTCGTCGTCTTAGGCTTTTTAAGTCCTGATAATATTTTTTAAGAATTGCCTGTTTAAGCTTTTTAGCTACTTTTAAAGTGGTGTCGGGCTTAACAAATGGATTCCCATCACGATCCCCTCCGGGCCAAAAACCAACGTTAATAATTTCGTTGTGTTTTTTACCATCATCGTAAATATTTTGTTGGATGTAATTATAAATTTCTCCAAAAGAGGCATAAAATACGTTTTCCAAATACCAAATTAAGCTTATCGCCTCATCATAAGGTGTTGGTTTTTCCCTCTTAAAAAACGGGGTTTTCCCTAATTGTCCAAAAAGGTTACTAATCTCAGACAGGTTGTTTTCCTTAATAGCTTCGGTTAAATCGGTTATAATCCCTAAAACAGAACCTGGATAAAACTGTGTGGGATGTGCTGTTAACACAATGCGTACTTTAAACTCCTCTAAATAATCCTTAAGTTCTTGTAAACGATTTTCGGAATTGGCCGTTTCTTTTAAATTACGTAAGGTCCCAAGCCCTTCCATATTATTTATTATCGGGAAAGCGGCATCTTCAATAGCATCAAACAAAACCACTTGACGCTCAATATATTGTATGAACCTAAACAATAAATTTATCTGGCTTTCTTTGGTGCGCCTCGCTTGGTATTTTTTAAAAAATGTATCGACTATGGTTGTTGGGTCTTCACCTTTGGCAAACCCTTTTTGGCAAGTTTCGTGGAACAACGGTAATAAAACGCCCGTTTTTGTAATGGTATCAAAAGGTAAAGTCATAAATATACTGTTGTATATTTGGTATTTAGACAATACATTTTGCTTAAATCGTTTTAACTTTGGTTCTACAGACATAGTATCAATCTAATAAAAATTAAGCATAAAAGTAGTGAAGCTTCGGTTAACAAGCATGGTTATTAAAAATATTTATCGATTTACAACGTTTCTTTAACTCTGATTGTGAAAAATTTAAAAAAATAAATACTGATTATAAATTTTTTAATGCCAACCTACCTGTAAAGCGTATATGTGAAGATTTATGTGAATACCAACCGAATACAAATTATATTTATGATATTTGCAAAGAATTTTTATGACTACTTAAAGTTATTTATATAGAATAGTATCCTGAAGCTTTAGTTATGGATTTAGTGAAAGAAATAAAACGCCTTAAAGAGGAAAAGAACGCTGTGATTTTAGCACATTACTATCAGGTGCCAGAAATACAGGATATTGCTGATTATGTTGGGGATAGTTTAGGGCTCTCTCAAAAAGCAGCCGAAACCGATGCCGATATTATTGTGTTTGCCGGGGTGCATTTTATGGCCGAGACAGCTAAGATATTAAACCCCAATAAATTGGTAGTTCTACCCGATTTAAATGCGGGTTGTTCTTTGGCAGACTCTTGTCCGCCAGATGCTTTTAAACAATTTACAGAAGCGCATCCCAATCATGTTGTGATTACCTATGTAAACTGTTCGGCTGAAATTAAGGCTTTAAGCGATATTGTTTGTACCTCTTCCAACGCCTTAAAGATTGTGCAATCCATTCCTAAGGATACACCTATTATTTTTGCGCCAGATAAAAATTTGGGGGCTTACATTATTAAAGAAACAGGACGAGATATGTTGCTGTGGGATGGTAGTTGTGTGGTTCATGAGGCTTTTTCCATGGACAAATTAATTGAGCTTCATAAAAAACATCCCGATTATAAAATTATAGCCCATCCCGAATCTGAGGGACATATTTTGAAAACGGCAACCTATATTGGGTCTACATCGGGGATGATTAATTATGTAAAGCAGCATCAAGACCAAAAGTTTATTGTGGCTACCGAAGCAGGTATTTTGCATAAAATGAAAGAAGAAATGCCAAATACCGAGCTCATTCCGGCTCCTGCTAAAGAAGACAATACCTGTGCCTGTAGTGAGTGTCATTTTATGAAAATGAATACATTGCAAAAGCTTTATGATTGCTTGCTTAATGAATCGCCACAAATAGAGGTAGATGAAGCGATTATTGAGCGGGCTTTATTGCCTATTGAGCGTATGTTGGAGTTATCTAAATAAGTATAATGGTTACGGACTATTTAGTCATTGGTTCTGGTATTGCTGGGTTAACGTTTTCGGTTAAAATAGCCGAGAAATTCCCCAACAGGCAAGTAACCATCATTACTAAATCTAATGAGGAGGAGTCCAATACTAAGTATGCACAAGGCGGTGTGGCCGTGGTTTTGGATGTCGAAAACGATTCCTTTAAAAAGCATATTCAAGACACCTTAATTGCTGGAGACGGCTTATGTGACAAAGCCGTAGTTGAAATGGTCATTAAAGAAGGTCCAAAACGGTTTAAGGAACTGGTGGAGTGGGGGGCCTATTTTGATGTCGACAAAAGTGGTAACCTTGATTTAGGTAAAGAAGGCGGACATTCAGAATATCGAGTGGTACACCATAAAGATGTCACTGGGGCCGAAATAGAACGCGCCTTGTTAGAACGAGTACACCAATTGAAAAATATAACTCTTTTACCGCACCATTTTGCCATAGATATAATTACAAACCACCATATAAAAGGCGATAAACCTAAAGCAGAAGCCTGTTATGGGGCTTATGTTTTCGACCAAAAAAACAATACCATTTTCACTATAAAAGCCAAAAGTACGCTGTTGGCTTCGGGCGGTATAGGACGTGTTTATGGACACACTACTAATCCCATCATTGCGACGGGCGATGGTATTGCTATGGCCTATCGTGCAAAGGCTTTAATTAGGGATATGGAATTTGTGCAATTTCACCCTACAGCTTTATACGAGGTTGGAGGCGAATCGTCTTTTTTAATATCAGAAGCCGTTAGGGGCTTTGGGGCTTACCTGAGAAATAAGAATGGCGAACGTTTTATGCTAAAATATGATGAACGTGCTGAATTAGCTTCTAGGGATATTGTATCGCAAAGTATTGATAATGAGTTAAAAAAATATGGAGAAACCCATGTCTTTTTAGATTGTACACATCTGGATATTGAAGCATTTAAAGTTCATTTTCCCAATATTTACGATAAATGTATAACTAATCATATAAATATTGAAAAAGATTGGATTCCTGTGGTGCCAGCCTCTCATTATTTATGTGGAGGGATTGTAGTAGACCAAGATGGTAAAACCTCTGTCCCTAATTTGTTTGCCTGTGGTGAATGTACAAGAACAGGATTGCATGGTGCCAATAGGTTAGCCTCAAATTCATTATTGGAAGCTTTGGTTTATGCCCATAATATTTTTAAATATCACAGTAATAATGAGCTTCAACCTGTAAATGTTATCATTCCAGACTGGAACGATGAAGGGACATCTATTGCCAAAGAACACGTGTTAATTCAACATAATTTAAGACAGCTACAGGCATTAATGAGGGATTATGTTGGAATTGTTCGTAGTAATGATCGCTTAAATAAAGCAATAAAACATCTTAATTTAATTTATACTGAGGTTGAAGACCTGTACAAGGCTTCAAAAATTACGACATCGCTTTGCGAATTACGTAATATGGTTAATGTGGCACACCTAATTATAAATCAGTCACTTCAACGTAAGGAAAACAAGGGAGGGTATTTTAATTTAGATAATGTAAAAAATTAACTGGAGCTTTATTAATAAAGCTCCAGTTAACAAGTAGCAATTATTTCCCTAGCATAAGTAGTTCGTTACAAACTACTTCGGTAATGTATCGCTTGTTGCCATCTTTATCATCGTAGCTGCGTGAAGTTAATTTGCCTTCTATGGCTACTTCTTTACCTTTGGTTAAATACTTTTCAATGATTTGAGCGGTTTTGCCCCAAGCCACTATATTATGCCATTGGGTTTCAGTTACTTTTTCACCTTTGTTATTGGTGTAGCTTTCATTTGTGGCAATATTGAATTTTGCCAATGTCCTTCCAGATTCTAAATTAATGACTTCCGGGTCATTTCCTAAGTTACCAATCAACTGTACTTTGTTTCTAAGCGTGTTCATAATTTTAATTTTTATTGTTAAACAGTTAATACTATTGAACCTTCAGCGATTCAACAATGCAAAATTGTAAAGGTTTTATAGTCTTACTCGGTTGTTACTTGTTTAAATTCGTTTGTAAATGTTTGTAGTCGTTTGTAAATGGATAAATTATTCTTATATTAGTACTGTTATATAAGGGTTGTATAATTTGATCAATTAAAAAATCCATTGGAGTTCGTTAGGTTATATAGACTTTCAAAAAAGCAAATGAAGGACATTCGTATGCTTTGGAATAATGAATATCCTACAGGATTAAACCATAAAACCCTTAAAGGTTTTGAAGATTATTTAACCAAGCTGTCTGGGCAATCCCATATTTTAGTGATTAATGAGAATAAAGAAATTATAGGGTGGTATTTTGATTTTATTAGAAATAGAGAAAAATGGTTTGTTATTCTTTTAGATTCTAAACATCAAGGAAAGGGATTGGGAACAAAAATTTTAAGTATGGTAAAAAAAAAAGAAATAGAATTGAATGGTTGGGTAATTGATCATAATGATGATAGGAAGAAAAATGGAGAGGTCTACAAATCTCCTTTAAAATTTTACTTGAAAAATGGATTTGAAAGATTAGCCGATGACAGACTTATACTTGATAATATCTCAGCAGTTAAAATAAGATGGAACGCAATTAAAACCTAAAATAGTGTTATGGATATCAAGTATGCCATTAATCAGCTTAAACAAAACCAAACCGTTTTTAAAGGCCTGTTGCAAAACAAATTACCTGAAGAGAGCTTGTGGCGACCTGAAGAAGGTAAATGGTGTTTGTTGGAAATTGCCTGTCATTTATTGGACGAAGAGCAAAAGGATTTTAAAGCTCGTATCCAGTATATTTTTGAACAACCAGAGTATGATTTGCCTTCCATAAATCCTGTAGCATGGATTAAGGAGCATGATTATATGTCCAAAAATTATGAGGAGGTGGTCGCTACTTTTTTAGATGAACGCCAGCAGTCGGTTACTTGGTTAAAAGGACAGATAGATGCAAATTGGGAACAAAAACTAAAGCATCCCAAATTAGGTGAGATGTCGGCCAAGTTATTTCTTGCCAATTGGTTGGCTCACGATTATTTGCACATCAGACAGATTTTAAGATTACAATATAATTTTTTAAAATCCCATAGCAGACTTAACCTGGACTATGCTGGGAACTGGTAAAAAGTAAATAATATGGAGAAAACATGTTTAGAATGTGGTGAAAAAATTGTCGGCCGAATTGATAAAAAATTCTGTGACGATGCCTGTAGAAATGCCTATAACAATCGCGTAAACAAGGATAGCAAAAATCTAATACGCAATACCAATAACCGATTGCGTAAAAATTATCGCATATTGGAAACCCTTAACCCTGAGCAAAAAACAAAAACATCAAGGGCCAAGCTTATAGAGGCAGGGTTTGATTTTAATTATTTTACCAGTATTTACACCACTAAGGTAGGAACAGTGTATTATTTTGTCTACGACCAAGGGTATTTGCCTTTAGAAGGCGATTATTTCGCCTTGGTAAAACGTGAAGGTTAATCATGTAACGTTTTAAATATAATCTTTACTAATATTAAAACTATCTATTTATGTTTCTTACTCCAGCCTCTTTTATTCCTATTCTCATTTTTAGTGTTGTTGTATTAATTATAGTGCTTTCCGTTGTGTTGAGTAGAAAAAATATTGTGTTGAGAAAATTGGCCAAGTTTAAACACAATCGTATCTCCCAGTTTAGGAATAACGAGCTTACCAAGGTAACAGGTAAGGTTTTGGAGGTCGAAACGCCTTTTGTGGCACCGTTTAGTAAACGGCCCTGTGTTGCCTATATTTTTAAAATACAGCAACGGGTGAGTACGGGCAAAAGTTCTCATTGGAAAACCTTGGTGAAGAAAGAAGATATTCAGGATTTTTTTATAGAACAAAGGGGCGACTTGGTTATGGTAAAACCCTCAATGCAATCCAGTAATTTTTACAGTTTTATGGTCGAAGACCAAAGTATTAGATCGGGAACTTTTAAAGATCCTTCACCCGAATTCAAAAAAGTGCTGGATGATTCTGGGGTCGACAGCGAAACCTGGCTAGGCTTTAATAAAACATTAAAATATACCGAACGTATTCTTGAAATTGGAGAAACCATTACCGTAGGGGGCATTGCCAAATGGAAAGTGCTTAATGAGCCCATTAATGGACATAATTATTCAAAAATTGCTGCTTTAGAAAGCGGTCCCAAACAAAAACTTATAATTACTGACCATCCAAAAGCTGTTACACCATTAGATAGGGGGTTGTAATAAAGTATTTAAACGTAAACCTTAAGATGGTATTGTTTGCCTAACACAGGTTTTTCTTGGTAGTCGAGGCATTACTTCCACCAATTTTGACCCTTTAATTTCATGGCAGCCTTAAGAACATCCTTTTGACTTATTTGACCTACCAATTTACCATTTTCAACTATAGGGAAACGGCGGCGCTTAGCATTTAAAAATTTATTGGCGGCATCAAATATGTTCATATTACCGTCAATAGTTTCAACATCGGCCACCATATGTTTTTCAATGGTTTTATCTTGCATTGGCATATTATAGTAGCGGCTTTCACTAATTTGTTTTATACAATCACCTTCTGAAATAATGCCGATCAACTCATTTTTTTCATTAACTACAGGTCCTCCAGAAATACGATGTTTTATTAAGGTCTGCATCACACTTTCAATAGTTTGGTCTGGTTTAAAGGTTATTAAATGACGAGTCATATAATCACTAACTTTTAGCGGTATGTTGTCATAAGTACTATTTTTATTCCTTCTTGCGCCTATAAAACTCTTTATGCCCATGATTCCTATTTTTTAATAAAATTAAATGTAGCTAAATTTTTTGATTTTTCCTAAAAACAAAAACTGTTGAGTTTTATAAGCTTCTCAATTTATGTACATTTATAGCATAACATAATCTTTAAACTTTATGATTAAAAAAGCCATTGCTTTGTTAATAATCGTTTGGGGCGTGTATTGGAGTTTTTCTTCCCTTATGCCAAGAGAGGAGATATCCATTGATGTTCCCGATAATCAATTCTCGACCCATCGGGCACTTATGCATCTAAAGACAATAGCCAAGGCTCCGCATTATGTGGGCAGTGAAGAACACCATAGGGTGCGTGATTATATTATAGCACAATTAGAACAACTTGGACTGGAAACACAAATACAAGAGGGGTTTTCTGTAGATAATTATGGAAATCTTACCAAGCCA
Source organism: Aestuariivivens sp. NBU2969 (assembly GCF_019931125.1). Lineage (NCBI taxonomy): Bacteria > Pseudomonadati > Bacteroidota > Flavobacteriia > Flavobacteriales > Flavobacteriaceae > Aestuariivivens > Aestuariivivens sp. NBU2969. The sequence continues at coordinate 31,267 of NZ_JAIOUU010000011.1, forward strand.
AAAAATATTATTGGTCGTTTGCGAGGCAAAGAAAAAGGAAAAGCATTATTGTTGTTAACACATTACGATAGTGATCCACATTCGGCTATAGGAGCAAGTGATGCCGGTTCCGGTGTGGTAACTATTTTAGAAGGGTTAAAAGCCTTTTTAAGTAGCAATAAAACACCAAAAAATGATATAATAGTCTTGATTTCAGATGGCGAGGAATTAGGGCTAAACGGAGCGAATATTTTTGTAAATAACCATGAATGGGCCGATAATATTGGTTTGGTCATTAATTTTGAAGCTAGAGGCAGTGGGGGACCTAGCTTAATGTTTATTGAAACTAATCAGGGCAATGCCAATTTAATAAAAGAGTTTGTTAAAGCCAATCCAGAGTTTCCTGTAAGCAGTTCCTTGTTTTACAGTATCTATAAAATTTTACCTAATGATACCGATTTGACCGTCTTTCGTGAAGATGGTAATATCGATGGGTTTAACTTGGCTTTTATAGATGATCATTTCGATTATCATACTCAATTAGATACTTATGAAAGATTGGATAGAAACACTCTAAAGCATCAAGGTAGTTATCTAATGCCTATGTTATATTATTTTGCTGAAGCCGATTTAGAAGCGTTGAAGAGTAATGAGGACAATATCTATTTTAATGCACCTATTTTTAAAATGGTTTCCTATCCGTTTTCATGGATTTATCCTATGCTAGTTATCGCTATTGTCGTATTTGTAAGATTGTTAATTTATGGCATAAAACAAAAGGCGCTTAGAGCTAAACCTATTGGTAAAGGCTTTTTGGCTTTTTTTATTGCTTTAATTTTGGCTGGGCTCATTGGTTATTTTGCTTGGCCAATGTTAAAAACAATTTATCCGTATTATGATGAAATGTTACAGGGTTTTACCTATAATGGACATGATTATATTGCTGCTTTTGCTTTCGGGACTTTAGCCTTATGTTTTTTTGTTTACCATAAAGTTTATGAAAAGGGCAATACGGCAAGTTTGCTTGTAGCACCAATAACGTTTTGGATCATTATTTGTGTCGCCATAGCTTTAAAATTAAAAGGAGCTAGCTTTTTTATTTTCCCCGTATATTTTGCTTTATTGTGTTTGTTTGTTTTAATCCGACAAAAGCAGCCAAGCCTTATTTTAATGGCATTACTATCTTTACCATTACTAATTTTAATAACACCACTAGTTCAATTGTTTCCCGTAGGCCTTGGTTTAAAAATGATGTTAACCAACACTGTTCTAGTAGTTTTATTATTTGGATTACTATTGCCTGTATTTGGGAGGTTTAAGTATAAAAAACGATTGGGATATTTAAGTGTTTTAATAGCGGTATTTTTTTTAATTTCTGCACATTCAAAATCTGGATTTACACAAGATCGACCCAAACCCAATAGTTTGCTATATGTTTTTAATGCTAACGACAGTACTGCCGTTTGGGTAACTTACGATAAGCTTTTGGACGACTGGACTCGACCAATTTTTGGAGAACAACCGGAAGTTGCTTCAAGTTTAAATAAACATATTGTAGACAGTAAATACTCAACACGATTCACCTATACAAAGCCCGCTCCTTTAAAGTTTATAGAGCAGCCCAAAATTAATATTTTTAAGGATACGATAATTCAAGACGTAAGGCATATTAAGTTAGACATTACACCCCAAAGGAGAGTAAATAGAATTGAGTTATTAGCCAGTACATCAAATGCATTTCAGGTATTTAAAGCAAACGGACAAGTAATAAAAAGTCCCAAAAAGTCAAAAAACAATAGGTTGTTAAGTTATTATATTGTCGATAACGATCCCTTGGTATTGGAATTTGAAGTTCCAAATGGTCAAAAAACAGAATTTACACTTTTAGAAGCGTCCTATGACTTGTTGGATAATACTTCTTTTAATCTGCCAAAACGTGATGCTATCATGATACCAAAACCTTTTGTGTTGAATGATGCGTTAGTTGTGAAGAAAACCATAACCATTGATTGAAAATAATTAGCATTCTTTTATGAGTTTAATTGGTAAATTTTTATAGTTTTAGCAAAATTTTTAAAAGAAGTAGAGATGAAACGATTTTTGTTGTTGATTGTTATGGTTGGAGCGCTTCATGTAAATGCACAGAGCACCCCAGATTTATTGAAACATTTTGAAGCCTATTATACCCAAATGAGAGCCCAAGGCGATATACAAGGTATTATAAATGCCATGACACATTTAAATGTCCTTGCCCCTTCCCAAGCTAGAAAAGATACTTTGGCTTATATCTACATGAGTGAAGGTCAGCATGTACAGGCCTTAAATACTATTGGTATAGATAAGGTTACTACGGATTCTGATATTGCTGTTGAAGTAAAGGCAATTTCATTAAAAGCAGTAAAGCAACCACAATTGGCTGTCGGACATTTTGAAGAAATGTTCAAGAGAACTCCTAGCGCCTTGATAGCCTATGAATTGGCAGAATTGAACTTACAATTAAAAAACCTAACAGATGCCGAGAAGCATATTAATTATGGTTTGGCAAATTCTAAGGTAGAGGAAACCAAAGCATTTTATGAAACACAAACGCCATATCAAGTATCCCTTAAATCGGCTTTTATGTATTTGAATGCTTTGTTGACTTATAACAAAGATCCTAAGGGAAACATTGATGCAGCTGTAGATATTTTGGATGCTACATTAAAAGCGTCACCAAATTTTAATTTGGTAAATCTTAGTAAGAGTGAGTTATTAAGACAAAAACAAGTCATACAAGCACAAGCAGCACAGCAAGAGCAACCTAAGAATTAATTTTAGTTGCTTAATATATCATATCAAGGGTTTGTTTAACAAACCCTTTTTTGTTATCTAAGAATAAGTTTTTTAGTTGATTTTCCAGATTCAGTAATTATATTTATAAAGTATATGCCTGGAGCATATCCATTCATATCCAGTTGATATATATTGTTTTTAAGCTGAATATGATGTTTACGCAAGATAATTTTTCCTGTAATATCGGTTATATTGTAGTTGAAAGTAGAAAGGCTTTTGGATTGAATATTGAAAACCTGTTTGGATGGATTAGGATAAATTCTAAATACTTCAGGAGCAAAATGAGATACATTAAGCGCGCCTTCTATACTAAAATCATCTATAATAACGCCTTCATTGACTGTATATTGATCGGAATGGAATACAAACCGAAACACAATATTGGTCTCACTATTTAAGGGTGTTAGATCGTAACTATACTCTTGAAGAATGTTATTAGAACCTGTCCATTGTGCTCCTGGACAATTAAAGCAATTCGTTCCCGGCGTAGTATTACTATTGTACCAGTTTGTATCATCTGCACTTCCCAAAACCGTCCAATTCAACCCAGCATCAGTTGAATATTCCACAAACAGGATGTCCCAATCTTCCTCTAAATCGAAAGCCATTTTAAACTTAAACATGGGACTGCTCAATATTGATAAATCATAGCAATTGCTAACCAAATAACTTTTTATATTATTCTCATAATTACCACTTAGGTTCGTTCCATAAACATTATTGTTAGAGGCTTCAGTATTCAAAACACTTCCAGTTGCAACACCGCGTTCCCAATAGCCACTACTACTATCGCAGTTGCTCATGGCGTTAAAGTTGATTAATTCGTCAGCTGGGGCTTCAAAAGTATTAACTGTGTTTATGGTTCCCGATGTATTACCATAAAATGTAGCCATTAAATCGTTATTTTCAGAAAAAGTATCATTAGTAATTGTTGCATTTATCTTTAACTCCTGTAGGCTACTTCCATGTACAGACAAAGATGGGATGTCTATTAATTGTGTGTTTCCAGACGCTAAAGAACCATTCCAAATGGTTTGGTTAGGACTGCCATTTAGGGTGTAATTAAGGGTTACCGAATTAATAACATTTGCCCCCCTGTTTTTTACTAATGCCTTAACTGAATTAAGATTACCGCATACAACCTGCTCATCAATGCCTTGTATGTCTTCTAAGCTAATTTCATCTTGAAGTGTTTCCGTAGGAATATCGGATTTCCAAATGCCCCTACCATAAGTAGCAGCAGAAATATTATCATCGTTTAAATTAATTTCCAAATCACTTACCGATACATTGGGTAAACTGTTTCCAAAGGGTTCCCAAAATCCTGTAGTATCATCATATCTATAAACGCCTAAGCTAGTGCCTAAAAACAATGGGTCATCACTATGTAGTTTTTGATGTTTAATGATGTTTTTAGTGACATTGGGGAGGTTTCCTGTAATATCGTTAAAATTAGAGCCCCCATCAATCGATTTGTAGACTTTACCCGTATAGCCTGCTGTAGTGACGTAAACAATATCACTGTTGTTATTGTTAACTTCAATAGACGTAATGTTTGAAGAGAATGTATTATTAACTGTAATAAAGGAAGCTCCTTTATCGGTACTTTTTCTTAGCGTATTATCAATGGCGATATAAATGTTGTTTGGTTCAATTTCATCAATTTCTAAAAAATCAATGTTAACATTGTTTCCAAAAGAGGGCGATATGGCTTTCCATTCGGTGCCACAAAGTTTATAGAGTCTAGAATAACCAGCATATAATTCACCATCCCTATTCATGGATAAAGGCGTTACCCAATTACCTCCACTATCGTTCTCCCCAGTTTCATCAACAGGAGCAGGGACATAAGCGTCATTGCTGGCACCAGCAGAGTTTGAGATGTATAAATTGCTCCCGTATTGAATAAAGCCATATATAATATCAGAATTATTATGGTTGATAGCCGTATCCATACCATCGGCACCATAATATACTTGCCAGTAGCTATTATTTAAAGCATAACCTCCATTGTCCTGTAAACCACCTACCATTTTGTTTGAGCTTTCTTTGGAAACACTCAATCTGTAAAATTGCCCGATTTGCATACCATCAGTTAAGTCCATAAAATTTGTGCCTCCATCTGTGGTTTTATAGAATCCGCCATCGGTTCCCGCAAAAAGTACGCCATCATAAAAGCGCAACAAATGTATATCTGCATGAGAATATGATGCCGAGGCGGGTTGAAACCATTCGTTTACCTTTGTAAAACTAGCACCGCCATTAATGGATTTCCAGATATTTAAAACCCCGACATAAATTTCATTCTCATTCGTGTTAGAGACTGCTAATGCCATGTCGTAATAGGCTTGTTTGCTATTATCGAATAAATCTGCATTAGAAGGGGTATTGGCTGTCATTTGAGAAAACGTAACACCAGAATCTGTAGACTTGTAAAGCCCTTGAAAGTCATTATCTAAAGCACTTAATGTATAAATTACATTAGTATTGTCTGCTGTAACATCAATTACCAAACGACTTGAAGAGGCAGGTAATCCTGATCCAAATCCAGTATTGGTGAAAGTTTCTCCAGCATCTATTGATACATAGAAAGTATCCGATGTTACCGCATAAATGGTATCGGGATCCCCAGGTTTTAGCTTAATGTCTTTAATATTCATGTTTTGGGTGCCGTTAGTATTGGTCCAATTAACCCCGCCATCAATGGTTTTATAGACGCCTTTGTTAGTGGCTACCCATAATATATTAGAGTTGTCTGGATGCATGTAAATATCGTTCATGTTAGTGGGGTGCCCTGCACTTGTATTTAAGCCCGTACTATTCCATGTGGTTCCACCATCTGTAGATTTCATTACACCAACGCTATAGGTGTCCCAACCATCGTCGTCTCCTGTGGCAATATATATAATGTTGCTGTCATTATAATCGATAGCAATTCCAGAAACGCCAATTTGTGGTAAATTATCCGATAGAGGCAACCAAGAGCTACCTGAGTTAATAGATTTCCAAATGCCTCCCGCTGGAGCTCCGGCATAATAAGTATTTGGATTATTAGGGTCTACTATAATAGCATTAATACGTCCTTGACCCGAACTCCATGACCCGGTGTTGGTATGGCTGAACGGACCCACAGGTTGCCAATTGCTTAAATCAGCTTTTAAGCTGTTAGCCTTGGCTTGTTGCACGTTCATCCAAGTAGTCCACAACTCGTAAGGTGTTGGTAGGGTACCATCATCCTTAACAAAGTTTTTCCAATAATTTTCCCAACGTTTAAAGGGTTTGTATCCACTGCCTTTTGTGTAGGGATTCTTATCTTTCCAATAGTCATTAAAGGCATCAATAACATCCTTAAAAGTAGGGTTGTTTGATTTTGAAGATTGACTTTTGGAAGCCGCATTCAAGTTTTTCATCCAAGGAGTATCAGGATTGTATTGTGCTTGAATATTAAGGACAAATAGCAGGATAAAAATATAGGTTGAGGCTTTCATAAGAATTAGGGTTTTGGGATATTTTCATATCGTCTCAGTTCTATAACTTCATTGAGTTGTAGGTCTAAATTAGAAACCGAAATTAAAAAAGCTTTAATACCTTCTATAAGCTCTGGTTTGGTAGTTGTGGATAATTGCACTAAACTTTCAAGTTTATATATTGTGGTTTCTACTACTTTTAGTCTAGCTAAAATGGAATTGTCCTTTAAATCTTCTGGTATATTTTTGTTTAAATCTTTTAGAAGTGTTTCAATGGCTTTTTTATTATCGTTAAAGAAACTTAAATCTCCTTTTTTAAGGTAGCCAACCTGCTCTTGCAGTTGATTGTATTCCACCCAATTTTCAATTGCTCTCTGTGCTTCTGGACTTAGCACAAATTCGGTGTAATTGATTTTGGACAGATCACTTTGGTTGACAGTTTTAATAAAGGGTTGGTCAGTTTTATTGTCACTTTTTGAAGTGTCCCTTTGATTACAGGAAAGAAATAATATAAATAGACTAAACAGATATATAGGCTTCATAGAGGTCTTAGGGTTTTATGTTGTTTTACAAAGATATAGGAATATTTTTAGTTGTAATTTAAAATTACGATAGGCTATGTGACTGAACACTATTAACTGGATACAGAGCGAAAACTGCCATTGTTTTGTTCCATTTTTTATAAGCCATCCAAGCTATAATCTAAAATCGTATATTTAGCAACTTAAATAGAATAAAGCTATGCTTGAAAACTTTTGGTTTAATGTAGAATACGGTGTTAACCATGTTCTGGATATTAATGCTTATGATCATGTTCTCTTTTTAATTTGCTTAACAGCACCTTATGTGTTTAAAGATTGGAAACGTATTGTTTTATTGGTATCTATGTTTACCCTGGGGCATACACTGTCTTTAATATTAGCGGCTTATAGTATTGTTAATGCCAATGCCCAATTGGTGGAGTTTCTCATTCCCATTACCATTTTAATCGTTGCGGTTTATAATGTGTTTACTGCCGGGAAAGGAGCACAAAAAGAACGTATTGGTATTTTATTTTATACCACCCTGTTTTTTGGTTTGATTCATGGTTTGGGCTTTGCACGTGAATTTCGAATTCTTTTAGGAGACTCAGACAATAAATTGGTTTTACTTCTGGAATTTGCGCTTGGTATAGAATTAGCTCAGGTTATTATCGTGTTTATGGTGCTCTTTCTAGGATACCTAGGACAGACCATTTTTAGATTTTCTAAACGCGATTGGGTCATGGTTATTTCGGCAGTTGTTATTGGATTGGTATTACCCATGTTACTTAACAGTGATTTTTTAAAATAGGATAATGGATTGGTTTGGTATTTGGGATGGAAATAAGTTATAAAGCATGCTTTGGAATAATTAAATCTCGATTATCGAGTTAAACTTTCATAAAACTTTAACGCACAAGGGTTGTAATTAAAATACGAAGCCACTATATTCGTTATTAGGTTTGCGTAAAGGATTGCAACGGTATCCTTATGTTTGGGGCTTCGAGTACCTAAGCCACCAAATTAATATATAGAAAAAGCCTGTTTGCCTTTAAGGGCAACACGCCTAAGTTTTTAAAAACAGTGTATGCCAGAACATAAACAACTTAAGTATGATAAGGCCTATTTACAAATGGCCAAGGAATGGGGTAAACTCTCGTACTGCAACCGCAAGCAGGTTGGTGCACTTATTGTAAAGGATAGAATGATTATTTCTGATGGTTATAATGGAACACCTACAGGTTTTGAAAATTTTTGTGAAGACGAAGAAGGCTATACCAAATGGTATGTATTGCATGCCGAGGCAAATGCCATTTTAAAAGTGGCGTCCTCTACTCAATCTTGTAAAGGGGCTACCTTGTATATTACCTTGTCTCCGTGTAAGGAGTGCAGCAAATTAATCCACCAAGCAGGGATTGTTAGGGTGGTTTATAGTAAAGCTTACAAAGACGATTCTGGATTGCTTTTTTTGGAAAAAGCAGGAATAAAATTAAAATTAATAGAAGATTTAATGACATAATGCCCTATAAAAAAAAATATCTACCCTTGGTTTTAGGTGTTGCTATTGCGGCGGGAGTGCTCATTGGAGGAAAGTTGAATTTTACCGATTCACCAGACCGCTTGTTCTCTACCAATAGTAAGAAAGATAAACTCAACAGGCTTATCGATTACATTGAGTACGACTATGTAGACGAGATTAATACCGATAGCATTGTTGATGTTACCGTCAATGGTATTTTAGAGAATCTGGATCCACATTCCGTATATATCCCCAAAAGGGATATGGCACGTGTTGCTGAAGAAATGCGTGGTGATTTTGTAGGGATTGGCGTTAGTTTTTACACCTATAGAGATACCATAACCGTAATACGTCCAGTAGTAAATGGCCCTAGTGAAAAAGTAGGCATTAAGGGAGGCGATAGAATTATTATGGCAAATGGTGATTCCCTCATTGGAAACCGTATTGCAGATGATAGTTTGGTGAAAAAGTTAAAAGGCCCAATTAACTCTAAGGTGCATTTAAAAGTTTACCGAAGAGGGGAGCCAAAACTTTTGGATTTTACAGTAAAGCGATCGGTCATACCTATTAAAAGTGTGGATGCCGCCTACATGTTGACTGAAAAGTTGGGGTATATAAAAGTTAATCGTTTTGCTGAAACGACCTATAAAGAATTCAAAACAGCTTTAAAAAAACTAAAAGATGTTGGCGCTACCGAGATAGCTTTGGACTTACGTGATAATCCCGGAGGTTTTCTAGACATTGCCGAAAAGATGGTCGATGAATTCTTAGAAGATGACAAACTCATTCTCTTTACTAAAAACAAACGTGGCGATATTGAAAAAAGTTATGCCACACATAAAGGCGATTTTGAAAATGGCAAAGTGTATGTGCTCATAAACGAAAACTCCGCATCAGCAAGTGAAATTGTCGCTGGAGCATTGCAGGATAATGACAAAGGACTTATTGTTGGGCGACGCTCTTATGGCAAAGGTTTAGTGCAACGCGAAATGGATCTGGGTGATGGTAGCGCAGTTCGTTTAACCGTGTCCAGATACTATACTCCTACTGGACGCTCCATACAACGACCATATAAAAACGGACATAAAGATTATTACGATGAATATTTGGAGCGTTTGGATAGCGGTGAACTGTTGAATCAAGAAAAAATAAAAGTCGCTGATTCGTTAAAGTATGTTACGCCTAAGGGTAAGATTGTTTATGGAGGTGGCGGCATAATACCAGACGTGTTTGTGCCTGTAGATAAAGGTATATTTAATGGAACCTTAAATTATTTAATGCGTCGCGGCTATATTGGTTACTTTGTATTTGAGGAGTTGGAAAAGGACAGGCATCTTTATGACGGTATTTCAAGACAGGATTTTATTGATAATTTTAAGGTGAGTGACGACCTTGTGACGTCTTTTCAAGATTACCTTAATCTAAGATCGGACACAGTAGTTACATTTGTTGCCTATTATGAAGAAATAAGGCAATATGTTAAGGCTGCTTTAGCAGATCAGCTTTTTGGAGACGGTGCTTTTGAAGAAGTATTTAATCAAACCGATATCATGATTGATGAAGTGATTAGGTTGAGTGAAGGGGAGTAATTTTTTAGAATTTTTAAACTTGAGCATGTCAAGCATACCATGTTGCTCAAAACAGGCTAAAGCGAAGACCTTTGACGGCATTGATTTTAAACTACCTTATCATGCACCTTGGTATGTTTCCCGTCATTCCAAAGGGTTAAAATATCTGTGGCGACATGAGCGCCACTTCCTGAGGCTATGGCAAACTGACTGCGCCAACCCGCCAGCGTGCCTGCAACATAGAGATTGTGTTCAATTAAATGGTCAGTGTTTTTTAACCATATACGGTTCTTTTCAATAGTGGCTCTTGGATGAGGTTGTACATATTGTTCGAGCCCTTTAATGCGTATTAAATTGGTATAGCCTACTGCTATTACGACGGCTTTTGTATGGTATAAATTTTTGTTTGTTCTTAAGGTAAAAGAATCTTCCGCTTTGATGATTTCCAGAACCTTTTCTTTATCGATTTGCTGTACATGGGGGTATAATATGGCCAATTGCGATTTGCCACTTTCCAAAATGGAAGCTCCCATGGTTCCTGGGCTAAGTCCCAATACATTATTGAATAAAGCGTCCTGTAAGTGGGATGTTTTCTGGTGAACTATAATGCCAATTTGTTTGTCTTTGGCGTAAGGTTTGTCTTTGGCGGAACCTAAAACCAAGGCGCATGATAAACCTGCTGCACCACCACCAATAATAAGGACATCAAACATCATTTTTTATGTTTTACCTTTTCTTCAATACGCTTTGAAATTTTTAAAATAAGCATCAAAACAATAGCGCACAATGCAGCTAGTATAGTTATTAGGGCAACAATGCTATCACCCTCAAAAGGGGTATTAAAATTTACTTTAGTGGCATTAAAAACTATCAAAACCAAAGCAATTACAATAAAGAGAGTAGAAACAAATTTCATGTGTTAATATTTATTGATTTTTCAAAAGTCATCTGGAACATCCAAGTTATTATTTTGCCGTGTTGTGTTGTTAAAAAATTAGTCATGAATGTTTCATTAATTGAATAGGATTTTAATATTGTGGGCAAAGAGTTTAACGGCAATGGCCAATAAAACCACGCCAAAAACTTTACGAATAATATTGATGCCATTAACACCCAAAAAACGTTCAATTTTAGATGAAGTTTTTAGAACGATATAAATAACAATAACATTTAGTATAATGGCAAGGATAATATTTTCAACCCTGAATTCAGCACGTAAGGAAAGCAGTGTTGTTAGGCTTCCTGGGCCTGCAATTAAAGGAAACGCCAATGGAAACACAGAGGCCGTTAATGGGTTGGTACTTTCTTCTTTGTAAAGTGTAATGCCCAAAATCATTTCCAGAGCAATAAAAAACAAAATAAAGGCACCAGCTACAGCAAAGGAGTTAACATCAATGCCTATAAGGTTTAAAATGCTTTTTCCTAAGAAAAGGAACAATGTCATAATAATACCCGCGATAATCGATGCCTTTTCACTTTGTATATGCCCCACTTTTTTACGCAAATCGATAACAATGGGAATATTGCCAACTATATCTATTACGGCAAAGAGCACCATAAAAGCAGTAAAGATTTCTTTTAAATTTAATTGCATGGTCTTATGATTAAATTGCGATGCAAAGGTCTATATTAATTGTCAAATAACAAGACCAAAAATATAAAGTTTATCTATTTTTGCTACAATTAAGAGTGTTATGTTTCAGTTAGGAAAAACCATAGTTTCAGAAGATATTATTGAGAAGGATTTTGTTTGCAACCTTTCGGCCTGCAAAGGGGCCTGTTGTATAGATGGCGATGCAGGTGCACCATTGGAGGAGGAAGAGACCAAAATTCTCGAGACTATCTACCCTAAAGTGAAACCTTTTTTAAGACAAGAAGGTATAGAAGCTATTAAAAATCAAGGGGTGTTTATTACGACTGAAGATGGTGAATTAGAAACGCCTTTAATTAATCGAGCCGATTGTGCCTATGTTATTTTTGATGAAAACAACGTGGCGCTTTGTGCAATTGAAGAAGCGTACAATCAAGGAGAGATTTCTTGGAAAAAACCAGTGTCCTGTCATTTATACCCCATAAGAGTAAAAGATTATACCGAGTTTTCTGCTGTAAATTATCATAGATGGCAAGTTTGTGATGATGCTTGTACTTTAGGAAAGGAGCTTCGGGTTCCTGTTTATAAATTCGTAAAAGAAGCCCTTATTAGGAAATTTGGAACTGATTGGTATGATGAACTGGAAAAGGTTGTCAAAACTTTTTAACAGAATTAAGAAATAGCTTTAAACCGCCCATTTTACTAAGCTTTCTTAACTTTTCAAGTAAAAATTTTTGTCAACTTTTTCAAAATCAAAAAAAGTTAAAATGCTGTAAATCAAATTTATAACCAATTTTTTGTGTAAACTTCTGTTTCTCAACACCTTTTTTGTTTGTTAAAAACTTGTTGAAAAGGTTTCTGTAATTTTTTTAAAAAATATCAATCATTTTACAATCTTTGTTAACCTCAAATCATCTCAAATTTTTTTCAATTTTTATAAAAACACCATTTTAGTAATGTCACAAGCAGTAGAGCCTATTCTTCAAGAAAATAAAGATCGTTTTGTAATTTTTCCAATTAAACATCATGATATTTGGGAATGGTACAAAAAACAGGAGGCTAGTTTTTGGACTGCAGAAGAGATAGATTTACATCAGGACATTACAGATTGGGCCACCAAATTAAACGACGATGAGCGTTATTTTATAAAGCATATTTTGGCTTTTTTTGCCGCCAGTGATGGTATTGTAAACGAAAATTTAGCCGAAAACTTTGTTAGTGAGGTGCAATATAGTGAGGCCAAGTTTTTTTACGGATTTCAAATTATGATGGAGAATATCCATTCCGAAGTGTATTCACTGCTTATAGACACCTATGTTAAAGATGAGAAAGAAAAAGATATTCTTTTTAAGGCCATAGAAAATTTCCCAGCAATTAAGGAGAAAGCAGAATGGGCATTAAAGTGGATTGAGTCTCCGAGTTTTGCTGAACGCTTAATTGCTTTTGCTGCAGTAGAAGGAATCTTTTTCTCTGGAAGTTTCTGCTCCATTTTTTGGTTAAAGAAACGAGGTCTTATGCCAGGATTAACATTCTCCAATGAACTTATTTCAAGAGATGAGGGGTTGCATTGCGATTTTGCTGTGCATCTGCATAATAACCATATCATAAATAAGGTGCCCAAAGCCCGTATAACCGATATTATTACAAATGCATTGGATATTGAACGTAGTTTTATAACAGAATCCCTGCCTGTTAGCTTAATAGGGATGAACGCTAAGTTAATGACACAATATCTTGAATTTGTAACCGACAGATTATTGGTAGAGTTTGGATGTGATAAAGTCTACAATGCTACTAATCCGTTTGACTTTATGGATATGATTTCATTGCAAGGGAAAACCAATTTCTTTGAAAAGCGGGTGTCGGAATATCAAAAAGCAGGTGTTCTCAATAAAGAAGATAACGAGAACAAGTTTAGCTTCGATGAAGATTTCTAGGAAAATTCTAAAAGAAGGAACAAAAAATGTCGTCGTCCTTTTAAATTCTTAAAGGGAAACGATCTCAACCATAAGTAATTATTTTAATTAACTGATTTTGGAACTAATTAACCCTTAGTTTCAAAATGAGAACAACTAACTAACCATTTTTCTGAAGGTGTATCAGGAAAACCTAAAAAACGTGTAAAAAATGTATGTAGTAAAAAGAGACGGAAGAAAAGAACAGGTCATGTTCGACAAGATCACCGCTAGGGTGAGAAAATTGTGCTATGGATTAAACGAATTGGTCGATCCATTACGTGTTACCATGCGGGTAATTGAAGGCTTGTACGATGGTGTAACGACAAGTGAATTGGATAATTTGGCGGCAGAGATAGCAGCGACTATGACAACGGCCCACCCCGATTATGCGCGTTTGGCAGCACGTATATCGGTTTCTAACCTACATAAAAACACGAAGAAGACCTTTAGCGAGGTTATGCACGACCTCTATACTTATGTAAATCCTAGAACAGGTAAGGATGCTCCTTTACTTTCCGATGAGGTTTATAACGTCATAATGGAACATAAAGACCGTTTGGACTCTACTATTATTTATAATCGTGACTTTGGTTACGACTATTTTGGTTTTAAAACCTTGGAGCGTTCTTATTTATTGAAGCTTAATGGGAAAATAGCAGAACGCCCACAACACATGCTTATGCGTGTTTCGGTTGGCATTCATTTGGATGATATTGAATCAGCGATAGAGACGTATGAACTGATGTCTAAAAAATATTTTACACACGCTACACCAACACTGTTCAACTCTGGTACACCAAAACCTCAAATGTCGTCATGTTTCTTATTGACTATGAAGGAAGATAGTATAGATGGCATATATGATACATTAAAACAAACAGCTAAAATCTCGCAATCTGCAGGAGGAATTGGTTTGGCAATGCATAATATACGCGCTACAGGGAGTTATATCGCAGGGACCAACGGCACCAGTAACGGTATTGTACCTATGCTTCGTGTGTTTAATGATACGGCACGTTATGTAGATCAAGGTGGCGGTAAGCGTAAAGGTAGCTTTGCGGTTTACATAGAACCTTGGCATGCCGATATTTTTGATTTTCTAGAATTGAAGAAAAACCATGGAAAAGAGGAAATGCGCGCACGCGATTTGTTCTACGCCATGTGGATTCCAGATTTGTTTATGAAACGTGTACAGGAAGATGGCCATTGGACCCTTATGTGCCCTAATGAATGTCCTGGTCTACCTGAAACCCATAGTGAAGAATTTGAAGCCCTCTACACCAAGTATGAAGCCGAAGGTTTGGGAAGAAAGACCGTTAAGGCCCGTGAACTTTGGGAAAAGATTTTGGAATCCCAAATAGAAACTGGCACACCGTACATGTTATATAAGGATTCTGCGAACCGTAAATCCAATCAGAAAAATTTGGGAACCATTCGTTCTTCCAACTTATGCACCGAGATCTTGGAATATACATCACCAGATGAGGTGGCCGTTTGTAACTTAGCATCTATAGCCTTGCCTATGTTTGTAAAAAATGGTGAGTTCGACCATAAAGAACTGTTCCGTATTACAAAGCGTGTTACTAAAAACTTAAATAGGGTAATAGACAGGAACTATTACCCGGTACCAGAAGCTAAAAACTCCAACATGCGCCACCGTCCTATAGGTTTAGGGGTACAAGGTTTGGCCGATACCTTTATTCAATTACGTTTACCTTTTACAAGTGATGAAGCCAAGCAATTGAATCAGGATATTTTTGAAACGCTTTACTATGCTGCAGTAACGGCCAGTATGGAAGAAGCTAAAGCAGATGGACCTTATCAAACCTATAAAGGGTCTCCTATAAACAAGGGTGAATTCCAACACAATCTTTGGGGCTTAAAGGATGAAGAATTGAGTGGCAATTGGGATTGGGCAAAATTACGCAAGCAGGTACTTAAACATGGCGTACGTAACTCCTTGTTAGTTGCACCAATGCCAACAGCATCAACTTCGCAAATATTAGGTAATAATGAATGTTTCGAGCCTTATACGTCAAACATTTATACCCGTCGTGTATTATCAGGTGAATTTATTGTGGTGAATAAACACCTGTTGGAAGATCTTGTAGAATTAGGCCTTTGGAATGAAAGTTTAAAACAGGATATTATGAGGGCCAACGGGTCCATACAAAACATTGATGTTATTCCTCAGGACATTAAAGAGCTGTACAGAACAGTTTGGGAATTAAGCATGAAGGATATTATCGATATGTCCCGTCAACGCGGCTATTTTATAGACCAGTCACAATCGCTTAACCTCTTTATGGAAGGTGCGACCATGGCAAAGCTTACCTCAATGCATTTTTATGCATGGAAGAGTGGCTTAAAAACGGGTATGTATTACTTAAGGACCAAGAGTGCTGTTGACGCCATTAAGTTTACCTTACAGACTACCAAAAAAGAAGAACCAACGGCAGAAGTTGTTGAGTTGAAAACGGTTTCAGTAGAGCAAGAAGAAGCTAATAAAAAGAAGTTAGCCGCACAAAATGCCGCTAAATTTGCAAAGCAAAGCACACAGCAGGTAGAGGTAGAGCCAATGAGTGCAGAAGAAATGAAAGCGCTTATAGCTCAAGCTAAAGCTGGTCAAGGCGATGATTGCCTTATGTGTGGGTCTTAAATCTAAACATGAACAAAAAAGTTTTAAAGTGTTAAACAAAAGCATCCCGACATGGCGGGATGCTTTTGTTTATAATTAATACTATATTTATAAAATTTAAAATGATTAATATGTCGAACCAAGAATTTACAGTTATGCCAGATTTATATGCATCGAGGGGGAATAGATTTGCCAATTTTATCATTGACAAAATAGTATTTTATGCCCTAATATTAGGTTTAAGCTTTCTTGCAGGAATGATTGTTTATTCTTTTTTTACAGATACAACGGCTTTTGATAAATTTTTATATGAGTTAGAAAACAAAGGTGATCTCATGGACAGATTGATAACGAGCATAATATTTGCCGTTTTTTATATGATTTCTGAAATTTTACTTAAAGGAAAGACTATAGGAAAGTATGTAACAAAAACAGTCGTGGTCATGGAAGATGGATCAAAACCAAAGGCGTCTGATATTATTTTAAGAAGCTTATGTAGGTTAATTCCTTTTGAAGCACTTTCTTTTTTAGGAGCTGAAGCTAGGGGTTGGCACGATACATTATCGAAAACATATGTGGTTGATATTTCCAGGCTTGAAGCCAAGAAAAAAACACATAGTGAATTGGATCAAATAGGAGTTTCCTTAAATATTTGATTCAATGGGTGTTATGATTAAAAGATTATTATTTTACTTCCTTTTAATTTTATTAGGAATTCTACTCTATCATAACCCGAATTTTAAAACCATTTCGGCAGGTGTTGCCATTTTATTGTTTGGTATGATTATGTTGGAAGAGGGCTTTAAGGTATTTACCAAAGGCCCCTTGCAAAACATTTTAAAATCGGCAACCAACAAGCTCTATAAGAGCATTACAACTGGGGCTATGGTTACGGCTTTAATACAGTCCAGTTCTTTGGTTTCAGTTATCACTATTTCTTTTATTAGTGCGGGGTTAATTTCTTTGGCTGGAGGTTTGGGATTGATTTTTGGTGCGAACATTGGTACAACAGCAACAGCTTGGTTGGTAGCAGGTTTCGGGCTTAAAGTTAAAATTTCTGCATTAGCATTACCCATGCTGATCTTCGGAATTATTTTTTCATTCCAAAAGAAAGTTTCGCTTAAAGGCATTGGTAATGTTCTAGCAGGTTTGGGCTTCTTTTTCTTGGGAATCCATTATATGAAGGAAGGATTCGATGTGTTTAAGGAATACATCGATTTGTCACAATATGCCGTACCAGGTTTTTTTGGAGTTGTTGTATACACCGGATTGGGTATTGTCATTACCACAATTTTACAGTCCAGTAGTGCCACTTTAGCCTTAATTTTAACAGCATTGGCTGCAGGGCAAATAGAATACGAGAATGCCTTGGCGTTGGCCATTGGGGCTAATGTAGGTACAACCATAACAGCGGTATTAGGAGCTATTGGCTCAAATAGTGCCGGGAAGCGTTTGGCCTTAGCCCATTTTATATTTAATATGGTTACGGGATTGGTGGCTATTGTATTTATTTACCCTTTGGCAAAACTAGTTAATAATGCGTCGGATTTTTTACATATTGCTAACACAAATTATACATTAAAACTAGCGTTGTTCCACACCATATTTAATATTGTTGGGGTTATTTTGATGATTCCCTTTATTAAAAAACTGGAGCGTATATTATTGCGATTTTATAAAGAAAGGAGCGATAAGGATATTGATGAGCCAAAATATTTAAACCCAGCTGTATTACAATTTCCGGGTGCCGTTATCTCTGCTTTAGTTAAGGAGTCTAAGTTTTTATACCAAAACAGTGTTTTTGAAATTGTTACCCATGCACTAAATATTCACAGGGAAGATGTGAAATCAGACAAGAAATTAAAAACCGTCATACAGGACTCACAAACTGATTTTCATACCAATGTTGAAGACCTTTATTATACCAAGGTAAAATCCATATATAGTGAAATAATAGCATACGCTACCACTGCACAAAGTACTTTAACGCTTAATAATAAGCAAAACAAAGCCATAACAGATATAAAGATTGCTAACCGAAAAATGGTTGAAACCATTAAAGATGCCCGTGAGTTAAATAAAAATATAACCTATGCTTTGAGTAAGGGTAATGACTATTTGAACAAGGAATATGATAGCTATAGAAAAAAGTTGGTCAAGGTACTACGAGTTATTTATTTGTTTAGAAAGGAAGAGGATGCTAAAGTGTACGAGGGTAAACTTAAAGATTTAAAAAAAGAGGCGAAAGCCAATATTAAACACAGTAATAAATCCATTGATAAACTCATTCGTAAAAACTTAATCACAGCCGAAATGGCTTCATCCTTATTTAACGATTACGCCAATGTAAACGACATGATTAAAAAACTAATTGAAGTTGCGGAATTGCTTTACGGTAAAAAGGATAGCTTGTTTGAGGATAATGGTGGCGATTAAGTTATAATAATAAAAGAAGAAAGCACCTTTTTAGGTGCTTTCTAATAGATAGTATAAAAATTATTTTACTCCTGTTCCTTGTTTTCTGGAGTTAATTTAGCAGGTTTAACTGAAGCGTCATGGGCATTATGGTATTCCTCCATAAGGCTCATAGTTGCTTTAAGTAAATCTTTCGTTTCTAATAACAAGCCAAAATAAAGTGTAGTGTTTTTTGGACTAGACTCTTCGGTACGGGTACGTTCTACCTGTTTTTGGATCTTACTACTTACTAAAGAGGTTATTTCTTCCTTACGACTTAAAATGGCTCCTATCTCTTCAAAAGATCTGGATTCAAAAGCATTTTTAGTATTGTTGAACAAGCGCTCAAAACGTTCATCAACTTCTTTTAGCTCCTTAATTTGGGTGAATTTTAGTTTCTTATGGTTATTGTTTACGTGCTTATGGCTCTCTTTTACAATGTATTCCAAAGACTGCACCATATCCTGTAGATAGCCTAAGATATGTATATAAAAATTACTGGCCCCAACACTGGACTCATCTAAATTCTTGATAAAATAAAAGATGTTATCGCGTAACTCGTCTACTTCATTCGATAGTTTTAGAATTTGTTTTTTGTTCTTTTTAAGCATAGCCAAATCTTGCTTGGCAAGACCGTTTATGGCATTAGTGTAAATTTTGTTGCCACGTTTTACTACGTTAGCAATGTTATTTGCACTTTCATGTATAACACCTTGTATAGAACTACTTTCAGCTTTAATTAAACTATCTTCAGCTCTAATTTCTTTAGATTTTTTGTTATGTACAATAGTACTTCTTATTAGTAATGTAAATGCAACTACCAGTAATAGGGGAAACATAACACTCAAATTTAAATTCAAGAGATAAGCAACCAATGCAGCCGCAGAGAAGGCACTAATAGCAGTAAAAAACCAACCCCCAATTACATTTATTACCCCTGCAACTCTATACACTGCACTTTCTGGTCCCCAGGCTCTATCTGCTAAAGATGTACCCATAGCAACCATAAAGGTTACATAAGTTGTAGATAATGGTAATTTATAAGATGTGGCAACAGATATTAATACGGCAGCAACCATTAAATTAACGGCAGCTCGTACTAAATCGAATGCAGGAAGTTCGTATTTTTTGTCTTTGGAAATTTTAATAATAGGAGCTTCAAATTGCTTGTCGATTTTAGTTTTCCAAGATTCAGGTAACATGTAGGAATACATTTGAGACATTAACATAGCGGATCTAACAAAGCCCCGAGATAGTGTGTTAGGTTGAAAACGTTCTTTAGTTTCACCTTGACTGGATAAATCCAAGGACGTTTTTACTACGGCTTTTGCTTTAGATGAAAACCATAATGTTAATACCATTATCATACCTGCACCAAAAAGCAACCAGTTATTTGTAGGTACTTTTTCAGCAAGAACATCCATAGGAAAAGCCGATGCGGCAACACCCTCAGCAGACCACGCCAAAAAGGCATTGTATGCTGCTACAGGCACTCCAATAAAGTTAACCAAATCGTTGCCCGCAAACGCTAAAGCTAATGCAAAGGTACCTACAATTATGATTAATTTGTAAATATTTGTCTTAAAAAAGGCGATTAGAGCATATGATAAAATAGACCAAAACACCGAACTTATCAATACAATAGAAAGGACTTGGGCTTCTAAAAAGTCTTTCATTGTCATACCACCTAAAATATCGAAGGACTGGCTGGCATAAGATGTCCCTTTTAAACCTTTCATAAAAATGAAATACGTGATAGAGGTTAAGGCTATACCACCAAATAAAGCCCCTACCCAATGTGCTTTATTTTCAATATTGTATGATAGAAGTAATCTTGAAAACCACTGTATAATGGCACCTACAGTAAATGCCACCAGAACCGAGAGCAGTATACCAAATATAATTTGCGAAGCTTTAGAGGTATTAATATAACTGATAACATCACTAAAACTACCTCCGTCATGGCCAATTTTAATTAATGCAACAGCTACTGCAGCACCAAGCAATTCAAATACAATGGAAACGGTGGTTGAAGTAGGCATCCCTACTGAATTGAAAAAATCCAGTAACAAGATATCGGTTATCATAACGGCCATGAAGATAATCATGATTTCATCAAACATAAATTCACCAGGGTTAAAAATACCCTTTCTTGCCACTTCCATCATACCGCTTGAAAACACGGCTCCAATTGCAACGCCCAAACTGGCTACAATCATTATAGTTCTAAATGAAATGGCTTTAGAACCAATTGCGGAATTTAAAAAGTTTACCGCATCGTTACTCACACCTACAACCAAATCAGCAATTGCTAAAATGGCTAAGGCTATGATCATGTACAAATAGATATTATCCATTGGGTTTAATTGTAAAATATCAGCAAATATCATGACTATTATTAATTATATTGTTATCTAATTGTTATTTTTTTTAAAAATGGATATCAAATCCTAACCTAAAAGTAATGTTATCTTTATTTCCATCAACAGTAGTATAGCTAATATCTGATTGTACCTTTAGTTTGTGACCAACAATAAACTTATTAACACCTAAAGTGTATTGTTTTCTAGGCATAGTCTCATTAATAGAGCTTGAATTAATTGTAACCGAATCATAGTCAACAGTAGTAAACCTTCCAGCTATTTCGTAATTACTTTTAAATAAATAGCCAGCTTGTAGGTTTAATGCATTACCAGTTAATACAAAGTCTTCTGTAAGGGTGATGCCATCTACATCTGTTGCTAAAGCTTCATCTGCTGTTCTATTGGCAAATTCTCCCATAAAAGAGAACCCTTTGTACTTAAACATAGCATCTACAAATACAGTAGTTTGGTCAGTTTCATATAAGGTTTCATCACTTCTAAACATATAGCTGCCAGCAAAGCCACGTTCCCTAACGGCATCTTGGTTATAGTTATAGGTAAAACCAGCCATAAGTTTTGGTTTTTCTTCGCGTTTTAAATCAGACTGACTATAATCGCCTTTGGATTTAAACTCACCAAAAGGTAAAAACTCCAAACGACCAGTATACTGCAAGCCACCTTCGTTACCTTCAGTCACATTTCTACCTTCGCCTTGGGAGATGGCAAATTTTTCACGCATTAAAAAATCACCGCCTAAACTGGTTTTATGACGTAATTGAATCCCTAGATCACGATCAATATTAAAGCGGCTATTTAACAAGGAACGATCTACCAATTGTAGGTTTGCAGAAGATACCACACGTTCCACATTTCCGGGTAACTTGGTTTGTCCTGCCCAAAGTTCCCAATTTCCTGCAAAGTTCCACATGAGTACCGCATCCAAGATGTAACGTGGCGTATTTCTATTAAATTGATTGGCGCCTGAAATATCACGGTTAGATAGGCCTAGTTCTATTTTATATTTTAGTTTAGGACTATAAGCAAAACCATCAAATTTCAAACGAGCGCGTCTTACAATAAAGTTGTGCTCAGGGCTTCCATATTGATCACCATCATAATCCCAAGAGGAAATGGATCTCACTTGAAAGCGTGGTGCAAATTTTACACTAAAAGAGCTGTCTTTTGCAGTAAAGTTAATGAGTCCTTTTCCAAAAGAAGTATCACTGATTTCTTGTGCTTTTATTGATGTAAATGCAAGGATAAAAATACCTAATAGGGTACATTTAGTATTCATAAAGTTTAATTTTAGTTTTTGTCGCTGCAAAGAACAGCAACCAATGTTAACTAAATGTTTCCTAATCGTTAAGCTTTATGACAAAAAAAAGACTGCCTTGGCGGCATTGACAGCCATAGCAATATCAATTTCAGTTGCTTTTTCTGTATTCACTTTAGCTCTTATTTCTTGGATTTGACAACCCAGATAACTAAACGGTAAAATATAGGTTCCAGGATATAGGTTTTCAAAGTTATATAGACATCAAAATCGGAAGAGGTTCCTTTTGTAGTTCCTTTTAATTAAACTTTCGCAAATGATAGAGGTTCGTTAACAGATTCTGAATCTAATAAAACACCACTAATAGAACCTGAGTTTTGAGAAAAACATAAGGCTGTAAAAAAGAAAGTTAGAAGTATTAAAAAGGGTCTCATTAGTTCGCTCTAAAATGATAATGCAAATAAACAGGCTTTATATAAGTTTTATGTTAAGTTAACTTTAAAGAACAGTGATTAAAATGTTACGCTAATGTTAACAAGTTTGAGCTCGCTTTTTTGTTGAATTTATTTATATTGCCCAAACATAAATTTATACTATGAACTGGGAGCAGTTATTATCCTTAAAGCGCTTTGGCGATACTAATAAACGTATAAGAAAAGAGCAGGATGAAACCCGATTAGGTTTTGAAGTGGATTACGATCGCATCATTTTTTCTTCGGAATTTAGGAGTTTACAAGATAAAACACAGGTTATACCACTATCTAAAACAGATTTTGTCCATACTCGTTTAACACACAGCTTGGAAGTTAGTGTGGTAGGGCGTTCATTAGGGCGTAAGGTAGGACAAAAATTAATTGAAAAGCATCCGCATTTAAAAAACATTCATGGATATAAAGCCAACGACTTTGGAGCTATTGTTGCTGCTGCTGCCTTAGCTCACGATATTGGTAATCCGCCATTTGGTCATTCTGGAGAAAAAGCTATTGGTGAGTTTTTTAAGAATGGTGAGGGAAAGGCGTTTCAAAAACAATTAACGCCCAAAGAATATCAAGATTTATGTGATTTTGAAGGCAATGCCAACGGATTTAAAATATTAACAGAAAGTAAGGCTGGACGGTATGGTGGTTTGCGATTGAGTTATGCGACCTTGGGGGCTTTCATGAAATACCCGAAGGAGTCGCTTCCCAAAAAGCCAACAAACCATATTGCCGATAAAAAATATGGAGTTTTTCAAAGTGAAAAAGAGATTTTTGCTGATGTAGTTAACGAATTGGGATTGTTGCAACGCAGTCAAAATGACTTTAGTTATTCACGCCATCCTTTAACCTATTTGGTTGAAGCTGCCGATGATATCTGCTATACCATTATAGATTTTGAAGATGGTATTAATTTGGGGCTGATTCAAGAGGAATTTGCATTGGAATACCTGTCGAAAATCATTAGAAATACCATAAGGCCGGAGAATTATTATGCGCTTTCCACAAAAAAAGATCGTGTTGGTTACTTAAGGGCATTAGCTATAGGTACACTAATCAACGAAGCCGTAGAAATATTTATGTCTAACGAAGAAGCCATTTTAAGTGGTAAATTCGATTGTGCCTTACTTGATAAAAGTACCTATGAAGCACAAATAAGGGATATTATAAAGATAAGTGTCGAAAAAGTTTATCAAAGTAAGGATGTTGTAGAAAAAGAAATTGCGGGATACAGGGTGCTGTCTGATTTATTGAAGGTGTTTACAACTGCAATTAATAATACACATGATAATAAAGCATCTAATTACGATAAATTGATCATGCATCTTTTGCCAGAAAATTTTAAGGCTATTAATAGTTCCTTGTATATTAGGTTACTGTCGGTTTGCAGTTTTGTGTCTAACATGTCCGATAGTTATGCAATTATGTTGTTTAACAAAATTAGAGGGATTAATATTGGTTAACCTTTTTTGACTATTTTTTTAAACTAAACCCTTAAAATAATTTTGTAGGCTTTCAGCATCGAGACCAATTGTACTTTGCAATTCATCTACATTACCATGTTCTATGAATACATCTGGAATACCTAAAAGTTTGATTAGGTTTGTGTAGTTGTGTTCTGAAGCAAATTCCAAAACCCCACTACCAAAACCACCTTTAATTGTGCCATCCTCCACTGTAACAATGGATTCGTAAGTGTTAAAAATATAATGTAATAATGTCTCATCCAATGGTTTTGCAAAACGCATATCATAGTGCGAGAAATCCAAACTTTGAATAGCTTCAGTAACATTTTTGGCAATGCTGCCTATACTTAAAACAGCCACTTTGTTACCTTTCTTTAGTTGAATGCCTTTGCCAATTTCAATCTTAGAAAACGGTTGTTTCCAATCCAAGGTAACACCTCTGCCACGCGGATAGCGAATGGCTATCGGTAAATCTAACCCTAATTGTGAGGTGTACATGATGTTACGTAACTCGATCTCATTTCTAGGTGCAAAAAAGATGAGGTTAGGAATGCATCTTAAAAAGGCCAAATCAAAAGTGCCATGGTGTGTTGCGCCATCTTCGCCAACCAATCCTGCCCGGTCTAAGCAGAAAACAACAGGAAGTTTTTGTAAGGCCACATCATGGATTACCTGATCGTAAGCACGTTGTAAAAAGGTAGAATAGATATTACAAAAAGGGACTAAACCTTGGGAGGCCATGCCCGCTGCTAATGTGACGGCATGCTGTTCAGCTATGCCCACATCAAACGCTCGATCGGGGATTTCGGCCATCATGTATTTTAAGGAACTTCCCGTTGGCATAGCGGGTGTAATGCCTACAATGTTTTTGTTTGCTTTGGCTAGTTCAACAATAGTATGCCCGAAAACATCTTGATATTTTGG
The DNA here is from genome assembly GCF_019931125.1 of Aestuariivivens sp. NBU2969. NCBI lineage: Bacteria > Pseudomonadati > Bacteroidota > Flavobacteriia > Flavobacteriales > Flavobacteriaceae > Aestuariivivens > Aestuariivivens sp. NBU2969. The sequence goes on from NZ_JAIOUU010000011.1 coordinate 56,296, forward strand.
GGGAAGTTCAGCGTTTGATTTCGGATTTAACTCTCCGGTAATGGCATTGAACTTTCCTGGCGCATGATATCTTACCTGATCTTTTTCGGCTTGTCTTAAGCCTTTTCCTTTTGTCGTGATAACATGCAGGAATTTGGGGCCTTTTACGGTTTTTAAACGTTGCAGCTCAGTAATTAGGGCATTTAAATCATGACCATCTATAGGACCAGAATAGTTAAAATTTAAAGCCTCAAAAATATTTTCCTGTTTTTGCGTGCCTTTTTTAACATTGGTTAAATATTGTTTTAGGGCGCCAACACTAGGGTCTATTCCTATGGCATTGTCGTTTAAAATTACCAACAGATTGGCATCTGTTACCCCGGCATGGTTTAGGCCTTCAAAAGCCATGCCACTGGCAATACTGGCATCGCCAATAACGGCGATATGGTGTTTGTCATCCCCTTTTAATTGTGAGGCGATGGCCATCCCCAAAGCTGCTGATATGGATGTAGAGGCATGCCCTACACCAAAGGTATCGTATGCGCTTTCCTCACGTTTTGGGAATCCGCTTAAGCCGTCCAATTGTCGGTTGGTATGAAATTGTTCCCGTCGTCCAGTTAACAGTTTATGACCGTAAGCTTGGTGTCCCACATCCCAAATAAGTAAATCTTCGGGCGTATTAAACACGTAGTGCAATGCAATGGTAAGTTCCACAACACCCAAACTGGCACCTAGATGCCCTTCTTTAGTGGCCACAATACTGATGATAAACTCACGTAGGTCTTGAGCCAATTGCGATAAATCTTCTTGCGTCAAAAGCCGTAAGTCTTTTGGGGAATTTATGGTATGTAACAATTTATTTTGCACGAGGCAAAAATACGGGAATTTATTGTTTGTAAATCAAGATAATTAACATCAATAATATTTAAACTAAAACACCAACTGCACACTAGTTCCTTTACGTTCCTTGCTCCTAATTTGAATTTTCCCATTGTGCAATAGCATGATTTGTTTGGAAAGGCTTAGGCCAACACCACTGCCTTTTTTTTTGGTGCTAAAAAATGGCACAAACACATTATCTATGATGTTTTCGGGGATGCCACTGCCGTTATCGGTAACTTTTATAACACTGTGACCGTTGATGTTTTTTTCGGCAGTGACCGTAATTTTCGGGTCAAGACTGTTTTTACAGGCCTCTACGCCGTTTAGAATAAGGTTTATTAACACTTGCTCAATTAAATAGCGGTCTATTTCTATTTGTAAATCAGGGGTGTTACTCTTAAATTGCAACTCAATGTTTTTGCTTTCTAAAGACGATTGCATCAACAATTTTATATTTTCAAATAAATCATTTACCAAAACACTACTAAGGTTTAATGTGGTGACTTTATTAAGACTTCGGTAGGTTTTGGCAAATCGTAATAGGCCTTCGCTTCGCTTTTTAATACTTTCTATGCCGGCATCCAGATCGTTCATATTTATGACTTCGGAAGAATCTTTTAAGGATGATTGTACTTTACTTTGAAGCGTGTCGGCCAAAGATGAAATGGGCGCAATAGAATTCATAATCTCATGGGTCATCACGCTCAACAATTTTTTCCAAGCTTCCGATTCGGTTCTGTTCAAGGTATCGTCTATATTTTGAAGTACTACCAATTTAAATTGCTCTTCTTTTATATGAAAAACCGCAGATGAAATCAATATTTTAAGAGTCTCACTATTTACGGAAATGTCAATGTTCGAATTTTTATTATGATGGGACGTAAATACCGTATGAAATAAATCGGGATGTCTTTTTTCAACAAATTGAACAGACTTAAAAGACGGTAGATTTAAGATGTTTTTAAAAGCATCATTGACCCACAAAACCGCTCCAGATTGTACGTTAAAAGCTATGATGCCCGTATCAATAAGCTCCAGTATTTTTTTAAGGTAAAGGTGTTGCGCTTCCTTTTCTTTATTTAGGGTGATAATGGTTTTGTTGACCGCGTTAAAACCTTTGTGCAGGGTTCTAATATCTTCTGCGCCTTTTTGTTCTGGATACCATCTGGAAAAATCCTTGTATTTGGTCGATTCAAAAAAATCATCCATTTCATAAAACCGCTTGGTGGTGTAGTTTAATAGGTTTTTAATGCTATAGATAATTAAGACTAAAATGAGTGCTACAATTATAATGGCAAGGGATAGATTGGGTTTTATAAGCAGTAGTTGGTTTATGGCGAACGCCAACCCCGAAAGCCAAATCAAAAGCATGCCAACCCGAAAAATAAGACCCCATTTGTATTTTCTATAAGCCATATTTATCAAGTCTTCTGTAGAGTGCAGCGCGCGTTATACCCAATTCCTTGGCAGATTTTGAAATATTGCCGTTGTGTTTTTCAATAACTTTTAGAATGGTGTTTTTTTCAATCGTTTCTAGTTTTAGGGCATTGGCTTCCGTTTTATTAGTGTATTTTTCAATGGGTGAAAACACCAAATCGGTTTCACTAAGCGTATCGTGTTCAACCATGATAACGGCACGCTCCAAAGCATATTGCAATTCCCTAACGTTACCGGGAAACCTATAAGTTTTTAATTTTTTAAAAAAACTGTAGGTGGCCGTGATGTTGGGCTTAAAATACTTTTCGCTGTAGCGTTCAATAAAATGTTTGGCCAATAAAGTAATGTCCTTGCCCCTATCCCTTAGGGGCGGAATAACAACTTCAACGGTATTGATACGATAGATAAGGTCTTTTCTAAACTTTGTTTCATCTGCTAAATGTTCCAAAGTTACATTGGTGGCGCAAATCAATCGAATGTCAATAGGCATTTCAGTATTGGAACCTAAAGGTGTAATGCATCTGTTTTGCAAGGCTGTTAACAAGCGTGCCTGTTGCTGCAGGCTTATATTTCCTATTTCATCTAAAAACAAAGTGCCTCCGTTAGCAGCTTCAAATCGGCCAACCCTATCCATTCGGGCATCGGTAAAAGCCCCTTTTTTATAACCAAATAATTCACTTTCAAATAACGAAGCTGTTAATGCGCCAACATCCACTTTAACAAAAGGCTTGTCCTTTCGTAGGGAATGATCATGAATGGCTTTGGCAATGAGGTCCTTTCCCGTACCGTTTTCGCCTAAAATAAGTACATTGGCATCGGTAGGTGCCACCTTTTTAAGTTTATGGAACACATGTTCCATAGGTTCACTTTCACCCAAAAGTTTAACACCATCTACTTGGGGCAGCCATTTCTTTGCTTTTTTGGTCCTTTTTTGGGCAATTACTTCTTTTATGGATTGTATTAATTTATCGTTTTGCCATGGTTTTACCAAAAAGTCGGAAGCACCTTCCTTAAGCGATCTAATGGCTAAATCCATATCACCAAACGCCGTTATTAAAATCACATTTAGATCGTTGTTGGCATTTTTAATTTTATTGAGCCAATAGATGCCTTCGTTGCCCGTATTTACCACACTGTTAAAGTTCATGTCTAAAATAACGAGATCGAAGTTTTGTTGCTTAAGTAAGGGCAGAATGTTATCTGGATATTGTTCAACAACTATGTCTTTAACCAAGGATTTAAGCAGAATCCGTATAGCTGTTAGCACATCCTTATCATCATCAACAACTAATATAGTTGCATTTTTTAGTAGCATAACACAATATTACAATTTTATTGCCATGCTTAGAAGGAATTTAATGCAGAAAATTTTTAAGATTAGAAAGTGTCCTGTATCGAACACAAAGTGTATCAAAATCGGACACTCTATTATTTTTAATTTTATGCAAATAGCTGTTTTTTAATGAATTACACATATGGCACAGTTATTCCTATTTAGTTAAACAAATGTTATAAGATGGATGTCCCTTTAAAGAAAAAGAGGTTTAACAAGTCGAAAATCACCATGATTGTAGGGGCAGGCCTTTTGGTTTTGCTTATTGTTTTTGTAATTGTTGCTACCAGTGGAAAATCTCGGTTAAATGTCGATGTGGAGCGCATTTCAATTAGTAATGTTGAATCTGGTCTTTTTCAGGAGAACATTTCGGTAACGGGAAATGTATTGCCTATTACGACTTTTTATTTGGATGCTTTGGAAGGCGGTATTGTTGAAGAAATATTTGTTGAGGATGGTGCCATTATGAAACATAACGACCCTATTTTAAAGCTTTCCAACACCGATTTAGAATTGAGCTTGGTCAATCAGGAAACTTCGGTGTATAACCTGCTTACCCAGATGCAGATTTCCCAAAATGCGGCGCGACAAAATACCATTAATAAACTCAACCGAATGACTGATGTTGAAAATGCCCTTGTAGAAGCTGAACGCCAGTATATGCTCAGTAAAAAACTGTTTGAAGCAGAGGCTATCGGTAGTCAGGAGTTTAAGGAATCCCAAAATAATTATACTTATCAAAAGCAGCGTATGGAATTGGCTAGAGAGGTGTTGCAACAGGATTCTATATCGGTTAAGCAGGAAGCCAATCAATCCAGAAGTTTATTGGCGCGCACCCAAAGTGCTTTGGAATTGATGCGTAAAAAAGTGGGCGATCTTATTGTACGTGCCCCAGCCGATGGCCAATTAACTTCTTTGGATGCCGAAATTGGTCAATCGAAAAATAAAGGGGATCGTTTAGGACAGTTGGATGTATTGAGTGGCTATAAAATACGTGTGGATGTTGATGAGCATTACATTTCAAGAATCTATACAGGTCAGGTAGGTACCTTTACGTTTAATGGAGAGACTTACAAATTGATTATTAAAAAAGTATTTACCCAAGTCACTTCGGGACGGTTTCAAGTCGATATGCAATTTGAGGGCGACGTCCCCGAAGGCATTAGGCGTGGACAGTCCCTACAGATCCGATTGACTTTAAGTGAAGAAAAACAAGCGGTTATGGTATCTAAAGGTGGCTTTTTCCAGCAAACGGGAGGCAATTGGATTTTTAAGCTGAGTGATGATGGAAAAATGGCTTATAGGATCAACATTCAATTAGGCAGTCAAAACACAACATACTATGAGGTATTGGAAGGGTTAAAACCAGGTGATAAGGTTATTACCTCTAGTTATGACAATTTTGGAGATAAGGAAGAATTAATATTAAAATAAGGCGTCATTACGATCCGGAGTATTCGGGAGAAGTAATCTCCTTAATTAATAGATTGCTTCGTTCCTCGCAATGACAAATAATAAACATAAAACAATGATAAAAGTAACAGACCTAGAAAAGTACTATAGTACCGAAGAAATTAAGACCATAGCCTTAAACCAATTTTCGTTTGAGGTTAAACAAGGCGAGTTTATTGCCGTGATGGGGCCTTCGGGATGTGGCAAATCGACCCTTTTGAACATTATTGGCTTATTGGACGATTTGGACGGCGGCAGCTTTATTTTTAATGATGAAGATGTTACCCGCTATAACGAACGCAAAAGAGCCAATTTACGCAAGCATAACATTGGGTTTGTGTTTCAAAGCTTTAACCTTATCGATCAGTTGACGGTTTTCGAAAATGTGGAACTACCACTCATATACCTTGGCATGAAAAAGGCCGACAGGAAACAACGTGTCCATGAGGTTTTGGAAAAAATGCAAATAATGCACCGGCGCAATCATTTTCCACAGCAACTTTCAGGAGGACAGCAACAACGGGTTGCGGTTGCCAGAGCCGTAGTGAACAATCCGAAACTCATTCTAGCCGATGAGCCTACCGGAAACCTGGATAGTAGTAACGGTAATGAGGTTATGGAACTTTTAACCGAATTAAACGATCAGGGCGCTACCATTATCATGGTAACCCATAGCGAGCATGACGCCAAATACAGTCACCGTATTGTTAGAATGCTCGATGGACAAAAGGTAACCGAAGTGAGTTTGGTTTAAAATAACGATTTTATAGTTAACCAATGGCAATAGCCTAAACCCCGCGTAATCATGTTTAATAATTTTATAAAACTGGCCTTTCGAAATTTTATAAAGTCACCACTTACCTCGTTTATTGAGTTGTTTGGGATGACTGCGGGTCTGACCGTATTTTTATTAATCCTGCTTTGGGTATTTCACGAAACGAGTTACGATAAATTTCATGAAAATGCAGATAATATATATAGACTGGAGTTAGTACAAAAAGGTAATAAACACAAGGCAGGATTATATACTATTATAAAACCTTTATTAGAAGAAAACTTTCCTGAAATAGAAAAGGTGGTTAGATTTAGGCATATGTCTGACTATACCAAAGTATACAAGATAAATAGCAACAAGACCAAAGATTATTTTGAAACAAGTTCACGATTGCATGCAGACCAGGAATTTTTCGATATATTTTCCGTAGAGTTTGTTTTCGGAAACCCTAAAACGGCATTGAAAGAGAAAAACACGGTAGTGATAACCGAAAGCCTCTCTGAAACTTTGTTTGGATTACAAAACCCCATAGGGGAAACCATTTTTGATGAAGAACATAATTTGTTTACTGTTTCAGGAGTTATAAAGGATGTTTCTAATTTCCATATACCGTTTACAATGCTTCGTGATTTTGAATTTATAAATCAGGGTATAGTCGATCTTGGTCTTAAGGCAGATAATTGGATAATACCTCTTTTCCCAACATATGTAATGTTAAATTCTAAACAAGATATAAGTCAACTTGAAAAAAGAATATCAAAAGTTATAGATGCACATCGCCCCGAAAACTTAAAAAAAGCCAATCCAGATCTAGAGTTTCACTTACGTCCTTTAACCGATATTTATTTTAATAGTCGTAATGTTGAAAATGTCGGCTACGCAGTTCAAGGTGATCGTAAAAAAGTAGTAGCCTATAGTGCTGTTGCTATTTTTATGCTATTGCTTGCTATTATTAATTTTATTAACCTTAATAGTTCTAAATCTTTAGAACGCGCCAAAGAAGTAGGGATTAAAAAAGTAGTTGGTGCTTCTAGAGTTTACATAATTGTTCAGTTTCTAGGCGAAGTTGTTATTCTATGTATTATAGCATTGGTCTTGGCATTTTTCTGTACAGCTAGTTTTATACCAACTTTTAATAACTTAATGCATACTCAAATATCTTTAAGTCAATTGCTTCAACCTTGGATTTTCACCTCTATGCTTCTAGGTATTGTTCTTATTAGTTTAATTTCTGGTGGATTTCCTGCCCTGTATTTATCTTCTTTTAAACCAGTAGCTGTAATTAAAGGACTCCCTGTTAGTACGGGCAAAAAAATAAGTTTTAAAAAAATGAACCTTGCTGTTCAGTTTGCGATTACTATTTTTTTAATAGTTGGTAGCATTACGATACTAAATCAAATTAACTTTATGAAAGATGCCGATTTAGGATTAAAAACAAATCATAGACTTGTATTTCCTTTTAATTCATATCAATTTAACAAAAAATCATATCAATTTAACCACAAAGTAGTTGAAGTTTTAAAAAATAAACTATTGTCCAACCCTAATATTAATAACCTTAGTTATTCCTACGCTATTCCAGGAAAATATAGTGAGAATCATCATTTTCGAGAGGTAACATTTAATGGTAATGATTACAATATAGCATTTACAGTTGTAGATGAAGGTTATTTAGAAACACTTGGGTTAGAACTTGTTGAAGGTCGTTTCTTTGAAAAAAACAGAGCAGGTGATTTTATTTCAGTTGATAGCACCCCTGATGAGGGTATAAAAAATATTGTACTAAATGAATCTGCGGTTAATATGTTAGGGTTAGAAAACCCAGTAGGGGCTGTAGGAACGTCTCTCTTCTTTGGTAAACAACTCAAAATACGTGTTATTGGAGTATTGAAAGATTTTCATTTAAACGCATTGAGCCAACCTATTTTACCAATGGTTTACACATCAACTCAACAACGATATTTTATGATTGCTGATATTTCATCTGTTAATATGCCTAGCACAGTTCAATTTGTAAAAACAGAAGTAGAAAATTTAACAAAATCACCACCTGATATAGAGTTTTTAGATGAGGTGTATAATAAGCAATATAGGGAAGATGAAAACTTTGCTTCACTTATAGGGTATTTTACCATATTAGCCATTCTTATTGCTTGCATGGGTTTATTTGGGGTAGCTACTCATACAATAAAATTACGTCTTAAAGAGATTGGAATTCGAAAAACTTTAGGTGCTTCTTCTTGGGTAATATTAAAACTAATTACCATTTACTTTTTAAAGATACTATTGTTTTCCATATTTATTGCCATACCAATAGTGTGGTTTGCCATGCACGAATGGTTGAATAATTATGCCTATCGTATTGAATTAACAATTTGGGTATTAGTTTTAGGGTGTACACTCACAATTGCTATTGCTTTACTAACCATTATATGGAAAAGTTGGCAAGCTTCTAACATCAACCCAGTGAAATTAATAAAGTATGAATAATAATCATCAAAAACAATTTTAAAAACATAAAACATGCTACTACAAATAAAAGATTTATTTAACTGGGCAAGCTCTAGAGGGAACAGGGCATTAGTTGCAAGTCCTAAGCTTATCCTAGCCGATGAGCCCACGGGGAATTTAAACTCCAAACAAGGCATGGAAATATGGAGGTGTTTAAAGCATTAAATGAAGAAGAAGGGTTACACCATTATCCAGGTCACCCATTCTGAGCAAAAAGCGGCCTATAGCTCTCGAATTATTAACCTGTTGGATGGCAGGATTGTTAGTAATTAAAACCTGAGTACATGACAAAAATTAATATTGTAATTGGATGTCAGCCTGAGCGCAGTCGAAGGTTTTAGAATATGGCTTTCAATAGCATTTCGACTTTAGTTTATCTTGAGCGAAGTCGAAAGGCTCAATATGACACCTGTACTTTTTGTCATGTGCAAAAAATTAAAAATACAATGAACACAAAAATAATTAAGATAGGTCTTGTCGTATGGACGTTTTTTTTCGGTGCAGTACATGCCCAATCACAACTCACTTTAGAAGACTGTATTGCCTTGGCTCTTGAAAACAATAATGATTTAAAGCGTTCTGGCCTGCAGTCCAAATCGGCAGTAATAAACTATAAGCAATCGGTTAACCAATTAATGCCCAACATTAATGCGAATTATAACATTGGGGTTAATGATGGTAGAAGTATAGATCCTTTTACCAACAGTTATATCAATCAAGAGCTCACCTTTTCAACTCTGGGCGTTAACTTAAATGCAACCATTTTTAACGGTTTTAGGGCCTTAAACCGCATCAAGCAAAGTAAGTTTAATATGAAAGCTTCTGAAATGGAGTTGGAAGAGACCAAGCAAAACCTAATTCTCCAAGTTACCATTGGTTATATCCAAATACTGAACAATCGTGATGTGTTGAAACTTTCCAAATCGAGATTGACCACTACCGAAGCTCAGTTAAAGCGCTTAAAGACCAATTATGACCAAGGCACAGGAAACCCGGTAGATTATACCGACATGAAAGGGCAATATGCTATGGAGAAGATTAATGTGGCTAACGCCGAAAATAATTTTAAAGCTACGGTATTGAGCTTTAAAACATTACTGAATTTGGAATTGGATACCCAAAGGGATTTTGAAAACATCTCCGAATTATTGACTTCTGATGAATATACCCTGTCAGCGACCGATGTTTTTAATGATGCCCTGCAAAATTTAGCAACGTTTAAATCGAAGCAATTTCGAATAGATGCTGCCGACACTGGTATAAAAGTGGCAAAAGCGGATTATTATCCTGAGATTACTTTGTTCGGACAATTAAACACGAATTATTCAAGCCTTGCGGAAACGTTCACTGAAACAGGTAACAGCACAGTAGAAACAGGCGATTTTGTAACAATTAACGGTCAGGATTATCCCGTACTTCAAAATCAGTCTCAGTTTTTAGGTAATAAAATTAGTTATGAAGATCAATTCAATAATAACTTGAATTCGGTCGTTGGTGTTGCCGTCCGTGTGCCGTTGTTCAATGGGTTTAGAACAAAAAATGCAGTACAGTTACAAAAAATTGCATTAGAGGAATCGCAACTGGAACTAGAAAACACAAAGTTACTCTTAAAACAAGCCATACAACAGGCCTATAACGACATGGAATATGCCCTTAATAAATACAAGGTTTTATTGGATCAGGTCACAGCGTTTAAGGAATCGTATCGCATAAACGAAGTGCGGTTTAATAATGGTGTATCAAATATCGTAGAATATATTACCAGTAAAAACAATATGGAATCGGCCTTAATAAACTTGAACAATGCCAGGTACGAGTATGTATTGCGTATTAAAATTTTAGACTACTACCGGGGGCTATATTATCAAACGACATAAATTCGTTCTTAATGTTGACCTGAGTTGATTAATGGGAGTCATGCTGAGTTTTTATTATTAGTATCTTAGTAAAGGTGTCTGGTCCAGGAGACTTACGAGAAATTTGAGAACCTTTAGCTTTCGACTCCGCTCGAAGAGACAAAATTGATTTTTAGTGTTTTAAAATTGAATACAGGTTATTAGCTTTGAAATTGTATTTTTGTTTCTATGCTAGAACCATTTGACGATACCTATTTCATGAAAAAGGCCTTGCAGGAAGCCGAACTGGCTTTCGATAGGGGCGAGATTCCTGTTGGGGCGGTCATCGTTATTGACAATAAAATTATAGCCCGAGGGCATAACCTTACCGAAACCCTTAACGACGTTACAGCCCATGCCGAAATGCAGGCCATTACGGCCGCTGCCAATTTTTTAGGGGGCAAGTATCTTCAAAACTGTACGTTATACGTTACTTTAGAACCCTGTCAAATGTGTGCCGGTGCTTTATATTGGAGCCAAATATCGAAAATTGTGTATGGCGCTAGGGACTTAGAGCGTGGGTGTATCCATTTAAAAACAAAACTCCATCCTAAAACAGTGATGCAAGGCGGTGTTTTGGAACAAGAAGCGAGTTCACTTTTAAAGCGTTTTTTTATTGAAAAACGAAATTTGAATTAATCTATATCAGTCTGAACCCGTATCGGGTTCTTGCATAGAAAATCAATACTTTTTTTCCTTTTGGCTTTCTCTCATCTTATCTAGATTTTCTTTAGTGAGCATATAGTCTTTTAAATTTTTGTCTTTCCAACGGTAATAGCCAAACAAAGGAAATACCACTAAAAACAAACCTATAACACCGAAACCAATATATTTTTGGGCATATTCTGAAGCAAAAAAATAACCAAAAAGAATACTGCCAATCGATGCTAAAAAAAAGATGAATATAAAATACTTCATGATAATATGATTATTGTGTGAAGTTAATCAATTGTCTACGGTACGCCGTTAATAGTTTCGATTTTGATATGTAACCGTAATATTTACCATCTTTAATTACAGGCAAGTTCCATGCGCCAGTAGTTTTAAATTGTTCCATAATATCGTTCATTGAATCATGGTCGTAATCAATAATACCATAATCAGCATGCATTAAACTAGAGGCGTCTACCTTGTCATAAAGATTTGCATCAAACATCATGTGTCTTATATCATCTAACCTAATAACGCCTAGGAATTCATGCTTGTCATTGACCACAGGGAAGTGGTTTCTGGAGGATTTTGCAACGGCCTTTTTTAATATTTCGCCTAAAGTCATGTCTGGCTTTAAAATAATAAAATTGGTTTCAATTACTTTGTCAATATCCAAAACCATTAGCACATTTTGATCTTTATTATGGGTGATTAATTCACCGCGTTCGGCCAATTTCAATGTGTATATAGAATGTGACACATAGTATTTTGTAATGGCAAACGAAATGGCAGAAACCAACATTAGAGGGACAAATAATTCATAGCCACCGGTAATTTCTGCAATAAGGAATATGGCAGTCAAAGGGGCATGCAGAACCCCGGCCATAAGACCTGTCATGCCAATAAGTGTAAAATTGGATTCAGACACATGAAAATCGAATCCAATGTTATTGATAATTTTAGCAAAGGCATTACCTAAAGCACTGCCCATAACCAGTGTGGGAATAAATACGCCTCCAACACCACCTGCGCCAAATGTAGTAGTCATGGCAATGGCTTTAAAAACTGATATGCCAAGTAACAAGGCTATTACTATCCAGATATTGGAAAGGTCTAAATTAAAAGGAGTAGTGCCAATGGCGGCCAAGTGATCACCTTTTAAAAGGTTGTTCATTATACCATATCCTTCACCATAAAGCGGAGGAATAACATAAAGCATGGTGCCAATGGCAAGTCCGCCAATTAACAAGCGTTTTGCCCGGCTTTCAAATTGCTTAAAGAAATTGGTAATAGCAAAAAATATTTTTGAAAAATAGACTGATGCCAAAGCAGTAACCAATCCTAAAACAATGTAGAAGGCAATGTCGTTAATTTCAAATTGATCAATAAGCTCAAACCGTAGTAGAACATCTGTTCCCAAAAAGAAATAAGAGGTTATCACTGCCGAAACTGAAGCGAGTAACAGGGGGACCAAAGAGCCAAAAGCAATATCCAAGCTAAATATTTCTACGGCAAAAATGATAGCGGCAATGGGCGCTTTAAACATGGATGCCATTGCTCCTGCTGCTGCACAGCCTATTAATAGCATTCGGGTTTTTGTGTTCATATGAAACAACCGGGCGGTGTTAGAACCTAAAGCAGCCCCAACACTTACTGCCGGCCCTTGGAGTCCTACCGATCCACCAAAACCTACTGTTAATGGTGCTGTAATTAAAGCCGCATAGATATTGTATCTGGGAATTATACCATTGAGTTTTGAGATGGCATGTAGTGTTGTAGAAATGCCATGCCCAATGTGTTTTTTTAACCAAGTTTGTTTAATAATATAAACCAATAACAACCCTATTATTGGGAAAATAAAATACATTGAGCTTTGGTAATCCTTAAAAAAATCCAGTTCAAAAAGTAATCTTATAGAGTGGGTTAAGTTTTTTAAGGATACAGTACCAATACCCGCTAAAAAACCTACCAAAATACTTAAAGCGTAAATGAATTGTTGCTCGGAAATATGTTTGTATTTCCAAATTAAAAATTGACGCAATAAACTTTTAAAGGTCATTGTTATTGTTTAGAAGATTTTAAAATATCAGTGCCTAAATGCTTTCCATCTTTATTTCTGTACCAGGCTCTAATTTTTGGCATTTTTATATCGTTAATAGTTTCTTCACCACTTAGTAAAATATATTCACCATCATTTTTGGATTCATCATGGTAAAATTGATAGACTTCCATATTATAAGCGTGCTTATCAAAGTAAAAATACCAAGTGTCTTTCCCCACTTCTTTCTCATAAGTAGCTTTTAAAACCCAATAGGTTTTGCCTTTAAACGTTTTCTCTTCAACTGTATCGTGTATTATGGTGCCCGGGTTGTTCAATTTCATTGGCAACCCATATAAATAAGTGTAATAGTTTTTATAGAGCGATGCCCTGGCCTTGCTTAAATTGTTCTGTTTTAAAATGTCTTCTGAAGGATTTTTATTCCCGTTAAAAACAATAGTAATACTGTCTTTATTTATAATATATTCTGAAGTGTTATCTTCAATAGTTGATTTTACTGAAAAGAATTGATTTGGCAGATCAATAAAAATAGCACTATCCCTATTAGGTTTATTGGGAATTTCCATAGTGATGGACAAGTGCCCATTAAATGTTTTCCAATTGTCATTGGGGTCGTGGTATTGAACCGCCTTTTCCAATAGCTGTTTACCAATAAGATTTTGGCTATAGGTGTATGATGAAAATAATAATGCAGTAACAAGAAGTAGATTTTTCACCTGTAATAGATTAATCATTTAAAAGTAATAAAAAATCCTGCGCTATGCAGGATTTGAAATTATGATTTTAAGCTAAGTTTTAAACTTAGCTCTTCAAGTTGATCATCATCAATAGGAGCAGGTGCATCGATCATAACATCACGCCCAGCATTATTTTTTGGAAATGCGATAAAATCACGAATGGTCTCCTGTCCGCCCAAAATCGCTACCAATCTATCCAATCCAAAGGCCAGACCACCATGTGGCGGCGCGCCATATTGAAATGCATCCATTAAAAATCCGAATTGAGCCTTAGCTTCTTCTGGTGTAAATCCTAGGTAATCGAACATTAAGGATTGTGTGGCTTTGTCATGTATTCTTATGGAACCACCACCAATTTCGTTACCATTAAGAACTAAATCGTAAGCATTTGCCTTAACTGCGCTTGGATCTGTTTTCAGCAATTCAATTTGTCCGGGTTTTGGTGAAGTAAACGGGTGGTGCATGGCGTGGTAGCGTTTGGTTTCCTCATCCCATTCCAGTAAAGGGAAGTCCATAACCCAAAGTGGTGCAAATTCATCGGGTTTACGTAAGCCTAAACGCTCTGCTAATTCCATGCGCAGGGCACTTAATTGGGTACGTACTTTATGGGTGTCACCTGAGAGTATACAAATTAAATCACCCGGTTTGGCACCTGTGATTTCTGCCCATTTAGCCAAATCATCTTGGTCGTAGAATTTATCAACAGACGATTTATAAGAGCCATCCTCGTTACAGCGACAATATACCATGCCCAAAGCCCCTATTTGAGGACGCTTTACCCAATCAATTAATTGATCTATTTCTTTTCTTGTATAGCTATTGCCTCCAGGAACGGCGATACCAACAACCAGTTCGGCATTGTTGAACACGCCAAAATCCTTGTGCTGTGCCACGGCATTTAGCTCTCCAAAGGTCATACCAAAACGGATGTCTGGTTTGTCGTTTCCGTAGCGCTGCATAGCTTCATCGTAAGTTATACGTGGAAACTTTTGAATGTCAACACCGTTAATTTCCTTAAGCAAATGTCGTGTTAAACCTTCAAAGGCATTTAAAATATCTTCCTGCTCAATAAAAGCCATTTCACAATCTATTTGGGTAAACTCAGGCTGTCTGTCTGCACGTAGATCTTCATCCCTAAAGCATTTTACAATCTGGAAGTATTTATCCATGCCGCCAACCATTAGCAATTGCTTAAAGGTTTGCGGCGATTGTGGTAAAGCGTAAAACTCGCCAGCATTCATGCGTGAAGGCACTACAAAGTCCCGTGCGCCCTCTGGTGTAGATTTTATTAAATAAGGTGTTTCAACCTCTATAAAACCTTCTTTTGAAAGGTAATTACGGACTTCTTGTGTTACTCTGTGCCTAAAAATTAAACTTTGTTTTACAGGATTTCGACGAATGTCCAAATAACGGTATTTCATACGTAATTCCTCACCGCCATCGGTTTTGTCTTCAATTGTAAAAGGCGGTAAAATGGCTTCGTTCAAAATGTTAAGTTCTTCAACCAAAACCTCAATATCTCCAGTAGGGATATTCGGGTTTTTTGAAGCTCGTTCAATAACTTTTCCTTTAATCTGAATAACAAATTCACGACCCAGGTTTTGGGCTTGTTCCATTACTGTTTTTGAAGTACGTTCTTCATCAAAAACCAATTGGGTAATCCCGTAACGATCCCGTAAATCGACCCAAATAATAAATCCTTTGTCTCTTGATTTTTGTACCCACCCAGCTAGGGTAACTGCCTCATTTATATTTAAAGCGTTTAATTCGCCGCAATTATGACTTCTATACATGGTTTGAAATTGATGTGCAAATTTAAAGAATTACTATCTAGATAGCGTTATTTAAGGTTCTTTTTTAAGGATTAAAAAAGTTATTTGTGCTTTATTGGTTGTCGCTGGTAGAAATAATGGTTTTAAATAAAATTAAAAAATTAATTTTATCAAAAATTAAAGGAAGCACTCATGAAGTTAGCACATATTAAAGTATTGGGAATGGTTTTGGTGGCAATGTTCATATCGACTGTTCTAACTGCCCAACAAAAAACAGGGAATATTGTTGAATATTTTGGTAAAGAAAAAGTCAATACCATTGAAGAAGGGGAATTGTTGCATGTTTTTAAAAAAGCCTTGGCCTTAAAAGTCCAAAGTTTTGAGTTTAATTCATCGTCTTTTCCAAAAGATCCAGTTTACAGTAAATTTTTAATGGAACCTTATTACAGGCCTAAAAAGGATGATGTTTTTGATATTGATTTTTTGGGGAACACCATGACTTGGGAAACAATTGTTGTAGATTCCACCAACACGTTTAATAATGAAAATTTACGATCTAGTTATGTGTATTTGAATTATGAATCCACTAGCGAGCGTATTGTGCTTTTTGAAGCTTCGGGTCATTCGTTGGTGTTAATTAACGGATTGCCCCATGAAGGTGATCATTACGATTTTGGATGGAATTTAATTCCATTAAAATTAAAGAAAGGGACTAATACTTTTGTTTTGAAAGTAGGTCGTTTTCCTAGGCTTCGTGCACGATTAATAGAACCACAACAGGGTGTGCAATTTACTATTAGGGATGTAACATTGCCTGATCTTTTAGTAGAAGAAGATAAAGAATATTTAGGAGCCATTAGGGTTATAAATGCTACCGATTACTGGGTTAAAAACCATCGGGTAAAAGCATTGGTTAATAATACACCATTGGAACACCATGTTATTGATATTCCGCCAATGAGTGTCTTAAAAGTGCCGTTTAAAATGGCTGGAGTAACTGATAATAATTTGCAAGGCAAACAAGATTTAAAACTAGAATTGATTGATGGTAATACACAAGTAGTCGATTCAAAGGAGATTTCCATTGAGGTGAAGTCCAAGTACGAGCACCATAAACGTACATTACTTAGCCATATTGATGGCAGTGTGCAATACTACTCTGTGGCTCCATCCAGTAATAAAAAACTCGAAAAAGGGGCTTTATTTTTATCGGTCCATGGAGCATCGGTTGAAGCAGTGAATCAGGCCAATGCTTACACAAAAAAGGACTGGGGAAATATTATTGCACCAACCAATAGACGTCCGTTTGGATTTGCTTGGGAAGATTGGGGCCGATTGGATGCTTTGGAAGTACTGGCTGATGCAAAATCTATTTATACACCAAACCCAAGTAAAATTTATTTAACGGGGCATTCTATGGGTGGCCATGGTACCTGGTATTTAGGCGCGACTTATCCAGATTATTTTGCGGCCATTGCACCTTGTGCCGGATATCCAGATTTGTTGTTGTATAGGGATAGTTTTTTAAAACGCATGCTTGAAGGAGACGAAGAGCGATTGTTGCGTTTTGGTATGACACCTAAAGTAATTGAACGTTTGAAAATAGACTATATTAAGACCCCTGTAGAAACTATGATTGAACGTGCAGGTACCCCAAGCCGAACATTAAAACTTATGCGTAACTATTTGCATCATGGTGTTTATATATTACATGGTGAAAAGGATAATGTAGTACCCACCTATTTGGCACAGGATATGCGAGAGCGTTTGGGTAAGTTTCATCCCGATTTTACCTATTATGAATATCCCGGGGGTGAGCATTGGTACGGCAATCACAGTATGGATTGGGAGCCTATTTTTAACCTTTTTAAGGCTCGTACCATACCTAACGACCAAGACCTTAATACCCTTGAGTTTTATACGGGTTCACCAGGGGTATCAGCAACATCGCATTTTATTACCATTCATCAGCAAGAACAACCTTTTCAAGTGAGTTCGTTTACGTTTTCAAAAGAGGATCAGTATAGTATAAAAACTAATAATGTTTCTGTGATTGAAGTTGATTTTGAAAAATTAAACCATAAGATTGAAGGGCTCCTCATTGATGATAGTCAATTCAAACTCACCAAAAAAGAAAGATTGTTTTTTAAAAAAGAGAATGGTTTATGGAAGACTGTTCCTGCACCATCTTTAAAAGAGAAAGGACCACATAGAAATGGAGGGTTTAAAGATGCTTTTAGAAATAATGTTGTATTTGTTTACGCTACAAAAGGTTCTGATACTGAAAATGAATGGTATTATAATCGTGCTCGATTTGATGCAGAAACTTTTTGGTACAGAGCCAATGGTCATATTGAAGTAGTTAGAGATATTGATTTTTCCTTGAAAAAATATCCCAATCGCAATGTCGTTTTATACGGCAATGCCGATAACAATGCCGCTTGGGATGTACTTTTAAAAGATTGTCCAATACAAGTAAAGGATTACGGGGTTAATTTTAACGGAAAAATGGTATTTGGTAACCAATGGGGTATGTATTTTATAGTGCCAAGAAAAGATAGTGATAAAGCAAGTGTTGGCGTTGTAACCGCTACCGGAAGTAAAGGCATGAAAGCGGCCTATATGAACCATTATTTGGTGAACGGTACTACTTTTCCAGATGTTTTATTATTTGATGATTCTGTTTTGACCGAAGGTATGCGTGCCGTAAAATGTGCTGGGTTCTTTGGGAATGATTGGTCTATAGAACGTGGCGATTTTGAGTGGAAGTAAAAAAATAATATTTAATAATATAAAACCCCCAGAGACGTAATAACTCTGGGGGTTTGTTAATTCCTAAAAGGATGTGCTCGAAATTTGCCTTCTTAAAAAGATTTTTCGCTTTAGTTTATTGACTAAAAAGAATAATACTGGCACTATAATTAGGGTCAAAAATGTGGCAAATATTAACCCAAAAATAACAGTCCATGCTAAGGGTCCCCAGAAAATAACATTATCTCCACCTATATAAATATTTGGGTCAAAGTTGTTGAACAATGAAAAGAAATCAATATTAAACCCAATAGCTAATGGAATTAACCCAAAAACGGTGGTGATGGCTGTTAACAATACTGGTCTTAAACGTGCTTTACCACCTTTTACAATGGCCTCCTTAATGTCTTCAACGGGTAAGCGTTCGGCAACATCAATATTGTCCATTGTGGCACGTTTTCTATCTATCAATAATTGTGTATAGTCAAGCAACACAACACCATTGTTTACAACAATTCCAGCTAAGGATATAATACCCATCATGGTCATCATGATTACAAAAGACCAACCTGTTATGACCAAACCTAAGAATACCCCTGCAAAACTTAAAAAAATGGCTCCCATAATTATCGAGGGTTTAGAAACAGAGCCAAATTGGAAAACTAAAATTAGCATAATTAGGCCCAAGCCAGCTAAAAGTGCTTTGTTTAAGAAAGCCTGTTCTTTGGCTTGTTCTTCCAGTTGTCCTGTATAATCAATTTTAATATCACTGGGAAGTATGCCATACGTATCGCTATACGATTCCATTTCGGTTTTAATCTGGTCAACTATAACATTGGCATCAATATAGCCAGGTGCCAATGCTGAATAAACGGTGACTACACGTTTATAATCACGGTGCTTTATAGAGCTGAAAGATGAGGTGTTTACCACTTTTGCAACTGCAGAAATAGGGACTTCTTTTAATTTTCCCGTGGCTTGATCCCTAAAAATAATGTTTTGATTAAAAAGGGCACTGGTGTTGTACCTAATGTCTTCATTAAAACGAACATTAATATCGTAATCTTCGCCATCTTTTTTATAAACGCCTGCTTTTGCTCCAAATATTGAGTTACGCAGTTGTTGACCTACTTGACCTGCAGAAACGCCTAATTCTCCAGCCTTTTCACGGTCAATATCTACTCTGGTTACAGGTTTTCCACGGTTTACATCAATTTTTAATTGGTCAATACCTGGTACATTTTTACTGTCAATAAACTTTTTGATGTTTTCTGCAACTGTAATTAATTGATTATAATCCTGGCCTTCAATTTCTATATTTATAGGATAACCCGTTGGTGGACCTACGGGATCTTTTTCAACCGATATGGATACCCCTGGATAAATACCTTTTAAAGCGCTTTGAATGTCTTTACGCAATTCTTCACTATCAATAATATTGTTGTTAGCATCCCTTCTAAATTTAAACTCACGCATAGTGGCAGTAATTTTACCTCTGTTGGGCATTTCTGCAGCAGAGCCACCATCGGTAAACGGGTTTCCGGCACCTTCGCCTACTTGGGATACCACAGATTCTACCAAGAAATTTTTACTATCGTCATTAGAGTTTGTGTATTTCTCGCTTCTTATAATACTGTAAACCCTGTTCTCTATGTCCTTGGTAATCTTATTGGTTTTTTCAATGGCTGTTCCTTCAGGGTATTCAATATACACTACAATTTGTTTGGGTGTGTTGTCTGGAAAAAATTCAATGTTGGTTCTTTGGCTGGCAATGGACATCCCGAAAGCCATAAATGAAATGATAAGAATAAGTACAGTTCCTCCAACATATACATAAGGCATTTTTCCTCTTAAAGCATTTCTTAATTGTTTTTCATATAGGTTTTCTAATCGTGGTAAAAATTGGTCTTTAAAAGTATGTGTTAATCCTTTTATAATATATTTATAGCCCCAAAGTAATACTGAACTAAAGATGAGTAATGTACCTAGACCGTGATATTTGCCACCAATAAAATAGATAATTAGTCCTAGTACTACAAATACAATAGTGATTTTTATTAAGTTCTTTATTGGCATTTCTTCTTCTTCAATTTTCATAAATTGTGAAACCATAACAGAGTTGATAAAAACGGCTACAAACAACGAAGACCCTAAAACTATGGATAATGTAATGGGGAAATAAATCATGAATTCTCCCATCATACCTGGCCACATCCCCAATGGAATAAATGCTGCAACCGTTGTTAGGGTTGAAATAATTATTGGCATGGCAATTTCACCAATCCCTTTTTTGGCCGCCTCTATACGGTTCATGCCTTCGTCTTCCATTAAACGATAAACGTTTTCTACTAACACGATACCATTGTCAACCAACATACCTAATCCCATGATTAATCCAAAAAGAATCATGGTATTCATGGTGTAGCCTAAAATTTGTACAATCATAAATGCCATGACCATGGACATAGGTATGGCGAAACCAACGAACAGGGCGTTTCTAAACCCAAGGAAAAACATTAAAACGGTTGTTACTAGTATAATCCCAAAAATGATGTTGTTTACTAGATCATCAACTTGATTTAAGGTAATTTGTGACTGGTCGTTAGCTGCGGTTATTTTTACATCCTTTGGAATAGCATTTGTTTCTTGCGATGTTTTTATGATTTTGTAAATGGCTTCTGTTGCGGCTACCATATTTTTTCCAGCGCGTTTTTTTACATCTAGCATCACTACATTTTTTCCAAAATCACGGGCAAAAGTGGTGTGATCTTCATCAATAAAAGAGACTGTTGCAATATCACGCAGGTATACAGCTCCATTATCTGATTTTACTACAAAATTTTCGAGTTGTTTTGGGTTGTCTATTTCACCAATTACCCTAACGGTTCTACGTTGACCACTTACAATAAGATTGCCACCGCTCATGGTTATATTGCCATTTTGAATGGCAGAAATAACATCGTTAAAGCTTACTTTGGCCGCCATCATTTTGTAGATGTCTACTGCTATTTCAACTTCTTTTTCTTGGGCCCCTCGTATATCGGCAGCTTTAATTTCTTCTAAATCTTCAATATCGTCTTGAAGAATTTCTGCAAATGCCTTTAGCTTGTCAACCGGATAGTCACCAGTTAAATTAATATTTAGAATGGGCATTTCTTCGGAGAAATTAAGATCAAAAACATTGGGTTCTACTTTGGCACCATTAAAAGTTGGCCAATCTTCAGATGCTTTTTCACTGTCTACTTCATCTTTTACTTTTTGTCTAGCAGCTTCAACGGTAATATTTTCATCAAATTCAACGATAATCATTCCGTAGTCTTCTTGTGATGTTGAAAGTACTTCGGTAACATTGCTTATATTCTTTATGCGGTCTTCAAGCGGATCCACTATAAGTTTTTCAATGTCTTCTGCCGTATTCCCTGGATAAGGTGTGCTAATGTATATTTTGGTTTCTTTTACTTCTGGAAAGCTTTCGCGAGGTAAACTAAAGTAGGCTGAAATTCCCATGAAGAGGAAGATGGCCACAATTACATAAATAACCGTTTTATTGTTTATAGCCCACGATGAGGGTTTAAATTCTTTATATAACTTGCTCATTAGTCTTTGGTTTTTTAGTTTGAAATCTCAACTTCTTGCTCATCTTGAACGCTTCTTGCACCATCTTTAATTACAAAATTTCCAGCATTTAAACCCGTTAGGACTTCAATAAAATCGCCTTGCGTCTTACCGGTAGTAATAATAACTTTTTTAGCTTTACCAATATTATTTTCACCACTGCCATCAACTACAAAAACATATTGCTCACCTAAACTGTTCTCTGAAATGATATTTTGAGGGATTAGTATTGCTTTAGGATTTGTGTAATCGTTAATTTTAAGTTTACTGGTTAAATTAGGTTTGATATCACCATCTTTATTTGGCACACCTACTTCGATTTTAAAAGCTCTGTTATTTGGATTTATAAAATTTCCAACTTGACGAATAGAGGTTATAATTGTTTTTCCTAAAACCGGAAAGCTAACTTCTACTTTTTTGCCTTTTGTTACATTTGGCAAATGTGTTTCTGGGACTTCTGCCTCAATGTACATATTGTTTAAATTAACAATTCTTAATAGAGGAGATTGTCCTGGAGCCACAACACTTCCTTGTTCGGTAATAACATCGTCAATAATACCTGAGAAAGGTGCCTTTACAAAAGTTTTTTCCAATTGAGATTGTAATTGTTTTACAACATCCTGCGCTGCTTTATATGTAGTTTCGGCTTGTAAAAACTGAATTTCTGAACCAATTTTTTGCTCCCATAAACGTTTTTGGCGTTCATAAGTTGTTTTAGCTAAGGCCTCCTGTGTTTTAGCTTGAGATAGTTGCCGACCTAAACCTCCATCATCAATTTTTGCTAAAGTTTGTCCTTTATTTACTTTTTGACCTTCTTTTACATAAACGTGTGTTAATGTACCAGCAAACTCTGGATATAATAAAATGTTTTGTTTTGTTTTTACGCTGCCTTGAACTTCTAGAAAGTGATTAAATTCTACTTTTTCAATTGTTATAGTGGTAATCAGTGGCAATACTTTTTTATTGTTAAGTTTATCTAATTCAGCTTCTATTTTTTCTAAATCTGTAGCTATCTGTTGTTGTTGTTGTTTTAATTCAGTTCGTTTAGTTTCAATAGCAGTTTTGTCTTTAGAAGCAATAATGTCTTCAACCGATTTTTTACTAGTGTCTCCACAAGACGATAAAATAATGGTGCTTAAGAGAGTTATGTATATATATTTCATGATTATTTATTGTTTAAATTTAATAAGTTAGTTAATGCTGCCTTTTTATTGATAACGTCTATAATGGATTGCAAATATTCTTGCTGACTGGTGTAAAGCTGCATTTGGGCTTGTCTTAAATCAAAGCTACTAGCGACACCCTCTTTATACTTAACAGTGTTCTTTCTTTCTATTTTCTCAGCTAAGGCCAAGTTTTTTTTCTTGTTTGCATAGGTGTCTATGGCTAAAGTATATTCACTTTTAGCATTTTTATAGTCGATTTCTAACTTCTGCTCGGTGAGCGACAAGTTGTTTTTTGCTTTGTCCCATTCAATTTTGGCTCTTTGCCGTCTGGCTTTACCCGCAAAGGAGCTAAAAACGGGAACGGTTAATTTAAAGCCTCCTACAGTTGTAAATAGCCAGTCTTGCTCAGGTTTAAAATAATTAGAAAAGGAATTACTATAGCCTAGATAGCTAGAGGATACAAATGCGTTAAGCTTAGGTAATTGTTCAGATTTTTCAAGTTTATATTGCAAGCTTTTACTAACCGATTCATTTGCAGCAATTTTATAGTCTATGATATTTTCGATAGAGTAAGTATTACTAATAAGGTCTAACGAAATATTTTCCGTTATTAAATCCTCTAAAGAATCTGTAAGTTCTATTGATATGTTTGGGTCTAAACCTAGCAGAATTTTTACATAGCCTTTCGATATATCGTATAAGGTTTCTAAATTTTTAAGATTAATTTCTAAGCTAGATAATGTTAATTGCAGTTGTTCAACATTTTCCTCTTCGGTTAGACCATTTTCATATATTTTAGTGGTCTCATATAAGTTAGTCTTAAGGACATTAATGTTGCTTTTGGTTATTTCTATGCTTTCTTTAGTTAAGAGGGCATTATTGTATGCGTTAACAACCATGTTTTCTACTTCGTTTGAGGTTTTATCCTTGGCGTTTTGGGAAATTTCCAAAAACACTTTGTTGGATTGTAACCCTACTATATAACCACCGTCAAAGAGTAACTGGTTTAAAGTTACTGCAGGTGTCAAATTATGCTTTGGAAACATAAACCTAAATGGGCTGTCCTCTGGGAACATGTCTATATCAAAAGGTGTTTTGATGTTTATGGAGTAATCAATAGTTCCATTTATTTGAGGCAATCCGCGAGCCGTAGTTTCCCAAACCTGCTGTTTTGCTGCAAGAATGCTGAGGTCGGCATTTTTGATGTTGGTATTATTTTTTAAGGCGTAATTTATAGCTTCTTGTAAGGAGAAACTGTAATTTTCTTGGGCGTAGGTATGTACTGTAATTAGTAATCCGAAAATAATAATCAATCGGTTTTTCATTTTTTTTATGTTAAGTCGGTGTGTTTATAAATTGGTTCAATGTTTCGAGACCTGTTTTGCTGCAAATGCCTCTTAAATGGTATTCAATAAAGTAGTCCATAAGGACGTTCATTGAAAAATACTTTAGGGGAAATAAGTCTTTGTCTTTTATTGCCATCATGGAATTAAAATAGATTCTGGATATAAATTCTATATTAACAGTTTCTCTATACAAACCCTGAGCAATACCACGTTCTAAGTTTGTTTTTACACAGCCCTGCATCACTTCAAATTGCTTTTGTTTTAATGTTGAAAAGATAATAGGATAATATTTTTGAAGCTGGTATTGTGGTGAGGACTTTTCATCCTTTAGATTATTCATCACAAAATGTTTGATATCGTAAATTTCTTCAATGGGGTTCTTTTCCAAAGCGCAAATACAATTAATACCATTTGAAATATTCTCGAAAACATACATTACTGTAGCTTCTACCAATTTAGTTTTATTATCGTAATGTTGATAAATAGTTTTTTTTGAAATGCCTAAAGTATTGGCAATGTCATCCATAGTAACGCTCTTAAATCCATAATTTAAGAACATCTCTCCTGCAAGTTGTAGTATTTTATCTCTCATAATTGTATGCAAAATTACAATAGGAAACTTAAAAAACAAAAAAAGTTTCCTAAGTTTTACAATTATTTAACACATATTTTATATCATAATGAGTTCATTCCCTTTTTTAATTTATTTTTACCGCATGTTATCAGTAGAAGAATACCATCAGCATTTTGTTACATACTTAAAGGATTATGCTGTAACAAAAGAGCCTAAAAATCTTTACCAGCCTATACATTATATATTAAACTTAGGGGGTAAACGATTAAGGCCGGTTTTAACACTAATGGCGGCAGATATTTTTAATAGTCATTATAAAGAGGCTTTAAATGCAGCTTTAAGTATAGAGGTGTTTCATAATTTTTCTTTAGTACATGATGATATAATGGACGAAGCCCCTTTGCGTCGTGGACAACTTACGGTGCATGAGAAATGGGATATTAATACGGGGATTTTGTCGGGCGATGCTATGCTTATTATGGCCTATCAGTTATTCGAAAATTACCCGTCACAGACCTTTCGTGCTTTAATACAGTTGTTTAGTAAGACAGCTTTGGAAGTTTGTGAAGGGCAACAATACGATATTGATTTTGAGACTCGAGACAATGTTACCATTCCTGAATATTTAAAAATGATAGAATACAAAACGGCTGTTTTGGTGGGGACGTCACTTAAAATGGGAGCCATTGTTGCTAACGCTTCGATTGAGGACCAAAAAGGTATTTACGAATTTGGTAAAAATCTCGGGATTGCCTTTCAGCTGCAAGACGATTATCTGGATGCATTTGGTGACCCGAAAACCTTTGGGAAACAGATAGGGGGTGATATTATTGAAAACAAAAAGACCTATTTGTATCTAAAGGCATTGGAATTTTCCAATGATACCGATCAATTAGCATTACGTGAATTATTCGCTTCCAATCCAGAAGATCTTTCAACCAAAGTAAAAACAGCAAAACAGTATTTTGAATCATCTGGTGCGACAGAAGCCACTCTCAAAGCGATAGAACACTATACTAATAAGTCTTTTATGATTTTGGAGACTCTACAAATTTCTGAAGAGAAAAAGCAATTATTGAAAACTTTTGGAACCCAATTAATGTATAGAGCTGTTTAATGCAATTACCTACTAATTTTGAAGCGTTAATTAAACAAGCCGATGCATTGGACTTGTACAAAAAATTAATTTTACAACTTAATAAAGATTTTCTTTTGGCTAACATTGATTTAGCATTTCATGAAGCTATCGCACCCTTAAGCCTTAAGTTGTTACTTCATGAAACGGTTTACAAGCTCATCCAGGAAAGATTTTCAGATTACCTTAATTTGCTTTACATTATAGATGTACCTGAAGCACAGATTAAAGCTTTAGACGGTTCTTCAGACACTATTAAACTGTCTGAAGACGTTGCTTTTTTAATTTTAAAAAGAGAATGGCAGAAAGTATGGTATAGACATCAATATTAATTAAGATAAATTTGTCTTAAATTAATTTTTGTTTTAAATTAGTGGCATGTTTTCAAAAGCTTGTGAATATGGTATAAAAGCGATTATTTTTATTGCTTTAAAATCGCATGAAGGTGTACGTGTAAGCCCAAAGGAAATAGCCAAGGAAATAGATTCTCCGGAAGCGTTTACCGCTAAGATTTTGCAGGCATTGGCTAAGAACAATGTGGTAAATTCCATTAAGGGTGCTTATGGCGGATTTGAGATTTCCAAAAGCCAAATACCACTTATTAAGCTAGCAGACATTGTTGACGCCATAGATGGTGATTCTATTTATAAGGGCTGTGGACTAGGACTAAAGGCATGTGACGAAAATCATCCATGTCCGGTACATGACAAGTTTAAATCCATTCGAGAAGGCTTACGGGAGATGTTGGAACATACTACTTTAGAAGAATTAGCGTTTAATATAAAATCGGGCGTATCATTTTTAAAGGTTTAAAAAAATTTATAAACAAAAAGGATAAAACTATCCGAAATAAACAATTAGTCGTGATCACATTACAAAACAATTCAAAAAAACAAATAGGCCAATTTGTTGCAGAAGACTTTAGAACAGCAGCAGTTTTTTCAAAACATAACATTGACTTTTGCTGCAAGGGCGACCGTACCTTAGAGGAGGTATGTGAAAAAAAGGGAATAGATCCAAATATTCTATTGGAAGAAATCCATAATGTTTTAAATACAAATTCCAATCAGTCTATAGATTATAAATCTTGGCCTTTGGATTTGTTAATAGATTATATTGAAAAGAAGCACCACCGTTATATAGAAGAAAAGGTTCCTGTTCTGCTTCAGTTTTTAAATAAGCTGTGCCAGGTTCATGGCGAACGTCATCCTGAATTATTACAGATTAATGAGCTGTTTAAGGCATCGGCAGGCGGGTTGGCAGCACATATGAAGAAAGAGGAACTCATTTTATTTCCATTCGTGAAAAAGATGGTGAATGCCAAATTAGGTCTGTGTGCCATTGATTCACCTGGATTCGGTACTGTTGAAAACCCTATAGCCATGATGAAGTATGAACATGAAAACGAAGGTGAACGCTTCAGGCAAATAGCCAAGCTAAGTAACAATTATAATCCGCCGGAAGATGCCTGTAATACCTATAGAGTAACTTACGCTATGTTGTGTGAATTTGAAAAGGATTTGCATTTACACATTCATTTAGAAAACAATATATTGTTTCCTCAAGCTATTAATATGGAACAACAATTTGGTTCGTAATATGTAAATTTATTACATCATATTACATAGGTTGGTTGAGTCTCTCGAATATTACTGTATTTGAGTGATTTCTTTTTTAAAAATCTTTTTTTCTAGACTTTATTATAATTCTAATGACAGGTAATACTACCCAAATAGTCATCATCAATGAGGATATAATAAGTCCGAAATTGGTACCGAAGAATTTTTTAAATATAGCTCCGGTATAACCCAGTAATGCCGATATATCTAATTTTAAAAGGATAAGGGTTCGGGATAAATCTATGGGATTCAACATGGTGCCTACCAAGGAAAGTTTATCTAAGGGGTAATCTTCAAAAAGAATTAAGGTCATTAAAAAAAAGCCATCGTAAATTATAGCAAAGAAAAGCCATAGAAGAATGGCGTAACCGAAGCCTTTAATTTTATTGTCTTGAGAAAGGGCAATATTAAATGCTAAAGCTGTAAATATAAAGGTTAAAAATGTCCCAGATGTCAAGAGTAGTGAAAAATCCCAAATAGCGGTAGATTGTAATAAACCATAAAAAATAAAAGGGATGCCCAGTCCAAAGATTAAACTCATAGATAATGATAAGGCTACTCCTAAATATTGTCCTATAAATATAGAAGCGCGCTTAAGTGGCTGTGCTAATAACAATTCGGTAAATTCTTTGGAATTGTAATAGTACATAACGCCAAATATTGTACCAATTAATGGCACGAGCACTATAATTACATTCATGAGAGTAATTACTGCTTTGGAAAGGTCGTTATTTAAAAAAAGTAGAATGATTCCCAATAGCAAATAAAAAGCGAAATACACATAGCTCCATCGGCTACGCATAAGGTCAAAGAAACTATATTTTAAAATTTTAAGCATGGTTTTCAGTTAGTATAGATGCAATGGCGCGTTCGAAATCAAGTTCATTAGTTTTGTTTTTTAATTTAGATATGGTGCCCTTAAAATAAACTTGCCCATCCAATAGGAATACAATTTCATCTGAGACCTCTTCTACAAAACTCATTATATGAGAGGTGATCAATATGGTTTTTCCCTTGGCTTTTTCAGTTTGAATGAGCTCCTTTAATTGTATTAAGCTAATGGGATCTAATCCTGTTGTGGGTTCATCTAAAATAATTAAAGGACTTTCGAACATAAAGGTAAGTACAATATTCACCTTTTGTTTGGTACCACCTGATAGGTTGCCCAATTTTTTATCCAAAAAGGGTTCTAGTTTAAAGCGTTTTATGAGATCTAAATCGGTTTTAGTATCTCCCCGCAAATCCTTAATCATTTTAATGAGCTCTTTAACCTTTAAGTTATTTGGGAAATTAGCAATTTGAGGCAAATAATCGATTTGGTGACGATATAATGAGTCATGCTTTATGTCTTTTTCAAGAACAGTAATTTGTCCCTTATTGGGAATAACCATACCCAAAATGGTTTTAATAAGTGTGGTTTTACCAGAACCATTTGGTCCCAAAATAGCAAATATGCCACCACCCCTTATCTCAAGGTTTACACCACTTAACACCGTGTTTTTATTAAATGTTTTATGTAAATTTGTTATGCTTACCATTGTATTTTTTTTGTTACAGGGTTATTGTCCAACAGATTATCAGGAGTAAAAACGGGAGAAACTTTTTCTGAAAAATCAATAACATCTATAAATAGGCTACGAAGCAATATAATAGTTTCAGGTGTTCGGTTTACAATGTACGAAAACAACTTTACTGGTCGGTATGGGACATCGCCCACACCGTCTTTATTTAGGTCATAGCCTGTATAATTGCTCCAATAGTTTCTGTTGAATATATTATCGTTTACCTTGCTGTTATAGGCAATATCAAAAGAGTTGTATAAAAAATTGTTTTCTAAAAATTGATTGGTATAACAAGCTCCACGAACTTTAATGGCCCAACCATTATTGCTAAAATTGTTGTGTTTATACAAAATCCTATTGGAACCCTCTATATTAATTCCTATGGTGTTTTCCATAAAGGTATTACCAATAATTTCAGCATCGTTAATTTCCTTTAACAACATACCGTAAGATGCGGTACCCCAATTCTCTTTAAAGAGATTATTGTACATTTTTATGTTTTTGGAAAACATCACGGCTACACCGGCTCCGTTATTTTTAAAGGTATTATTTTGATAAATATCGTTATTAGAAAACATGAAATGCAGGCCGTAGCGCAAATTTTCGGTGCTTACATTATTTTTAATAAGGCAATTGTTGGCAAATTCTAGGTAAATACCATCACGTACATGCTGAATATGGTTATATTCAATTTCGATATTGTTACTATACCATAATTGAATACCGTTACCTGAGTTGTACTCTTCAACCGCATGCCCTATAATTTTGTTATTATAGATTTTTCCGTAGTTGGATTTTTCCAAATAAATACCAAAGAACAGGTTTTCCAAAATCAGATTTTTTAGGGTGAAGTGTTTGCTTCTTTTTACCCTAACAGCGGCATAATCTTCTGTGTAGCTAGTGCCTACATTTATGATGGATAAACCATTTACTGTAACACTATCTGAAGAAATGGTAATGATTTCCCCTTTTAATTCACCATCAATAATGGGGTAATCTTTTCCAATGAGAGTGAGGGGTTTCTCTATTTTAATATTGTGTTCTTTATAAGTATCTTTTTTTATGAGAATAGTATCGAAAGCATTGGCATTTGCAATTGCAGTTTTTATAGAATTGAAATCACAACTCTTACATACTTCAATGCTTTGGGGAAATATGGGACAGCTTGTAATAAGAAGTAAAAAAAGAGCGATATGTGTTATTAATGGTTTCAAATTAGTATGCTAATGTCTTTTATAGATGAGCTAAAACTGTATAAAGTAACTAAATACTTTTTGAAATATAAATACTAATTAGGAAATATAGGTAGGCTATTTATTTAAATGATCAAGAAGTTCATGCCAATTGTATAGTGTACCACCATTTTTCTGTTGCACTTTTTCGGCATCGGATTTGTTTTTAAAAGCTGAAAGGAATGCTCCCATGGGACTGGGAATATTTTTACTTATTAAAAAGGTTGCCATTGTTGCATCAATAAGCACTTCTGGTTCAGTATAATTGTTAGATAGGTATAATTTAATTTCAGAAGTATCGATATCTTCCATAAAATGTACCATGCATTCGGCGGCGTCAAACTTGTACACCTTACCTTTTTGTGTGACTATCTCTGCTGCATGGACTTTATCCACAATCGTCATTTTGCAAAAATGGCAACCATCATTACCATAGTCGATGGGTTTTGGGCCAGCATTACAGCCTAAAAACAGGATGGATAATGTTAGTGTTAAATAGTGTTTTAGTGTTTTCATTTTAGTGTTTTGATGTTTTCTTCTTAGGATTTAATCATATTTTTTTATTGCTTTTTTTCCAACAATGTATGCAAAAAAAGCAGCAAAGATGCCTATACCTAAGAAATAGGCCCCTAATCTTGGGTAAGAGTGTGCTGTGAAATTTAAAATTTGCTTTGTGCCAAATAAAGGAGGTTGAAAGCCCATTATAGATCCATCGGGATTAGTAAATTTCATAATGGCTTTTGGGTCTAAGTTGTGACCATAATCATGCTCCCAAAGATAAAAATCATAAAGTCCAGCACTGCTCAAAATAATCATTAAGATGAACCAGTATAAAAACCATTTATAATTACCTTTAAAAGCGATAATTAAACCAATAATAGTTGTAATAATTATGCCTAACGGAAAAATTTTAAATTCTGGAATGGCATCTGGGATGTACTTCATCCCTACATAGTGGTTCATTAAATTAATGTTTTTAATGTCATGCGGATTGGCGTCAGCAAAATCATTAATATGGATGTACATGCCTAAAGGTGTAGGGTATTGGGGAGCTTCTAAAGTAATTTTCCATAGCGGAAATAAAAACAACCCTAATGGAAGCAATGCTGCAATTAGCATGATGATATTTGACTTTTTCATCTATTTAAGTCTAATGATTTAATTTTTTAGTGTTTCAATAGAAAGGCGAGAGCGATATTATACTCTCGCCTTTAATAGGAAAATAAACACTAAAACAAAAATTTCCCTAAGCTTTATTATTCTATATCCTCACCAAGAGACCATTTAAGAGGTGTATTGGCATTTGCAGCTGAAACGCGAACGTAACCTTGCATTTCCTGATGCAGTGCAGAACAGAAATCGGTACAATAAAATGGCCAAACCCCCACTTGTTTAGGTTCCCAAACGAAAGTTTCAGTTTGTCCTGGCATAATGAGTAACTCAGAAGTGTTGGCTCCAATCATGCTTACACCATGAGGTACATCATAATCCTGTTCTAAATTGGTAACGTGGAAATATACTTTATCGCCTACTTTTATACCTTCAATATTATCTGGGGAAAAATGACTGCGTATGGTTGTCATATATACATGAACAATATTTCCATCTCTTACAACTTTAGTATCTAATTCAGATTTTGTAGCATAAGGATGATTGTTATCTTCTAAATTGAAGATCTTTTTTGAACGTGGTTTTATAAGATCTGCAGGACATCCAGCAGCGTAGTGTGGTTCACCAACGGTTGGGAAATCTAACAACAATTCCATTTTATCACCTGAAATATCATAAAGTTGAGCCGATTGGGTTACCTCTGGACCAGTTGGTAAATAACGGTCTTTGGTTATCTTGTTCATCGCTACTACATATTTTCCGAAAGGTTTTTGGGAGTTGCCTCCTGGGATCATTAAGTGGCCAACGGAATAGTAACAAGGTTGTCTATCCAATACCTCCCAAGTGCCTACTTTCCATTTAACAACTTCAGAAGAAATAAAGAAGGTTGTATAGGCATTACCCTGACCGTCAAATTCGGTGTGTAATGGGCCTAAACCGGGTTGCTCAACAACACCAGCCAATGAATCCTCAAAATTTATTATTGGAATACCATAGGCGTCACCAGCAAATTTTTGGTTTTCAATAGCGGCTAACATTTTAGTAAACGAATGTACTGTTAAGTTAGCTGAAAGTTTTCCACTACCTACAATATATTCCCCAGTTGGATCTACGTCACAACCGTGGGGCGATTTAGGTGTAGGCATTAAATAAACTGCACCAGGAACATCCAATGGATTTACAGTAAGAACCTCTTTTTTCATGGTAGAAGTGGCCATATGGGTGCTTTCATCGTACACGTTATGAGCGTAATTTGTTGGCATCATAATACCACCTCCATTGTTTACGTATTCTTCAATTTTTTTCCAATTAACAGCCGCTATGAAATCCTTATCATTTTGTGAGGCGTTTACTTCCATAAGTGTACTGGCTTCCTCAGTGTTATAGGTTGAGAAGAAGAACCAGCCGTGCGATTTACCACGACCTGGATGTGATAAATCGTAATCGAAACCAGGCATGATTAATTGGAATTTAATATCCATATGCCCATGTTCTGGGTCAACAGAAATAAAGGTTAGAGCCCCTTTAAAGTTCCCTTTGTAGTCTTTAATTGGCATATCTTTTTGAGGTACTGGAACAGAAAAACGGGTTCCGGCGACAACGTACTCTGTATTTTCAGTAACGAAAGACGAACTGTGGTTACCAGCACTATTGGGGACTTCAATAATTTCTGTAGTTTCAAAAGTAGATAAGTCTATTTTTGCAATACGAGGTGTATTATTTCCATTAATAAAAACCCAACGTCCATCAATAACCCCATTGGTTTGTGAAATATCGGGGTGATGTGCATCGTCCCAAGGTACAAAGCCATGTGATGTGTTCAACATAGGTTTAGTTTCTTCGTTATATCCCCATGCTTTTTCAGCATCTTGCGAGAAAACAGGAATCACTTTAAACAAACGTCCCGATGGCAAACCGTAAACAGATACTTGCCCACTAAAGCCACCTGAAATAAATGCATAGAATTCATCATGCTCACCAGGAGCAACATAAACCTTGTCTGCTACATTACCTGCCAATGCACCAGAATTGGATTGTTTGGAATTATTGCAACTTGTAAATGCTATAAGCACACTTAGCATTGCAACTACTAATTTTAATATTTTCTTCATTGTTATATGGTTTTTTTATTTATAATATACTTATTCGGCTGGAGGCAGTAATACTTTGTCAATAACATGAACGATACCATTACCTGCCTTAACCGAAGCAATAATATTAGCACCAGCGATAACTGGTTTTCCGTCAATGACTTCCACATTTACGTATTGGTTATTAGCCTGTCCTAATCTTGGCAGTTTTGTTAAAATGGCAGTACTTAAATTACCAGGAGTTACATGGTACTTTAAGATATTTGCTAAAGTTTCTTTGTTTTCAGGTTTTACCAAATTTTCTACTGTGCCTTCGGGTAAAGCTGCAAAAGCAGCATCAGTTGGAGCGAAAACGGTTAGAGGTCCTACATTAACCAAAGCGTTTTCTACTTGGGCTGCTTGTACTGCCGCTACCAATGTTTTATGGTCTGGGGAGCCTATAGCAATTTGTAAGCAGTTAGGGGTAGCTTCATCATCTGTAATAAATGCCTGTCCTGTTTTGTCATCAGATTGTTTTTCAATATTACTATCTGTATTGTTCGTTGGGGCATTACTGTTATTGTTTTTGCATGAGCAAACAAATGCTAAAAGTGCTAAAACAAGAAATAGCTGTTTTATTGAATTCATATTTTTTGGTTTATATTAAAAGGTTATTTAAGTGTTCTGAAGTATTCTAGTACAGCTCTCGCTTCTTCCTGGGTCAAGTTTTGGTTTGCCATGGGAGAACCGTTAAATTCGATGAGTAATTCCTTGGCCAATGGGTCTTTTTGTACCATTCCCTCAGGATTTAAAATCATGTTCATAATCCACTCTGGGCTTCTACGTTCTAATATGCCAGTAGGAGCAGGTCCAATGAATTTTTTATCAGCTCGGTGACATGCGGTACACATTTTTTTAAACACATCGGCGCCATGGGTTGCCATCTCTTGGTCTATTTCGGAGCTTAAATCTATTGATGTTATGGGACCAACACCTTTATTATTAAGGGATATTTTTTTTGAAGCTGGAACTGCATCTTCTTTTTTTAGGGTTTGTTCTGTAGTGGATTTCTTTTCATAAGAAAAGCCTTCTTTCTTTTTTTCTTCCTTACCGCCACAGTTCATTAGTAATAAAGAAAATAAAAGGGTCATTAGCTTTAGTGTTGATTTCATATTTGCGGTTTTAATTAAACAAAACTATAACCTTGACATTGAAAAAAATATGATAAAAATCATATTTAAGATAAAATTGTCTTTATTTAAAAAATTGTGGATTGAATACAAAGGAAAGTGGCTTTAAAATTTACTAGAGGATATTACAGATAATAGAACCTTGCAAAAGGCATCCATCGTTCTATAAAGCTGTTTTGTTTCTGTTGTATAGCATATGCTAATGCTCTCATGAAGTTACATTCTACTTTTAATAGCCTGCCCCAAAATAAGAGTTGAAATACAAATATTTATCATTTGTAAAATTTAAACTAATCTCATAGGGTTTATCAACACGTTGGATTTAAACATGATACTTATAAATCATTTATAATGCATATTAGTTCCATTATAGTCTGCACTTAAAATCACTGAATGTGGCATTTAGGCCTAAACTTCATTAAAGCTAATGTGTTTCTGGAAATTATTTTGGGGTTTTTTAAGCCAAAAGGCCTTTGCTATTTAATGATAAAATTATAGACGTATTAGTGTTTTTAACAGATATTTATCTTTGGTTTTATATATGTAAATAGCCTAAGTTACTATATAAAATAAAACTGTTTTTTTGATATAGAATCACATGTTATAATTATACTAAAATCAGTATCTGATTTTGTTAAAAGTTGTATTTTTGGAAAATATTTTGACCAGGCCTAAGGCCATTAAAAATTATAATGGATAAATTTTCATTTTTAAATGCGGCGCATACAGCATACTTTGCTGATTTATATGATCAATATTTACAAAACCCAGATAGTGTAGAACCAAGTTGGAGAGCGTTTTTTCAAGGTTACGATTTTGGTAGTGAGAGCTTTGGGTTAAATGGTGAGACTGCAGAGGCTAGTTCAACTGAGATAACCGAACATGTTCACAAAGAATTTTATGTTGTTAGGTTAATTGATGGATACAGGATGAGGGGACACCTATTTACTAGAACTAACCCTGTGCGTGAACGAAGAAGTTATTACCCCACTTTAGATTTAGAAAACTTCAACCTATCAGAAAATGATCTAGATACCGTTTTTAGTGCCGGAGAAATTTTAGGAATTGGTGCTTCAACATTACGTGAAATTATTAAACATTTAGAGCGTATTTATTGTAGCTCCATAGGTGTGGAATATATGTATTTGCGTAACCCAGACGTTATTGGGTGGTGGCAAGACCAATTGAACAAGAATGATAATCAGCCAAATTTTTCTGCGGAAACTAAAAAATATATCCTTTCAAAATTAAATCAAGCAGTTACTTTTGAAAATTTTTTACAGACCAAATATGTAGGACAAAAGCGTTTTTCATTAGAAGGCGGGGAATCATTAATTCCGGCTATTAGCAATGTGCTTTTTTACTCTGTTGAAAAATATGGGGTTAAAGAATGTGTTCTGGGGATGGCACATCGTGGCAGATTGAGTACTCTTGTGAATATATTTAGGAAACCAATTAAGGAACTTTTTAGTGAGTTTGATGGTAAGGATTTTGAAGATGAAAATATAGATGGTGATGTGAAGTATCATTTAGGATTTACATTAAACAAGACCTACCAAAATGGGAAAAACATTAAGATGAATTTGGTGCCCAATCCTTCACATTTAGAAACTGTCGCTCCTGTGGCCGAAGGTATTGCCCGAGCCAAAATAGATACAGATTATAATGGTGATAACTCAAAAATAGTACCCATAATAGTACATGGCGATTCGGCAATTGCTGGTCAAGGCATTGCATACGAAGTAGCACAAATGAGTCAGTTGAATGGATATAAAACAGGTGGGACCATTCATATTGTGGTTAATAATCAGATAGGGTTTACAACCAATTATTTAGATGCCCGTTCCAGTACCTATTGTACCGATGTTGCTAAGGTAACATTATCACCAGTTTTGCATGTTAATGCAGATGATGCCGAAGCTGTAGTGCATGCTGTAGAAATGGCATTGGAATATAGAATGCGTTTTCAAAAAGATGTTTATATAGATTTGTTGGGCTATAGAAAATATGGACATAATGAGGGTGACGAACCACGTTTTACTCAACCCAAGCTTTATAAATATATTGCAAAACACCCAAATCCGTTTAAAATTTATTCTGATAAACTTATTGCAGAAGGGACTATAGACAAAACATATTCTGATGGAATTGTAGCCGAGTTTAAAGGTACACTAGAACGGGAATATGAAAAATCCAGACATGCCGAGTCCTCAAAAGTCAGGGAATTTATGCAGGAACGTTGGGAAGGATTTGAAAGAAGGGGGCTCAAAGCTATGTTGGATTCTATTGAAACTTCATATCCAAAAGAAAAGTTAGAAGGGATTTCAAAAGTCATTTCTACAGTTCCAAAAGGTGCTACTTTTTTAAGAAAGGCTGAGCGCATTTTGGAAGGACGCTATAAAATGGTTTTTGAAACCGATACATTAGATTGGGGTATGGCAGAGACCTTAGCCTATGGCAGTTTAATGGAAGAAGGTTATAATGTTCGTATATCTGGACAGGATGTAGAACGAGGAACCTTTAGCCATCGCCATGCTATCTTACGTGATGAAAAGACAGAAGAGCGAATCAACCTTTTAAATACTAATCCGAATAATAAAGGTACGATGGATATTTATAATTCATTGTTATCCGAATATGGTGTGCTTGGTTTCGATTACGGGTATGCTATGGCTAACCCCAACACTTTAACTATTTGGGAAGCCCAGTTTGGAGATTTTAGTAATGGAGCTCAAATTATTTTCGATCAGTATATCTCTGCAGCCGAAGATAAATGGAAATCTCAAAATGGCATTGTAGTGTTATTACCTCATGGTTATGAAGGGCAAGGGGCTGAACATTCCTCGGCAAGAATAGAACGTTACCTTCAATTGTGTGGAAATGATAATATGATTGTTGCAGACTGTACGACGCCAGCAAACTTTTTCCATTTATTACGTCGACAAATGAAACGTGATTTTAGGAAACCACTTATTGTTTTTACGCCAAAAAGTTTATTACGTCACCCTAAAGCAGTGTCCTCCTTAAATGAATTGGCCATTGGTAAATTTGAAGAAGTTATAGATGATACAATAGAACCTAAACAAGTAAAAAAATTGGTATTCTGTACAGGTAAGTTCTATTATGATTTGCTGGTCGAAAGGGAAAAACTAAATAAGGAAGACGTGGCCTTAATAAGAATAGAACAATTGTTTCCATTGCATTTAGATAAAGTTCAGGAAGTCATAGACAAGTATCCAAATGTAGAAGAATATGCATGGGCACAAGAGGAACCCAAAAATATGGGGGCATGGACCTACATGCTTGAACGCATGGATTTGGTAAACTTAAAAGTGTATTCAAGAGCGTTTAGTTCTGTACCGGCACCAGGTTCCAGCACTAGGGATAGAAATAGGCAGCAACGTGTAATTGATGCCGTTTTTGATGTTTCAAAATAAGATTAACAAAATTAACTCAGAATATTATTCAAATTATAGCATATGATTTTAGAAATGAAAGTGCCTTCTCCGGGTGAATCTATTACCGAAGTAGAAATAGCAACATGGTTGGTTGAAGATGGTGATTTTGTAGAGAAGGACCAAGCCATTGCAGAAGTAGACAGTGATAAAGCAACACTTGAATTACCTGCAGAAGCAAGTGGAACCATAACACTTAAGGCAGAAGAAGGTGATGCCGTAGCTGTAGGGGCTATAGTATGTTTAATTGACACCTCTGCTGAAAAGCCAGATGCTTCGACAAGCTCAGCAACTCAAGAAAAAATGGAGGCCCCAAAAACTGAAGCGGTTGCAGGTGCACCAATACAACAGGCGGCCATTTATGCCACAGGAACAGCAAGTCCAGCTGCTAAAAAGATTTTGGCTGAAAAGGGTATTGATTCTACATCGGTTTCAGGTACAGGAAAAGATGGTAGGGTAACTAAAGAAGACGCTGTAAACGCCGTGCCTTCTATGGGAACACCAACAGGGGGGAATAGAGGAACGACCAGGTCAAAAATGTCTATGTTGCGTCGTAAAGTAGCCGAACGTTTGGTTGAGGCAAAAAATACAACAGCAATGTTAACTACATTTAATGAGGTAGACATGTCGCCTATTTTTGCTTTGCGCAATGAATATAAAGAGATCTTCAAAACAAAGCATGGCGTTGGATTAGGATTTATGAGTTTCTTTACTTTGGCCGTGGTTAGGGCTTTAAAACTGTACCCTGCGGTTAACTCTATGATAGATGGCAAGGATATGGTCTCATACGATTTCTGCGATATAAGCATTGCTGTTTCTGGGCCAAAAGGACTCATGGTGCCTGTAATGCGAAACGCAGAAAATTTGAGTTTTAGAGGTGTTGAAGCTGAGGTTAAGCGATTGGCGTTGCGTGCACGTGACGGACAAATTACCGTTGATGAAATGACTGGAGGTACATTTACTATTTCCAATGGGGGCGTTTTTGGTAGTATGTTATCTACGCCTATTATTAATCCGCCACAGAGTGGTATTTTAGGAATGCATAATATAGTTGAACGTCCTGTGGCTGTAGATGGTAAAGTAGAAATAAGGCCTGTCATGTACGTGGCATTGTCTTACGACCATAGAATTATTGATGGCAGGGAAAGTGTTGGCTTTTTAGTAGCGGTTAAAGAAGCTTTGGAAAATCCAATTGAACTTTTAATGAATAATGATGCTAAGAAAGCATTAGAGTTGTAAAAGCTAAAACATTAAGTTTATATAAGGCCTTTTAAGTTTTTTAA
Source organism: Aestuariivivens sp. NBU2969 (assembly GCF_019931125.1). NCBI lineage: Bacteria > Pseudomonadati > Bacteroidota > Flavobacteriia > Flavobacteriales > Flavobacteriaceae > Aestuariivivens > Aestuariivivens sp. NBU2969. Next base: position 95,886 of record NZ_JAIOUU010000011.1, read on the forward strand.
AAGGCTTTTTTTGTGATTTCCAATAAGAGAAAGGGTTGTCTTAAGCAAATTTTCCTAACAATAAGGAAATTATAACTTCAAATAGAGATATTTCTTTTGATAATCTATAATAGCTTTAGCCTTTTTTAAAATATCTGCGCCTATAATACCATCAACTGGCCTAGCGTTATGTTTTATTAGGGCTGTATTCACATGGGTTAGGTTGAATAGTACCAAAATAACTTTATTATTTTTCCATTTTCCAATTTTTATCTTGTTTTTTTTTGATGTTTTGGTGTCCATGTCTATAGCTCCAGCACCCGCAGCTTTTACTATAGAGTCTTCGGCTTGTAATTTAAAGGTCTCTATGGCTTCAAAATCTACACAAGAATTTGACGCTCCGGTATCTAAAATAAATACGCCTTTTATACCATTTATAGTTGCGTTAATTTCAAAATGATTGGTTTTGGTAAGGTGTAATTTTACACGGGTATAGTTTTTAGCACTAAGAAATTCATGAAGTGACAGCATCTTATTAGGCTTTTAGCAAAGATAATCATGTAAAACGATTATTTTTACAAATTAAAGAGGTTAATAAAAACAATTCTATTTTGATTATTACGGATACCCATACCCATTTATATAGTGAGGCTTTTAATGACGACAGGCATGACATGATACATAGAGCTGTTAAGCTTGGTGTGTCCCGTTTTTTTATTCCGGCAATAGATTCTACGTATACCCAATCCATGCTTCAATTAAAAGAAGACTTTCCAGAACAAGTGTATTTAATGATGGGATTACATCCTACTCATGTAAAGGAAAATTATGCTGATGAACTTAAGCATGTAGAGCATATGTTGACTCAACACCAATTTTATGCAGTTGGTGAAACAGGAATTGATTTGTATTGGGATAAATCGACCTTAGGGATACAAAAAAAAGCATTTAAACATCAAATACAATTGGCAAAAAAACATAAGCTACCTATTGTGATTCATTGTCGAGATGCGTTTGACGACATATTCGATGTTTTGGAAGGTGAAAAGGATGATAGCTTATTTGGAATTTTTCATTGTTTTACAGGGACTTTAGAACAAGCCCAACAAGCCATATCCTATAACATGAAATTGGGGATAGGAGGCGTAATAACTTTTAAGAATGGCAAGATAGACCAGTTTATTAACCAAATAGATCTGAAGCATATTGTTATGGAAACCGATGCGCCTTATCTTGCTCCTGTGCCTTATCGAGGCAAACGAAATGAAAGCGCTTATATAGTTAACGTATTGGAAAAACTTTCCAGTATATACAATAGGCCAGTTGAAGATATAGCTGAAATAACAACTCAAAATTCGAAGGACGTTTTTAAAGTATAATATTATGAGTCAAGAAAAACAAAAAATACTCCTTATATATACTGGTGGTACCATAGGTATGGTGAAAGATTTTAAGACAGGAGCTTTACGTACTTTTGATTTTAAAACCCTTTTGGATAAGATACCCGAACTAAGGCTTTTGGACTGTAATATAGAAACTGTTTCGTTTCAAGACCCAATTGACTCCAGTAATATGAATCCAACCTATTGGGTACAGATTGCTGAAATAATTGAAGCCAATTATAAGAGTTTTGACGGGTTTGTAGTACTTCATGGAAGCGATACCATGAGCTATACGGCATCTGCACTTAGTTTTATGCTGGAAAATTTAGCAAAACCAGTTGTGTTTACAGGGTCACAATTACCTATTGGTGATTTACGTACCGATGCTAAGGAAAATTTAATAACTTCCATTCAGATTGCATCGTTACATGAGAAAAACAAACCCGTTATAAAAGAGGTGTGCCTATATTTTGAATATAAGTTGTATCGAGCTAACAGGACTACAAAAGTAAGCGCAGAACACTTTGAAGCCTTTCAGTCACCCAATTATCCAGATTTGGCCCAATCAGGTGTACACTTGAAAATTAATACAGATGATTTATATAACCATAATGTGAACAAGCCTCTTAAAACCTATAAGGATTTTGATACGGATGTTGCCATAATAAAATTATTTCCAGGTATTACAGAATCATTTATGCGCAGTATTTTATTAACACCGAACTTAAAAGGTGTGATTTTGGAAACCTATGGTGCTGGAAATTGTACCACGGAAGTTTGGTTTAGTGATTTGTTATCAGATGCCATTCGAAAAGGTGTATATGTTATAAATATAACACAATGCACTAAAGGAACTGTGGTTATGGGGCGTTATGAGACCAGTAACCAATTGAAGCATATTGGGGTAATATCGGGTAAAGACTTAACGACAGAGGCAGCAATTACTAAATTAATGTGGTTGTTGGGTAATAAAACAGATGCTAATACTTTCAAAACCATGTTCGAAAGCTCCTTAAGAGGAGAAATGTCCTAAAAAATAACAGTCAAAGTTTTATCATCTAAAGATTTTTTTGTTATTTGAGCCACCTAAAAACAAAAGCTTTTTAGAATACAGAGAGGTGGCCGAGTGGTCGAAGGCGCACGCCTGGAAAGTGTGTATACGCCAAAAGCGTATCGAGGGTTCGAATCCCTTCCTCTCTGCTGTTATTTTTATTTTTAATAGCTTTTTTTTTATATCTTTAACACTTTAACTAATAAAATTAAGATTTAGAACATGAAAAGATTATTTTCTATCCTTGCCATTACAGGAATTATGGCATTCGGAACGGTTAATGCAACTACAAATGCTGCTAGCACAACCACTACTACTGTGGCCACGATGACACAAGATGATGCAGCTGATTCACCTGCACAAGAGGTAGGGTTTCATCAAGAATTAAAAAAGCGTTTTATTGAAGGAGGCCCAGGATTTATGGGAATTGTATTGTTGTGTTTAATTTTAGGTCTGGCAATTGCAATTGAGAGAATTATCTTTTTAAACTTATCTACTACAAACACATCTAAATTAACACAAGAAGTCGAAGATGCTTTAGCATCAGGAGGTGTTGAGGCTGCTAAAGAAATTTGTAGAAATACTAAAGGCCCCATTGCTTCAATTTACTACCAAGGACTGGATAGAACAGACGAAGGCTTAGAGGCCGTTGAAAAAGCTGTTGTGGCCTATGGAGGTGTTCAAATGGGACAATTGGAAAAAAATGTATCTTGGATTTCGTTATTCATCGCCTTAGCTCCTATGTTAGGATTCATGGGAACAGTAATTGGGATGATTCAGGCATTCGATAAAATTGAAGCTGCAGGAGACATGCAACCTTCACTTGTAGCAGGAGGTATTAAAGTAGCACTTTTAACAACCGTGTTTGGTTTGATTGTTGCAATCATACTGCAAATATTCTACAATTATATTATTGCTAAAATCGATAGCATCGTTAACAATATGGAAGACGCTTCTATTACGTTAATGGACTTGCTAATTAGAAACAAGAAGTAATAATTTAAATTGTAAACCATTTATTATGAAAAAAGTATTAACCATAATATTAGCATTGGTAGGACTACTTTCTATAGTATTCCTGGCGATGATAATATCGGCAGGAGACGAAGCTGTAAAGGTTGGAGAAGCCGGCGGGAGTGTAGATTCGTTTATGTATGTAGCATATACCGTTTTGTTTTTAACCTTGGCTTTTGTTGTTTTCTTCACTTTAAAAGCTATTTTAACCAATATAGATATGCTAAAAAGTACTTTAAAGAGCGTGGGAGCTTTTGTAGTACTGGCGCTTATATGTTATTTTAGTGCAGAAGGCGTTGAAACTCCACTTAAAGATGGAGATTCGTTATCAGCTAGTGGATCACAATTAGTTGGCGCAGGCTTATATTTGTTTTATGCGCTTATTCTTATAGCAGGGGCACTTATGTTGTTTTCTGGAATTAAAAAAATGATAAAATAATATGGCAAAACGAGCAGCACCGGAGGTTAATGCAGGCTCAATGGCCGATATTGCCTTCCTTTTATTAATATTTTTCTTGGTTACCACAACTATTGAAAAGGATTCGGGTATTAACCGTAAACTACCCCCAATGGAAGAATCTGAAGAAGATGTGGTAATCAAACAAAAAAATATTTTTACGATTTTAATCAATGGTAAAGATCAATTGCTTGTTGAGGAAGAGCGTATGGAACTTAAAGACCTACGTAAAGCAGCAGTAGAGTTTTTAGATAATAACGGCGATGGATCCTGCACTTTTTGCAAAGGGAAAAGAGACCCAAAATCTTCAGATAATCCTGATAAAGCCATTATTTCTTTAAAAAATCAACGAGAGACTTCTTATGCTGCTTATGTAGCTGTTCAAAATGAAGTTATGGGCGCTTACAATGAGCTAAGGAATAGACGTGCATTAGAGATAGGATCTCAAAAAGGGTTTCCTGGTATGGATTTTATAAAAATGCAGGAAAATTACAAAGATGCACGATGGGTTGGTAATAAGGATAAACTTAAGGCGGTTATAGACCAAATTAAGGAAGAGATTCCGCAAAAGTTTTCAGAAGTCATCGATTAATTTAGAATTAAACAGAAACATTATGTCTAAATTCAAAAAGAAAAAAGGTGGCGATTTGCCACCAATTAGTACAGCATCCTTGCCAGACATTGTATTTATGTTGTTATTCTTTTTTATGGTTGCTACCGTAATGCGTGAAAATACTTTGATGATTCAAAACGCTTTACCTGTTGCGAACCAAGTAGAAAAATTGGATAAAAAGAATCCCATAAGTTATGTTTATATGGGAAAACCCAGTGATAATTACAAAAAAAAGTTCGGAACAGAAGCTAGAATACAACTGAACGACAAATTTGCTGATGTGAGTGATGTAGGCCCTTTTATTGAAGCCGAACGCGCTGCATTAAGGGAAGAATTAATACCTTATTTAACCGTATCGTTAAAAGTTGATAAAGATGCACAAATGGGTATTGTTGGTGATGTAAAACAAGAACTAAGAAAAGTGAATGCCTTAAAAATAAACTATACTACAGGTGTAGGGGATGCATTAACCAACATAAAATAATATCTTAATTTGTTAAAAGTAGGAAGGCATTCAATATGAATGCCTTTTTTTAGTTAATAGTATATGAAAAAGATATTAATTAGAATGGCTTTTATTTCATCTGGCTTGTTATTGTATGCACAAGAACCAACAATAACTGTAATTGATTCGCTTTATAGAGAAGACCAATTCTATGCCGGAGTTACTTATAACTTATTAGGGAATATACCAGAGGGTGTTTCTCAAAATGGTTTCTCTGGAGGATATCATATTGGGTTTATTAGGGACATGCCCATTAACAAGAATAGAAATTTTGCTCTAGGTCTTGGAATAGGGCTTTCTGCCAATTCCTACAATCAAAATATGTTCATAAATAAAGACAGTTCTGGATCTATAAGCTTTTCTTTATTAGAAGGTAGTAATAACTTTTCTAAAAATAAGTTTACTGGATATTTGATTGAATGTCCTTTAGAGATACGTTGGCGTACATCCACACCATCTGAATACAAGTTTTGGAGAATTTATACGGGGGTTAAATTAGGTTATGTCTTTGCCCATAGTGCCAAATATAAAGGTGATCTGGGAAAAATAAAGCATAGTAATATAAATGAGTTTAATTCGCTACAATATGGTTTGACCTTAAGTGTTGGATATAACACTTGGAATATTCATTGCTATTATGGTCTTAATCCTATTTTTTCTGAGCATGCTCAATTAAATGGAAGTCCTATTGATATGAACAGTATTAAAATTGGACTGATGTTCTATATTCTATAGCCAGTAGTTTACCAAAATAAGTTGTGGAATCATACCTAGAAAAAATCCAACTACTAACTCTGTAAAACGATGCGCCTTCAAATGCAATCGGGAAGTTGCTACTGCACCTGTTATAATAATCATAAAAGCTAAGGTTCCATTTATATTGATGCTAAAATGAATACTTAACGCAATAAAGAACATCAATAAACCAGACATAGCCATCAAGTGAATACTTGCTTTAAATTTTAAAACAGCCAAAATAAGGCAAGACAATGTTGAAATTAAAATACCTACAAAAAAGAAATACAGTTCAACAACTTGTGTAGGGGTTAAAATCCGTTTTATAATAACTAAGGTTACTACAAAATTTAATATTAAAGGTATGATACGCTCTTTAGTACTTTTTAGATAAATGGAAGTTACCTTCCCGAGTGTTTTTAAAAGAAAATATAAAAGAATGGGAAGAATAACGGTCAAAATGAAAAGAGACACTAGTTTAGCATTGATCACTTCGACTGGGATGTATCTTGGAGATTTTGAAAAATAAAAAAGTACACCAAAAATAGGCATCAATAATGGATGGAAAATAAATGAAATACTTCTTAAAATACTATCCATTATATTTTTTTACGTAGCCTTGCTACGGGAATATCAAGTTGTTCTCTATATTTAGCCACTGTCCGCCGTGCTATAGGATAGCCTTTATCTTTTAAGATATTTGCTAAGGCATCATCAGTTAAGGGCTTTCTTTTGTTTTCTTCTACAATAACAGTTTCCAGTATTTTCTTTATTTCCCGTGTTGAAACATCTTCACCTTGGTCATTTTTCATGGATTCTGAAAAGAACTCTTTAATTAATTTTGTTCCATAAGGGGTGTCTACATATTTACTATTGGCTACCCTAGAAACGGTTGAAACATCCATTTGTATTTCATCTGCAATATCTTTAAGAATCATAGGTTTTAACTGTCGCTCATCACCAGTTAAAAAATAATCCTTTTGGTAATGCATAATGGCACTCATGGTTATAAAAAGTGTTTGCTGACGTTGTTTAATGGCCTCAATAAACCATTTGGCGGCATCCAATTTTTGCTTAATGAACAAAACAGCATCTTTTTGGGATTTAGACTTGTCCTTGGATTCTTTATAGCCTTTAAGCATATTGTTATATTCCCTTGAAACATGTAATTCGGGGGCATTCCTTCCATTAAGGGTTAATTCTAACTCACCATCTTCAATTTTAATGGCAAAGTCTGGAACAACGTGTTCAACTATTCTATTATTACCAGAATAGGAACCACCGGGTTTAGGGTTTAAATGTTCAATTTCGTGTATGGCTCCCTTTAGTTGATCTTCCGTAATGTCAAACTTCTGGATCAACTTTTTGTAGTGCTTTTTAGTAAACTGTTCAAAAGCAGAGTCTATTATATTTAAGGCTAATTCTGTATTTGTATTTTTTTCTTTCCTATGAAGCTGAATGCTCAGGCATTCTTGCAGATTTCTGGCGCCAACACCTGCGGGATCCAACTGATGGACAATGTGTAACACCTGTTCTATTTTTTCTTCGGAGGAGTATACATTCTGGGTAAAAGCCAAATCGTCCATAATATCAGATAATGTTCGACGGATATAACCACTTTCATCCACGCTTCCCACTAAAAATTCAGCAATATCTCGTTCTTCATCATTCAATCGATACGTGTTTAATTGGTTTACTAAATGTTGGGTAAACGATACACCAGCAGCATACGGAATAGTTTTTTCCTCATCATCACTACTGTAATTGTTAACTTGTGTACGGTAATCTGGAATTTCGTCATCGCTTAAATACTCATCAACATTAATGTCTTCAGCGGCTATAGATTCGTTATCAGAATAATCATCATCAGAATTTTCAAAATCTGAACCAAATTCATTTTCGATTTCTTTACCACTTTCTAAAGCTGGGTTTTCTTCCAATTCCTGTTTTAAGCGTTGTTCAAAAGCTTGAGTAGGCAACTGTATCAATTTCATCAATTGAATTTGTTGCGGCGATAACTTTTGCGATAACTTAAATTGTAATTGTTGTTTAAGCATTGATTATGATTTGGTATTCAATATCAATATAAAGATAGACATTTAGATTGAAAATTGGAGTTAGAGGTTTCCGAAGTCATCTATTCATTATGATATTTGATTACTGAGTTATTATACTTTATAGTTAAAGACCTATCGAATTTTCAAAACAGGTCTAAACATTTTAAAACTCAGCATTTTGTGGCGTCCTAGGAAACGGAATAACATCCCTTATATTGCTCATTCCAGTAGCGAACATTACTAAACGTTCAAAACCTAAACCAAAACCAGAATGTACAGCTGTACCGTATTTCCTAAGGTCTAAATACCACCATAAATCTTCCTCGGGAATGTTAATGTCTGCCATTTTTTGTTTTAGAACCTCAAGACGTTCTTCGCGCTGTGCACCACCAACAATTTCACCAATGCCAGGGAATAAAATATCCATAGCACGAACTGTTTTGCCATCATCATTTAAGCGCATATAAAAGGCCTTTATATTGGCAGGGTAATCAAATAATATCACAGGGCACTTAAAGTGTTTTTCTACCAAATAACGTTCATGTTCACTTTGTAAATCGGCTCCCCATTCGTTAATTATATATTTAAACTTCTTTTTCTTATTGGGTTTACAATTGCGTAAAATATCGATAGCTTCGGTATAACTTAAGCGTTTAAAATGATTTTCTGTAACAAACTTCAACTTTTCAATTAGGTTCATTTCATTACGCTCAGCCTGTGGCTTTGTTTTGTCTTCATCCTGTAAGCGCTTGTCTAAAAACTCTAAATCTTCTATGTTGTTTTCTAAAATATAGCCGAGAACATACTTTAAAAAGTCTTCAGCCAAATCCATATTACCTGCTAAATCTAAAAAAGCTACTTCAGGTTCGATCATCCAAAACTCGGCAAGATGTCTGGATGTGTTTGAATTTTCGGCACGAAATGTTGGCCCAAATGTATATACTTTACCTAGCGACATGGCATAGGTTTCTGCTTCTAGCTGTCCAGATACAGTTAGGTTGGTTTCTTTTCCGAAGAAATCTTGAGTATAATCTATTTCGCCAGCATCATTTATTGGTGGATTTTTAGCGTCAAGGCTAGTCACCCTAAACATTTCACCTGCGCCTTCGGCATCACTGCCTGTAATAATAGGCGCATGCATGTAATAAAATCCTTGATCGTTAAAATACTTATGGATGGCAAACGATAATGCCGAACGCAAACGCATAACGGCACTAAAGGTATTGGTACGGGTACGCAAATGGGCTTGCTCCCTTAAAAACTCAAATGAATGCTTTTTAGGTTGAATAGGGTATGACTCTGGATTACTGTCTCCCAATACATCAAGTTCACTTACAATAATTTCTACCTTCTGTCCTTTACCTTGGCTTTCAACTAGTTCACCTTTAACATGTAAAGCGGCACCAGTAGTTATGCGTTTTAAAAGTGACTCATCAAACTTCTCAAAATCTACAACACATTGTATATTGTTTAAAGTGGAACCATCGTTAAGGGCAATGAATCGGTTGGCGCGAAAGGTTCTTACCCAACCTTTTATTTCAACAGGTTCAAGAACAGATGGTTCTTTTTGCAATAATTCTAAAACGGTAAATATCTTCATTTATAAATTATGATTTTCAAAAAGTAAATATAAAAAAAGGTGTTCGGCTTTCAAGTAATTAAACTCTAAATTATAGTTTAAAAACGTGTTCAAATAAATGAGTCTAAATCCAATGGTTATTCAAAAAGCTCTTCTTCCTCTTCTTCCGGTATAATATTTATTGAGGGCTCCCTTAATACTTCTTTGTTTGCAATACTGCGCTCTAAAGATAACAGTAGTGAAGGTAGCAACAATAAATTTGATAGCATGGCAAATAGTAATGTAGCAGAAACTAGGGCCCCTAAAGCTACCGTACCACCAAAACTTGAAATGGTAAATACCGAAAACCCAAAAAACAACACTATTGAGGTATAAAACATGCTTACCCCTGTTTCCCTTAGGGCTCTGTAAACAGAAGTCTTTATTTTCCAGTTATGAGCTTGCAGTTCTTGGCGGTATTTGGCTAAAAAGTGAATGGTGTCGTCTACCGAAATACCAAAAGCAATGCTAAAAACCAATATCGTTGATGGTTTTATGGGAACCCCTAAATAACCCATTAAGCCAGCAGTAACTAAAAGAGGTAATAGGTTAGGGATAAGTGAAACAATAATCATTCGCGCAGAACGAAACATATAAGCCATAAAAAGAGAAATTAAAAAAATGGCTAATGATAAAGATATAGCCAAGTTTTTAACCAAATAAGTAGTTCCTTTTTGAAATACCAAGGCTTTTCCCGTCATAGTAACATTGTAACGATCCTTTGGAAAAACCTTATCGATTTTATTTTGAAGATGTTCTTGTATACGCTCCATTTTATCGGTACCAATATCTTTCATAAATGTGGTAATACGAGCATATTGACCTGTGCTATCGACAAAGTTCTTAAGGAGATCGACATTAGAAGACGAATTTTTGGCATAGGATAAAATAAAGTTGTTTTCCTGCGAGGAAGGCAACTGATAAAATTTAGTATTACCATTATAATAGGCCTGCTTGGAATACTTGACTAGGCTAACAGCAGATAAGGGTTTCGATAGTTCGGGCGTATCCAAAATCAAATCCTCTAGTTCATTCATGCTTTTTAAGGTAGAAAGTTTCATGACACCTTTTTTGCGCTTGGTGTCAATCATGATTTCCAAAGGCATAATCCCATTAAACTCTTCTTCAAAAAAACGAATATCCTTAAAGAATTCAGTATTTTTGGGCATGTCCTCAATTAAACTCCCAGATATTTTAATTTGATAGATGCCTATCATACTGGCTATTAAAAGTATTACGGATGTAGCATATATGGCAATACGTTTGTGTTTTACCATACGCTCCATCCAGTTTACAAATCCACCAATCCAACGTTTGTTTAAGTGTTCTAAATGACGATCTTTAGGAAACGGTAAAAAAGTGTATATAATAGGGATAATGAGTAGACATAATATAAAAATGGCCAAAATGCTAAGTGAAGCAACTACACCGAATTCTTTTAATAGGTCACTCTCGGTTAAAATAAACGTTGCAAAACCCGAAGCAGTAGTTACATTGGTCATTAAGGTCGCATTACCAATTTTTGTGATTACCCGTTGTAGTGATTTAACTTTATTGCCATGTAGCTTAACTTCGTGCTGGTATTTATTGATTAAAAAAATACAGTTAGGAATACCAATAACAATTATAAGGGGTGGAATGAGTGCTGTTAAAACGGTAATCTCGTAATTTAAGGCGCCAATAATACCCAAAGTCCACATCACTCCAATACAAACCACGATAAGTGAAATAAAGGTGGCCCTAAACGATCTAAAGAAGAAAAAGAAAATTAAAGAGGTTACAAGCAAGGCTGCAGCTACAAACCATCCTATTTCATCTACTATAATTTGTGAGTTTAGCGTTCTTATATAGGGCATGCCCGAAATGCGAACATCTATATTGTTTTTGGTTTGAAAAGCTTCAATTTCTGGAATCAAATGATCTACAATGAAATCTTTTCTAGTGGGCGTATTAACAATGTTCTTTTTTAAATATATGGCTGTTCGAATGGTTTGTGTTTCGGCATTGAACAAAAAGTTATCGTAAAAAGGATATTTATTAAAAAGCTCATTTTGAAGTTGATTAAGGTCACTTATAGACTTGATGGAATCTTTTATGAAGGGTTGTAGTTTAAACTTTTCATTGTCCGTATCCTTAATGAGTTTTTGTAAATCTTTAATGGAGATTACGGTTTCAACTTCATTGTATTTATTAAAACTATCGGAAAGCCTGTTCCATGCATTAAACTTTTCAACAGAAAATAAAGAGCTATCCTTAACGCCTAAAACAATGAGGTTGCCTTCTTCACCAAAAGTTTTTAAAAAATTGTTATAAGTAATGTTGACGTCATGGTCATTGGGCAATAAATTGGCTTCGGTATAGGTAAAACGCATATTTTCCCATTTCATACTAAAGAAAAGGGTAACTAAAACTATGGCAATAAGAATAATAATTTTATTACGCAGGATAAGACGGGCAACGACGTCCCAAAAATCTTTAGTGAAAAGTTTTAGCATGCTTTATTTTAAAGTTGGGCAAAGGTAGAAAAAACAAAGTATTACATATCTTATAAGACTTATAATGTTACGTTAAAAGTAAATTTAAATGCTATGTTATCTTCAAACTCTGGCAGGTGGTATGCCCCATAGCGATACGTTAAACTTAAACCAAAGCCAAAAAGCAGTTTATTTATCTCTAGACCAGATTCGGAATAACCCTTTTTAAGCGAACCAAAGGTTATGTTTTCGTGTTTTTCGGGATCACTCATGTCACCTATAGCATACCGGGTTATCAATACTATTTGGGGCTTGTATCTTGTGGAAAAAACAAAAGGTTTTAGGTAATACTTGAATTGAAGCGTAGTAAATCTATCAGAGAAAAACTCATTAAAAAACATGGTTTCAAAGCTTGTTAGACCAGCAACTGAGAAACGTTGTAAAATAGTTTCTTTGTTAATGTTGTTAGGGTAGGCATGGTACATGTGCGTTATTGGAACATTCCCTCTAGCTATGCCTGAAACTAAAGTAAATTCAGAGAAGGCAGAATTTTCGTCACCTATTTTATAGATGGTTTTAAAGTTAAGTTTGGAAAAACCCAAGTTGCTTTTAAAGATATTATTAAAACTTTTTGTGTATTGAATGGTGAATTTTGGATAGCCCGAATTGATTTCTACTAATCCATTTTCAGAAGATTTAATTGTATTGAACGGGCTCCATTGTATGGCTGTTTTTAGGGTGCTTAAATGAAAGTTGTTAATTATGGAGTTGTTTACATGATATCCGTAACTATATGTGGGATTGATGTTACTTATAGCAAATTCGGTTTCGGTAAGTAACTTGGGGCTTAGCTCATGCTTTAAAGAAATGGCTTTTGTAATATGTTTATGAAATAAACTGATATTTAATAAACGGGGTTCAAAAAATTGAAAAAAACGGCCATCGGTTAAAAATATAGTACTGCCGGTTTCCTGAAGATCATCTGTATAAGACAGGTTTATCCAAGTATTTGTTTTTTCTGATATTATTAATCCACCGCCAATACTGTATTTAAAACGATGGTCCCTAAAACCGTACACTGCATAGGCATTTAATCTATAGCGTTTAGAAAAGGCTTCGTTTGTTACGCCGCCAAGCCCGGTTCTAATACCTTCGTATTGATTGTATTTTATCAGATATCTCAAATCACTATTGAAATATTTTGAAGGGAAATAACCGTTACCAAGGCTTGTTAGAAGTTTGGTTTTAACAGAATCCTGTGCAGGGCCTAAGTTGTTTTTGATGAGCGATTGCGATTGTGCCAATGCTGCGATGGAAATAAAAGCTAGTAACGTATAAAATTTTAGCATTACTGAAAACAGGCTAGGTTTTATATAATAAAAAAGCGACTTAAAATGTCGCTTTCATTTATACGGTCATAATTTCCTTTTCTTTGACGCCGTATAGCTCATCTACCTTTTTAACGTATTTATCGGTCATTTCTTGTACGTCTATTTCAGCGTTACTTTGAAGGTCTTCAGAGACATGGTCCAACTTTTTTATCTCGTGATTGGCATCTTTACGAGCAGTTCTAATACTAACCTTTGCGTCTTCGGCTTCTGCCTTAGCCTGTTTTGATAACTCCCTACGGCGTTCTTCGGTTAGTGGGGGCACGTTGATAATAATCATTTCTCCATTGTTCATGGGGTTAAATCCTAAATTGGCATAAATAATGGCACGTTCAATTTCTTGAAGCATGTTCTTTTCCCAAGGCTGTACACTAATAGTTCTACCATCTGGAGTGTTAACATTGGCCACTTGGTTTAAAGGGGTTTGCGATCCGTAGTAGTCTACCATTACGCTACCCAACATAGCAGGGCTTGCTTTACCTGCCCTAATATTTACAAATTGCTTTTCTAAATGCTTAATGGCATTGTCCATAGCTTCTTTTGCAGTGTCTAATATAAATTGTATATCGTCCATTATTTTAAAATTTTGGTCAATAAATATTCAAAAATTACGCAATTTTACAAGTTAACTTCTGTCCCAACATTTTCACCAGAAACAACTTTAAGCAAATTACCTTTTTTATTCATGTCGAATACAATAATGGGTAATTTATTTTCTTGACTAAGGGTAAATGCAGTCGAGTCCATTACTTTTAGACCTTTTCTCAAAACATCATCAAAGGAAATAAAGTTGAACTTTGTAGCAGTTTGGTCTTTTTCTGGGTCAGCATTATAAATGCCATCTACACGGGTTCCTTTTAAAATTACATCGGCTTCAATTTCAATGGCTCTAAGTACAGCTGCCGAATCGGTAGTAAAATAAGGGTTTCCAGTGCCTCCTCCAAAAATAACAACTCGGCCTTTGTTTAAATGGCTCAAAGCCTTTCTACGAATAAAAGGTTCGGCCACTTCGTTGATTTTAATTGCTGTTTGCAATCGTGTTTTTAATCCAGCATCTTCCAAAGCACTTTGTAATGCCAGGCCGTTTATAACCGTAGCCAACATGCCCATATGGTCACCCTGTACGCGATCCATTCCATTACTGGCGCCTGCAACACCCCTAAAAATATTACCACCACCAATAACAATTGCCACTTCAACGCCTTTTTCGGTAATTTCTTTTATATCTTGGGCATATTCTGCTAAGCGTTGTGGGTCAATACCATATTGTCGGTCTCCCATAAGGGCTTCACCAGATAGTTTGAGGAGTATTCTTTTGTATTTCATAAATGTTTGATGAGTTTTCCACACATGCGGAAACAGGGTTGTGCAAAACTAAACATTTTTTTGCTGTTTAGCGATAGCCGGATTATTAAAATAGTTTTCTTGTCACTAGCGTCCAAAAGTTTTAATTTTAAAGTAGCCTGAGAATCCCGTATTTTAGATTTGTGATAAAAAAATACGAATTATGGGACTCTTCA
>NZ_JAIOUU010000012.1:0-107594 GCF_019931125.1 Aestuariivivens sp. NBU2969
TTAGGGGAGTCAGGAATACGGAATACTTCTTATATCGCTTGATTAAATTATATTCTTAAAATGGTAAAAACCCAGATTTTGGACTTGATCCAAGAAAACCAAGTAAAAGAAGTTTTAGTAGACCAAAAAAAATTAAATGAAATCTAACAATTAGTTTTCTAATACTGATATTGACTAAAACAAAAGCTTATTGGTTCAATATTTCCATAAAAATTCCAGTATAAAAAAGATAAAGTTTAAGCCGCAGATATTAAACCCTATTTTTGAAGATTACAATGTTAAGCAGTTTTTATAGAGCAATAAAAAAGGGACAAATCTAAAAATTAGAATTGTCCCAGGAAGTACAGAAGGCGGGACTTGAACCCGCACGGCCATAATGGCCATTGGATTTTAAGTCCAACGTGTCTACCAATTCCACCACTTCTGCATAGTAAAGTTAATTACTTGGACTTTTATAAAAAGCAGAGCGAAAGACGGGATTTGAACCCGCGACCCTCACCTTGGCAAGGTGATGCTCTACCCCTGAGCTACTTTCGCAGTTTATTTAAATGAACTACCTGTAACAAACAGGCTTTCAATCTTTCGATTGCGGATGCAAATTTAAAATATTTCTACTAAAACCAAAGCCTTTTATAAAAATAAATAGAATTTATTTTAGGCCTGCTTTTTCTTAACCAACATGCGCTTAATTTCATTAAGCTTCATAAGCGCTTCTACAGGGGTAAGGGTATCTATATCGGTATGTAAAATCTCGTCTTTAATATTTTCCAACAACGGATCGTCAAGATTAAAAAAACTAAGTTGCATCTCCTTATTAAAGGACTTTACCTTCTCGGTAAGCTCTTCACTAGAATGGGATTGTTCCAGTTTCTTTAAAATCTTATTGGCTTTATGTAACACCTGTTGGGGCATGCCTGCCATTTTAGCCACATGAATACCAAAACTATGTGCGCTACCCCCTTCAACCAATTTTCTTAAAAACAATACATTGTCTTTTAATTCTTTTACTGAAACATTGAAATTTTTAATTCGCTCAAAAGTTTCGGTCATTTCGTTAAGTTCGTGGTAATGTGTTGCAAACAAGGTTTTTGGTTTGGCCGGATGCTCATGCAGGTACTCACTAATAGCCCAGGCTATGGAAATCCCATCATAGGTACTGGTCCCACGTCCAATTTCATCCAATAACACCAAACTTCTACTGGAAATATTATTTAATATAGATGCTGTTTCATTCATCTCTACCATAAAGGTACTTTCTCCCATTGATATATTATCACTGGCACCTACCCTTGTAAAGATTTTATCTACCAATCCGATTTTGGCTTCTTGAGCTGGCACAAAACTTCCTATTTGGGCTAAAAGCACAATTAAAGCGGTTTGCCTCAAAATAGCAGATTTACCCGACATATTGGGTCCCGTAATCATGATGATTTGTTGTGAAGTGTTGTCTAAAAATAGATTGTTAGCGATATAAGCTTCTCCAATAGGCAATTGTTTTTCAATAACAGGATGGCGTCCCTCTTTAATATCCAGATTAAAACCATCGTTAATGATTGGGTACACATAATTATTCTCGTTTGCCAATTGTGCAAACCCACACATACAATCTAATTGACCTATTAACTGGGCATTTTGTTGAACCGCTTTGATATATTGGTTCATCCAAGCTACCAATTCTGAAAACAACTGTTGTTCTATAGACAAAATACGTTCTTCTGCTCCTAGGATTTTAGCCTCATAAGTTTTAAGTTCTTCGGTTATGTAACGTTCTGCATTTACAAGGGTTTGCTTTCTAATCCAATTTGCAGGTACTTTATCTTTATGTGTATTTCGCACTTCAATATAATAGCCAAAAACATTGTTTGATGCTATTTTAAGCGAAGTGATACCTGTTCGTTCCGTTTCACGTTCAAGCATATCATCCAGATAATCTTTTCCTGATTTTGACAGGTTTCTTAACTCATCCAATTCTGGAGAAAAACCGGAAGTAATGGTATTTCCTTTTAATACATTTACAGGTGCTTCTTCATTTAAAGTTTCCTTTATTTTTTCACGAAGCACCTCACAACTTTGTAAATTATCACCAATAACCCCTAAAGAGTCATTTTTACAATTTGAAGCCAAAGCTTTTATGGGTACAATGGCTTCCAAGGAATTTTTAAGTTGAATGACCTCTCGGGGGTTCACTTTTCCAGTTGCTATTTTGGAAATTAACCGTTCTAAATCACCTATATGCTTAATATGATGCTGTATTTTCTGAAGCTCTGTTTTATTTTTGGTCAAAAAGCAGACTACTTCATGGCGTTGCTTAATTTTATCTAAACTTTTTAAGGGCAAGGCCAACCAACGCTTTAACATCCTGCCTCCCATGGGCGAGATGGTTTTATCTATTACGTTTAGCAATGTTACAGCATTATTATTAGTAGAATGGTAAAGTTCTAGGTTACGTATAGTAAACTTATCCATCCACACATAATCATCTTCAGCTATTCTGGAAATAGAGGTAATGTGTTGTAGTTTATGATGTTGGGTTTCACTTAAATAATGCAGAATAGAACCAGACGCAATGACACCCTCATATAAATCCTCAACCCCGAAGCCTTTAAGCGTTGTGGTATTGAAATGTTTGATTAAGGTTTCGTAAGCATAATCGGTTTGATAAACCCAATCTTCTAAATAAAAGTTATGGAAATCAGGCCCAAACGTCTCAAGGAATAAAGTTCGTTTCTGTTTAGATACCAACACCTCACTAGGGTTAAAATTTTGAAGTAATTTATCAATATACTCAGTATTGCCTTGAGAGGTCAAAAATTCACCTGTAGAGATATCTAAAAATGCAATTCCTATATATTTTGTTGCTGAATGTGTTGAGGCATCAAAATACACCGAGCACAAAAAGTTATTCGATTTAGAGACCAATACCTCATCGTTTAATGCTACACCAGGAGTTACTAATTCGGTAACACCACGCTTTACTATGGTTTTAGTTTGTTTGGGGTCTTCCAATTGGTCACAAATAGCTACACGCTCACCAGCCTTAACCAATTTGGGCAAATAGGTGTTTAGTGAATGGTGTGGAAACCCGGCCAACTCTGTTTCACTTTCACTACCGGCACCGCGTTTGGTTAAAATAATACCCAAAATACCAGCAGCTTTAACAGCATCTTCACCAAAGGTTTCATAAAAATCGCCCACACGAAACAACAACAACGCATCAGGGTATTTGGCCTTTATGGCATTGTACTGCTTCATTAACGGCGTTTCCTTTTTTACTTTTTTTGCCAATGGGGTTTTGTTTTTTAAATATTACTTTTGCGAAAATAGTAGCATGCAATGTAGCACTAATTTCAAGTTTTATGAAGTTGACACCACAGAAGTTATCTACAATTAAACTGAGATTTTAACAATAATCTATTTAAAATCTATATGCCACTGTAAAAATAACTTAATAAAACAATATGAGAAAACTAAAAAATAGTGAATTGGATCGCTTGAGTTTAGACTCCTTTAAAGCGGCTAAAAAAACACCCCTCATTATTGTATTGGACAACATTAGGAGCTTAAACAATATAGGATCTGTATTCAGAACCAGCGATGCATTTTTAATTGAAAAAATTTACCTCTGTGGTATTACGGCAACTCCACCACATAAGGACATCCATAAAACCGCTTTAGGAAGTACCGAAACAGTTGATTGGGAATATGTTAAGGACACATTGGAATTGGTTGAAAAGCTAAAAGTAGAAGGCGTAAAGATTTGTGCTATAGAACAAGTTGAAAACGCCACCATGCTTAACGATTTTAATCCAGAATCTCATACTAAATACGCTTTGATCTTTGGCAACGAGGTAAAAGGCGTTGCGCAAAAAGTGGTTAGCGCTAGTGATGTGGTAATTGAAATTCCACAATACGGCACCAAGCACTCACTAAACATTTCTGTAAGTTGTGGAGTGGTAATTTGGGATGTATATTCAAAGTTAAAGCCACAAAATTAGAAAGACGAAGTTGCTGAAAGCTTAAACTAATGATAAATAAAGCTAAAAAGCCCTGGCCCACCAAAGCTGCCATGACCCAGATTTACGATATGAAACTCTGGGGAGGTGAGAATTTCGATTTTTATTCTGGTGAAGGCTCACATGACCCAAACATTGTAAACCCCTATTTAAATGCTGTAACTACTTTTTTAAGATCTTTACACAAACCTTTAGTTATTTGTGATTTAGGCTGCGGAGATTTCAATATTGGCAGACAACTGGCTCCTTATGCAAAAAAATACGTCGCCATAGATATTGTTGAATCCCTTATTGAAAGAAACAAAAAACTATACAAAGATAAAAACTTAGAGTTTCATTGCTTGAACATTGCCAAAGACAAACTTCCAAAAGCAGATTGCGTTATACTTAGGCAGGTATTACAACATTTGTCGAATACAGAAATACAAAGTATTATAGGTCGATTAAAAGTATATAAATACATTATTTTAACCGAACACATCCCAATGGGTGATTTTACCCCTAATAAAGATATCATTTCGGGACAAGGCATTCGATTAAAACAAAATAGTGGTGTTAATGTTCTAGAAGCTCCTTTTAATTTAATGGTTAAAGGTAAAAAACAACTTGGTGAATACATTTTAGAAAATAAAAAAGGACAAATTGTAACATTACTACTTAAAATGTTTTAATTCAACCTTTTAATGAAAATTTTTATACATAATTTAACTTGATTCTAAACTTAAAAAAATCTAATTTCGTTTATCTATCGATACAGTTAGTTTATTAAAACACAACCACAACTTAATGTTGTTTTTAAAACAAAAAGCTTATCAAACTAAATAGCTTTATGAAACATAAGATTGGAATAATTTATTCTTCAGTAGATGGCCAAACCCGGAAGATTTGTGAAAAATTAAATTTAATTTTTAGAAAAAACCAAATAGAAACAGAATTGTACTCTATTGACGAGTTTAATAATGATTTATTTGAATGCCATACGCTCATAATTGGAGCAAGTGTTAGATATGGCAAGCATAACAGCAAAGTTTACGAATTGATTTTAAATAACAAGGACAAGCTTAATGTCATACAAACCGCCTTATTCTCTGTTAATCTTGTAGCAAGAAAAAAAGAGAAAAATGGAGTCAACACAAATCCTTATATGATAAAATTTCTTAAAGAAATTGGATGGGAGGCGAATTTCATGGAAGTTTTTGCTGGGAAGCTGGACTATGAATCTTATTCTTTTTTTGACAAAATAATGATTAAACTAATTATGAAGTTAACTAATGGTCCAACTAAATCAAAAGAACCAATTGAATTTACCGACTGGAAAAAGGTGAACGATTTTGGGTTAAAAATAATCGAAAACTATAAAAACAAACAAGAACATACGAAAGAACATACGGCTTCAATAATAGAAAATTAAATATGCCTGAATCAGCATAAAAATACTGCACAAGTACTTAATCGAGAATTAGCAGCTTTAAAATTCTAACCTTGCTTATTAACTCCTATAAGTACAAGTCAAAATCAATCTCCACAAATGGCATTCAATACCCATAAATAATCTTTGCGGCTAGCCAAAAAGTCTCTATTGGAAATATCTATAATATTAACCTTAACATCGGTCTGGGTTTTTAGAAAGTCGATATAGCCCGCATTGATTTTTTCCAGATAGTCATCGGCGATATTTTGTTCGTAGTCGCGTCCTCTTTTTTTAATGTTTAGTTGCAACTTTTGGGTGTTTTGATAGAGATACACGTATAAATCGGGTTTGGCAATGTCCTTATACATTAAATAAAATAGCTTACGGTATAGGCTAAACTCCTCTTCCTGCAAAGTAATCTTCGAAAAGATCAACGATTTAAACACATCGTAATCGCTTACCATAAAATCCTTAAACAAATCGAGCTGTGAGAGGTCGTCGCTAATTTGTTGGTAGCGGTCGGCCAAAAAGGACATCTCCAAAGTAAAGGCATAGCGGTTAGGCTCTTCATAAAATTTAGGCAAAAAGGGATTGTCGGCAAAACGTTCCAAAATCAGTTTCGCATTAAAATCGGTGGCTATTTTAGTCGCCAAACTGGTTTTTCCTGCTCCTATATTCCCTTCAATGGCAATGTAATTGTATTTTGAAAAATCAAATTGCTTACTGGGGTTTTTCAACCAAATATTGATAGGCTCCAAAACCGATTTGTCTTTACATTCATCCAACAAAACAGACACTGTTTTATCTAATCTAGGGTGTTTCACCTTAGACGCCACGTCATGAAGTGGTAAGAGCACGAATTTTCGTTTTTGCATTTCTGGATGCGGCACCAGTAAGGTCTCTGAATCAATAATTTGGTCTTGAGCGAAGATAATATCCAAATCGATTGTTCGTGCCTCATAAGTTTGGTCGTCAGTACGAACGCGTCCCATGCCTCGTTCAATATCCAATAAAACTTCAAGCACACTTTGGGGTTCTAAATCACTTTCCATGACCAAGCAGCAATTAAAAAAATCATCACCCTCAAAACCAAAAGCAGCTGATTTATAAACTTTTGATATTAATTTAATAGCACCTATACGCTCAAAAATTAAATCTATGGCATCTTGTAGATACTTGAATTTATCACCTTTATTACTGCCCAATGCAATATGATATGTCATTGCTTTTACCATAGTAAAAAGCAAAATAACTAAAACAATTTTTAATCCATTATATTTACAAGACCTATTTATTCACAATTATAAATGACACCAAAAGACAAACTCGCAGCACAACGCATTTATATTTTGCTAGGTGCGCTATTTATAACCTCATTGGTTGTCTCCAACCTGATCTTTCAAAAATTCTTTTATTGGTACCCTTTTGATATTGAATTTTTTGGCAATAAGCTTTTTGAAATATCGGTGGGCATATTACCCTATCCTCTTACCTTTTTAATCACCGATTTAATTAGTGAGATTTATGGCAAAAAACGAGCTAACGATGTGGTGGTTACCGGAATATTTGCATCACTATTTTCCTTGTTAATCATTTTGGTGGCTAGTAAAGTTCCTGCAACATCATGGTCTTATGTTAATGATGAGTTGTTTACAAAAGTATTTGGAAACTCAGTCATAGCAGTTTTTGCTAGTATGCTTACCTACTTATTTGCCCAGTTTATTGATATACAGATTTATCATTTTTGGAAAAGATTAACTCAAGGTAAACATTTATGGCTTCGTAATAACTTTTCTACTTGGTTTTCCCAATTTGTTGACACTTTTACTATAGTGTTCTTACTATGCTCTTTTGGTATCATTGAATGGGTAAACTTTAAAGGATTGCTAGTTAGTGGCTTTTTATTTAAAGTAATTGTAGCGGCTTGCGATACACCTTTTTTATATATTGGTGTTTACTTTTTTAGAAGAAGATTTAAGTTAAAAGTAAATGAAGAGATTGATTTGCTCTAAAACTTCACACCTTAACAAAATGATAAGATACATTTTTCAACCTTTAACAACTTTTCTACGTATATTCTTTTGAGCTAACTTTCAAAAAAATAAGACACTATAAATCCCCAATATGAAATGAGACATAACAGGAAGTTGATACCAACCGAAATGATTATTGGCGAATTACATCTGACCTATAAAAACCATAAAATTTAAACAGATGAAAAAAACTTTTAAAATCATTGGCATTACACTATTAATTGCTCTAGGACTTCTAATAGCAATTCCCTTTGCCTTTCAAGGCAAAATAACTGATATGGTTAAAAAGGTTATAAATGACAACCTTAATGTTAAAGTGGAATTTAATGATGTTAGCTTGAGTTTTATTAGAAGTTTTCCAAAAGCCCATGTAAACGTTAATGATTTGGTCATTACAAATTTTGAACCTTTTAGGGATGAAACTTTAGCCACTGCAAAAGGCATTGCTTTTAGCATGTCTATTAAAGAATTGTTTAAGGACACCAACAAAGAACCTATAGTTATTAACTCTATAAGTGTTGATGAGGTTTTATTGACTTTAAAAACTGATGAATTTGGAAATAACAATTACGATATCACTAAAAACGATAATACAGCATCTCCTAAAGGCAATGAAAACAACTTTGCTTTAGATATTGAAGATTACAGCATAAATAATAGTGCATTAACTTATATTGATGAAAGCACCAATGTATCAGTTTATATTACAGAACTTAACCATGCTGGTCATGGTATTTTTTCTTCAGAGACTTCGGAATTGGAGACCACCAGCGAAGCTAATGTTAGTTTAAGTATAGACAGCACCAATTATTTGAGTAACAACACTATTAAACTAGATGCTTTAATTGGATTAGACTTAAGGAACAATACCTATACTTTTAAAGAGAACCAAGGGTTTATAAATGAATTGCCTATTCAATTCAAAGGTCATATACAGCAATTGGATAACGGACAGGATATCGATATTACTTTTGAAAATCCTGAATCTGATTTCAAAAATTTCCTAGCTGTAATACCTAAGGTATATTCGAAAAATATTGAAAATGTTCAAACTACCGGTGATTTTAAAATAAAAGGTACTATAAAAGGACTAAGTTCTGAAGAAACCATTCCCAACTTTGACATTTCCATTACCTCAAATAACGCTTCCTTTAAATACCCTGACTTACCGAAACGAGTTAGTAATATTAATATTAGCGCCTTTATAAAAAATACTACTGGGAACGTCGATGACACTTTTGTTGATATTGAAACACTGGATTTTATAATTGACGGTGACGTTTTTAAATCGTCTGCAACTTTAAAAAACCTTACCAAAAACATGTTGGTGAATGCTAACATTAATGGAGTTTTAAACTTAGCTAACATTGCTAAAGCCTACCCCATAACACTGGAAACCCCTTTAACCGGTATTTTAAGAGGTAACATCAATACGGCTTTCGATATGAAGGCTATTGAAACCAATGCTTACGCCCGGATTAAAAACAGTGGTTCTGTAAGCATTACTGATTTTATTTTTTCATCTGAAGCTATTGCAAACCCAATTCACATTACAGAAGCCAATATGGACTTTAATACAGGCACGGTATCTCTAAATAATTTTAAAGTCAAAACGGGTGATAGTGACTTAAAGGCTACAGGAACCATTAAAAATCTATTAGGTTTTTTGTTAAGTGACGGTAATTTGCAAGGCGATTTTAAAGTCAACTCATCACTATTTAAGGTTAGTGATTTTATGACTGAAAATGAAGCAGCCCAAAAGAAGAAAATCATTAACGAAGATGAATCATTAAAAATTCCAGCCTTTTTGGATTGCACCATAAATGCTAATGCAAATACTGTTGTTTATGACAATTTGAACTTAAAAGATGTTAAAGGTACCCTTGTCATAAAAGATCAAAAAGCATCTTTATATAACTTGACCTCTAGCATGTTCGATGGTGCTCTGGCCTTGGCAGGTGATGTAACAACTAAAGGCAAAACCCCTAATTTTAACCTAAACTTAAACGCCAACGATTTTGATATTGCCAAATCTTTTAATGGTATGGAACTACTTCAAAATTTGGCGCCTATCGCCAAGCTGCTTCAAGGTAAACTAAATACCAATATCACTTTAAAAGGAAATTTAGACAACGATTTCTCTCCTGTTTTAAGTTCGGTTACAGGAAATGCCTTAGCAGAATTGTTAAGCACTAAGTTCAATACAGATCAATCCAAACTAATTAGCAGCCTTGAAGGTGCACTAAATTTTATAGATTTTGACAAATTAAATTTAAACGATTTAAAAACGCAATTTGAATTTGCCGATGGCAAAGTTGCCGTTAAACCATTTAAATTGAAATATGAAGATATTGCTATTGAAATTTCGGGCACTCACGGTTTTGATAAAACTGTAGACTACAAAGCTATTTTTAATGTCCCCACTAAATATTTGGGCAGTGATATTAACCGCCTTATTGGTAAAATAGATATGGTTGAAGCCAATAGCCTTTCTATTCCCGTTACGGCCAACATAACAGGTTCTTTCACCAATCCGACTGTTAAAACAGACCTTTCGAGTGGCGTTAAAAACTTAACACAACAACTCATAAAAATCGAAAAGCAAAAATTGCTCAATCAAAGCAAAGACAAGGTAAAAAATATGTTAGGAGATATTGTTGGCGCTAACAAAACAAAAACGGATTCCATAAAGAAACTGCAAGATAATTCGGTTAAAGATATATTAAGTGGCATCATAAAACCCCAGGGTACTCAAACCGACTCCATACCAACCGATTCAACAAAAACACCAGAGAAAAAAATTAAGAATGTTTTGGGTGGTTTATTAGGTGGGCAAAAGAAAACACAGAAAGATACGGTAAACTAGTAAAATGGCTGCAAAATGGTTTAAACCTTTCTGTTCTTTGGACACTTTCCCGTAATAAGGGAAAGAAACAACTTTTAATAGAAAAGATAGCTTAACGAATAGATATTTTAACCACAACACCCTCATTGGCGCGGATATTAAATACCGTTTCATCTTCAAAAATGAGGTACTGTCCTTTTACACCAACCAATTTACCTTTATAATCCAACTGTTTTACAATATTTAAGCTTTTAGGCTTTTCAGGAAATTTAATCACTGGAAAGTCTAAGTTGGTTTCGGTATTCGTTTCTATGAAATAGTCCTTAACCTCATCAGGAATGTATTGTTTTAATCGCTCACGCCATGCTACCAAATCTTCATCCTTAATCTCATTTTTAAGCATAGTACGCCAATTAGTTTTATCACTCACATGGTCTTTTAATGCTACTTCGGTAATTCCAGCCAAATAACGATTAGGAACTTCTACTATTTCAATAGCTTCATGCGCCCCTTGGTCAATCCATCGGGTAGGTACTTGATTTTTTCGGGTTACTCCCACTTTTACATTACTAGAATTAGCTAAATAAACAATATGAGGCTGCAATTGAACTTGTTTTTCATATTCCAAATCGCGGTCTTCCTTTCCTAAATGCGCTGTGCTTAATTCAGGGCGCATGACCCAATCGGCTGCTTGGGGCACTTCATAAAAACACTGTTTATCAAATCCTTGACGGTATATAGGCTTATCTAAGCCACAGTTTAAACATTGATACTTAACAAATTGAATAGTTATGGTTTTATTGAGCAACTGATTTATATTGATGAAGTCATTTTCAAACACCAAATAATATTGGATAGGTTTAGAAAACTCGGTTTCCATTTTTGTTAAAACACCTTGATAGTACATTAAAAAAAAGTATTATTTTAGGATTTTAAAGATAATATAAATATGTCAATTCCATTAGTAAATTCTATTGCTTCTTGGTTTTTAAAGAAGCGGTTTCATCAAATTGAATTGTTTCTTAAATACCCCCATGAAGTTCAAAACGAACTACTTTTAAGTCTTTTAGACTTTGCAAAGCATACCGAAATTGGCAAACAATATGACTTTGCTTCTATTAAAAATTACGACATTTTTGCCGAGCGCATCCCCATAAAAAATTACGAAGGTTGGCAAGACACCATAGAACGCTCCAGGCGAGGGGAATCTAATATTTTTTGGCCTACTCCAATAAAATGGTTTGCCAAATCCAGTGGCACAACGGGCTCTAAAAGCAAATTTATTCCTGTTAGTGAAGAATCGCTTGAAGATTGTCATTATGCTGCCAGCAAGGACTTGCTATGCATGTATTTAAATAACAATGAGGATTCTCAATTATTTACCGGTAAAAGCCTTCGATTAGGTGGAAGCAAGGAATTATATAAAGAAAATGGAACCGTTTTCGGTGATTTATCAGCCATATTAATTGACAATATGCCTTTTTGGGCAGAATTTAGCAGTACCCCAAGCAATAAAGTTTCTTTAATGAGCGATTGGGAACATAAAATGCAGGCCATTGTTGATGAAACTATTCATGAAAACGTTACCAGTCTTGCTGGTGTACCCTCATGGATGCTTGTACTCCTTAATAATGTTCTTGAAACTTCAGGTAAGATTAATTTATTTGAGATTTGGCCTAACCTAGAAGTGTATTTTCATGGAGGCGTAAGTTTTACACCATATATAAATCAGTACAAAAACATACTGCCCAAAAGCAATTTTAAATATTACGAAATTTATAATGCTTCAGAAGGGTTCTTCGCCATTCAAGACCAGAATAATTCTGATGAATTGTTACTCATGCTGGATTATGGCATTTTTTACGAATTTATTCCTATGGATATTTATGCCACAGAACAAGAAAAAGCTATTCCTCTTAGTGACGTAAAACTCAATATAAATTATGCGGTTATTATAACAACCAATGCTGGTTTGTGGCGTTACAAAATAGGGGACACGATTAGGTTCACTTCGCTTAGCCCCTACCGCATTAAAATTTCGGGTAGGACCAAACATCACATTAATGTTTTTGGTGAAGAGTTAATCATTGAAAATGCAGAAGAAGCACTTAAAAAAGTATGCAAGCGTACCAAAGCTGATATTGTAGATTTTACTGCGGCTCCAATCTTTATGGACGGCAAAGAAAAAGGAGCACATGAATGGCTCATTGAATTTAAAACTCCTCCTAAGGACATTAATTATTTTACAGAGTTATTTGACAATGCCTTAAAAGCCTTAAACTCAGACTACGAGGCAAAACGATACAACAACATGACCTTAAACAAACCAACGATTCATGTGGCACGCCAAAACCTTTTCTACGACTGGTTAAAACAAAACAATAAGTTGGGGGGACAACATAAAATACCCAGATTATCCAACACTAGAATTTACTTAGAGGAGCTCTTACACCTAAATCAGTAACCCTGCTTATTTAATCGACTAACGGCATGCCTTAAAGTCTTTTGACGATTATTTGTTCGCCTTATCTAAAAGCTTTAAAAAACTTTTGAAGGGCAATTATTTAGGTCTATTTTTAGACTATAAATTATTAATAGCATTGATAAAATTCCTCATAATGATTATTATTTAATTATATCCATACAAAGAAAAACCACGCTTTTGGCGTGGTTTTTCTTTGTATATCAATGTAAATATTTTAAGACACCGCTTTTAATTTCTTTAGAGTTGTCTTTGTTAATTTTTCCTCAGCATAAAGTTTTGTAACATTAAATTTCTTCTCATCGCTACTTGGCAATTCAAACATAGCATCTGTTAAAATCTCTTCACAAAGTGAACGCAATCCACGGGCACCTAGCTTATACTCAATGGCTTTATCAACAATAAAATTTAAAGCCCCATCAGTAATACTAAAATCAATGTCATCCATGGCAAACAGTTTTTTGTACTGCTTGATAATAGCATTTTTAGGTTCTGTTAAAATAGCTCGTAATGTTTTGGCATCCAATGGATCCATGTAAGTAAGAACAGGTAAACGCCCAATGATTTCTGGGATGAGTCCAAAATCCTTTAAATCTTTTGGAATGATATATTGCAACAAATGGTTTTGATCTACAACGTCATCCGACATTGAAGCACTATAACCCACCGCCTGCATGTTTAAACGTTTTGAAATGATGCGTTCAATGCCATCAAAAGCACCACCCGCTATAAAAAGAATATTTTCGGTATTCACCTCAATAAACTTTTGGTCTGGATGTTTTCTACCACCCTTTGGGGGTACGTTAACAACAGTTCCCTCTAAAAGTTTCAATAAGGCCTGTTGCACACCTTCTCCCGAAACATCTCTGGTTATGGAAGGGTTATCACTTTTACGGGCAATCTTGTCAATCTCATCAATAAATACAAGTCCTTTTTCGGCTTTATCCAGATTATAATCTGCAGCCTGTAATAAACGTGTTAGAATACTTTCTACATCTTCTCCAACATAACCCGCTTCTGTTAACACTGTAGCATCTACAATGGCCAAAGGCACATTAAGCATCCGAGCTATAGTTTTGGCCATAAGTGTTTTACCTGTTCCTGTTTGCCCCACCATGATGATATTACTTTTTTGAATATCAATATCGTCATTAGACTGTGGTTGCAACAAACGCTTATAGTGGTTATATACTGCTACCGACATTACTTTTTTTGTGGCTTCTTGACCTATAATGTAAGTATCTAAAAAGTCCTTTATCTGTTGTGGTTTACGCAGTTTAAGCTCAGCCGATAGATCACTACTGTCGCTTTGCTTAGATTCTTCTATTACAATACCATGAGCCTGCTCGATACACCTATCACAGATATGTGCGTCCAACCCAGCTATTAACAAGTTGGTTTCTGGCTTTTTTCTACCACAAAACGAACATTCTAATTCTTCTTTTGCCATTAATTACTTTTTTAATCCCTCTTAAACCCTCATTTCTAAGGCAATATAAAACTACAAATTTTATTTTAATTCCTTGTCAAAACCTCATCTATCATACCATATTCCTTAGCTTTATCGGCTTTCATCCAATAATCCCTGTCACTATCATTATATATTTTGTCATAATCTTGTCCAGAGTGCTTACTTATGATTTTATAAAGTTCTTCCTTTAGGGTTAATATTTCCCTAGCTGTAATTTCTATATCACTGGCTTGTCCTTGTGCTCCACCTAAGGGTTGGTGAATCATTACTCTGGAATGGGTCAATCCACTACGTTTTCCTTTTTCTCCAGCACATAACAACACGGCTCCCATAGAGGCTGCCATACCTGTACAAATGGTGGCTACGTCTGGTTTGATAAACTGCATGGTATCGTAAATCCCTAAACCTGCATAAACACTACCTCCTGGAGAATTAATATATATTTGAATATCCTTTGAAGCGTCTACACTTTCTAAAAACAACAACTGTGCCTGAATAATGTTTGCTACCTGATCATTTATAGCTGTACCCATAAAAATGATACGGTCCATCATTAAACGGGAAAAAACATCAAAAATAGCAATGTTCATCTGGCGTTCTTCAATAATGTTTGGCGTTAAATTAGTAGGGTACATGCTACTTATTATTTTATTATAGTATGTGCTACTAATGCCTTGGTCTTTTATCGCGAATTTTTGAAATTCCTTTGCGTAATCCATAATATATTTTTGTTTTTTAATTCGGTTAACTTAAAATACGTCATTCTAAATGCGCCATGCAGTGTGTGTTGAAATGAAATAAAAATTCCTAGAAGCGAGGCATGGAATCTCAAACAAAAGATAAGCTCTTCGCTTACACCCTGAGTGACAATGAACTAATTTTTATTCGGGCAAACTAATTAATTATTTACCCCGAATAAAAAAGCGCTTAAACCAAATGAGTTTAAGCGCCTAAATATAATGAATTATTATTTGATTTATTTGTCGCCGTAGACTTCTTTAACAAAGTCTTCATAACTCAATTCTTTTACCTTGATATTTGCTTTTTCTTTGTAAACTTCCAATAATTTCTGACTTATTAATTGTTCTGAAATACGACGGGCTTCTTCTTGATTGGACAACACACGAGCTGCAATATCGTCTAATTCCTTATCAGAAGGATTCATTTGTCCAAATTGAGCCATTTGCGCTTTAATCATCTGTCTTGCATGATTCTTAATATCATCCATGGTCACTTGAATGTTATTGTCTTCAATAAGCTTTCCTTCAATTAATTGATAACGCAAGCTCTTTTCTGACTTTTCATACTCTTCTTTAGCCTGTTCTGAGTCCATTTCCTTTTCACCTGAAGCCTGTAACCATTTTGTTAAAAATTCAGCAGGCAAATCAAACTTTGTATTATCAACCAAATATTCGGTAACATCATTCAACAACTTTTGGTCGGCTTGTTGCACA
This sequence comes from Aestuariivivens sp. NBU2969, assembly GCF_019931125.1. NCBI lineage: Bacteria > Pseudomonadati > Bacteroidota > Flavobacteriia > Flavobacteriales > Flavobacteriaceae > Aestuariivivens > Aestuariivivens sp. NBU2969. The sequence goes on from NZ_JAIOUU010000012.1 coordinate 15,710, forward strand.
AATTGCTTTTCGGCATCCTCTTTTATTTTTGTTTTCAATTCGGTTACCGACTTTACCACATCCTTACCAAAAAGTTTATCAAATAATTCTTGATCTAAATCGGCTAATTCGCGCTTATTGATTTCTGTAATAGTAAAAGTTACTTCAATATCCAAGCCGTGAACTTCATCATGTCCTAGTTTCAAGGCATGCATCAACTCATGTTCATCATCAAAAAGTCCTTTTGTTTTTAATGTTATAACATCACCAACTTTAGCACCAACAAACTTCTTTTCGGTAGCTTTACCCTTAAATTTATCTAAAGTTAAAGTAACCGTATTGTCTATTTCTTTTTCTTCGTTTTTATAAGCACCTGTTACCTCACTATCCTTTTCAACTACATCCTGAGAGACTAACTTACCGTACTGTTTTTGAATACGCTCTACTTGCTCACTTATCATTTTATCGTCGGCAACAATATTGTAATGGGTTATAGCCTTTTTACTTTTAAGATTGACTTCAAATTCAGGAGCTAACCCTAACTCAAATTCAAATGTAAACGCATCGGAATCCCAATCGATGTCATCCTGTGGCTTTGGAAGTGGCTGCCCTAAAACATCCAACTTTTCTTCGGTAAGATATTTGTTTAATGCGCCTTGCAATAGTTTGTTTACTTCATCTACCAATACTGCCTTACCATATTGCTTTTTCACCATACCCATTGGCACATGTCCTTTTCTAAAGCCAGGAATGTTTGCCGTTTTACGATAATCTGTTAAGATTTTTTCAACCTTATCACTGTAGTCTTCTTTAGCAATATCTACTTTTACTACCGCATTCAATGCATCAACGTTTTCTCTTGTAATATTCATGTTTTAAACTATAATATTAGATAACCAAAATCGGGATGCAAAAGTATAATATTTTTTGCATCCCGACAAAGTTTTAATTGCTTGATTTTGAAGCTATTTTTTATCTTCTTTTAAAAGTGAATGTAGTATAGATTGCAGTATGGAAAGTAACACACTAAATATTAATGCCCACCAAATATTTGTTACCGAAAATCCGGTAATTAAATTATCGGCCAATAAGATGATCAGAGCATTTATAATGAGTAAAAACAGGCCTAAGGTCACTATGGTTATTGGCAATGTAAAAATGATTAGAATAGGCTTAACCAATAAATTTAAAACAGATAGGACTAGGGCCACAATAATAGCGGTAACATAGCCATCTACATAAACCCCAGACAATATATTGGCAAGAATTACAACCGCTAGAGCATTTAATAAAAGTTTAAGAATCAATTTCATAATTTTTGAGATTTCAATAAAAATACAAAAAAACTAAAGGACAAACTTTATAACCGCTTCAAAAAAGTCCTTTGGATTTTCAGCATGGAGCCAGTGTCCCGCATTTGCAATGGTCACTATTTTAGCTTGGGGAAAGTGATTAAGGATTATATTTTCGTCATCAATACCTATATACTCTGATCGATCTCCTCTTAAAAACAGGACACTCTTATCAAACGTTGCAAATGCAGGCAAGGCTTCACCTACCTCGCCAACTTCTTGTTTTAAAACCTCTAGATTTATACGCAATCCTAAACGTCCTTTCTCTTCCCAATACAAGTTTTTCAATAAAAATTGACGTGTCCCATAATCTGAAACATAGTGACTTAAAACGCTATCGGCTCCTCCCCTGCTTTGTATTTCATCAAAGTTTAATGCCGAAAGCCCCTCCAAAATCAAATCGTGGTGTATGGGATAAAATCGTGGAGAAATATCGGCTACTAATAATTTTGAAACCAATTCCGGATATAAGGTAGAGAACAACATAGCCGTTTTACCTCCCATGGAGTGCCCTAGCAAAATAATATCTTCTAACTGATAATGGTTGCAATAAACTTTTAAATCTTCTACAAGGCACTCATAATTAAACTCGTTGCTCCAAAAACTTCTACCATGGTTCCGCTGATCTACCAAATGCACTTGAAAACCAAAATCACTAAATTGTTTACCCAGTGTTTTCCAATTATCACTCATTCCCAAAAACCCATGTAAGATTACAAGTGGTTTACCTTCTCCTATTATATTTGAATGTAATATCATAAAATTCTCTTATTGGCTAAGGCTCTCGAAGCTACCATAATCTAAAATCTAAATTTTATCAAGGAAGCTTCAAGGAACTCAGTCTCGATAAGTCTACCCTTTAAGTTTATTAAGATACATCTGAATCACATTTTCCACACCCAAATATAAACTTTCAGCTATTAATGCATGACCAATAGAAACCTCTAATAAGTTTGGCACTTCATTTTTAAAAAACTCGATGTTGTCCAATGACAGATCATGACCGGCATTAACACCCATTCCCAAATTAGTCGCTAACTGAGCACATGTTACATAAGGCACAACCGCCTTTTCGTTTCCTAGACTATATTGATGCGCAAAAGCCTCAGTGTATAACTCAATACGATCAGTTCCAGTAGCCTTTGCCCCTTCTATTTGATTTAAGACTGGATCAACAAAAATAGAGGTTCTAATACCGTTATTTTTAAACTCTTTTATAACATCCATTAAAAAACTATTGTGTTTTAAGGTATCCCAACCTGCATTACTGGTAATGGCATCAACTGCATCTGGCACTAAAGTTACCTGTGTTGGTTTCACTTCTAAAACCAATTTAACAAAAGAGTCAATAGGATTCCCTTCAATGTTATATTCAGTGTTAACCTCTGGCTTTAAATCACGTGCATCTTGGTAACGAATATGACGTTCGTCTGGCCTTGGATGAATGGTTACCCCTTCAGCTCCAAAACGCTGCACATCCTTTGCAAACTGTACCACATTGGGCACATCGCCTCCTCTGGAATTACGCAATGTGGCTATCTTATTAATATTTACGCTTAACTTTGTCATGTATTTGTTTTAAAAGGCAAAAATACAAAGTAGAACAACCTTAAATACTATTTTTTTAATTAATTTGCATGCTGTAAACCCTCATTAAGTGAAACTTTCAGAATTAATTATAAATGACATAACACCTGTAAACAATAAAGGACAAATAAGTGATTTGCAACTATTGTTCAATCAGTTAACTTATTCCCATATCCCTGTTATTGATAATGACTTTAATTATTTAGGATGTTTGTTTGAAACCGATGTGCATTGTTTTGATGGCAGCAAACCCATAAGTGATTTTAGCTATGCCTATGAAAATTTCTATGTTAAAAACACTACGTTATGGCTAGATGTACTCGAGGCTTTTGCCAGAAATTCCAGTAACATAATGCCTGTTTTAGATGATGGCAATCGTTATTTAGGATACTATGAACTTAATGATGTAATAAGTCTTTTTGGTGAATCACCCTTCTTTATAGAACCAGGAGAAATACTGGTAATTGAAAAGGGCATCAACGATTATTCGTTTAGCGAAATTAGTCAAATCATTGAATCTAATGACGGAAAGTTATTAGGTGCTTTTGTTTCTAAAACAAAAAACGATGTGGTACAGGTTACTATTAAAATTAGCAATGCTTCATTAAATGATGTGCTGCATACCTTTAGAAGGTATAGCTATAATATTGTATCGGGTCACGAAGATGACACCTACAATAAAACACTTAAAGATCGCTCAGATTATTTGAACAAATATTTAAACATGTAATACTTATGAAGGTTGCAGTTTTTGGACGCTTTTATAACAAAACCACAAGTGCTTCGGTATTGACGCTTTTTAATTATTTACTAAAAAAAAATATTGAAGCTTATATAGAAACAGAATTCTATCAGCTTATAAAAAACAATTCAACTATCATTAAAGATTTTGCATCCTTTAAAACCTTCGATACTTTAGATGATTCATTTGATTTGCTCATTAGCGTTGGTGGTGATGGTACCATCTTAAGGGCCATTACCTTTGTTAAGGATACAGATATTCCCATTATAGGTATTAATACTGGGCGTTTAGGTTTTTTAGCAACCATCCAGGACGACCAAATCGAGAGTGCTATACAAGACATTATTGATGGTAACTATAAAATTTCTGAACGCAGTTTACTTTCTGTTGAAACACAGCCTGAAAATAAAAGCATTTCGTCTTTCAATTTTGCATTAAACGAGGTTACGGTTAGCAGAAAAAACACCGCCTCCATGATTATTGTTGAAACTCTTATGGATGGTGAATACCTAACATCGTATTGGAGTGATGGTTTAATTATATCTACACAAACAGGCTCAACAGGGTACTCTTTAAGTTGTGGCGGGCCAGTTATTACCCCTGGTGCCAATAGTTTTGTATTAACTCCTATTGCCCCCCATAATTTAGGTGTTCGCCCCTTGGTCATTCCAGACTCAACACAAATACAGTTAAAAGTAGATGGCAGGGAAGCCCAACATCTAATATCCTTAGATTCCAGAATCGCCACACTTAACAATGGCACTATCATTACTATTAAAAAAGCCAATTTTAAGATTAAGATGCTTGATCTTTTAAACGAAAGCTTTTTGGTTACCCTTAGAAAAAAACTGCTTTGGGGCCAGGACAAACGCAATTAACGAGTAAAAACACTATTACCCCCCCAAGAAGTTCTAAACAATATTTTTGGGCATTTGTAGTTTTAAACAAGACTAATGGGTTCAAATTATTATGGGCCCATCTTATTTATTATATTTGCAAACTTTTGTATATATATGAGGCATTTAACCATATTGATATTAAGCATTTTAAGTATCCATTTATCTCATTCCCAAATTCATGAAGTTGGACTTTTTTTGGGAGGTAGTAATTTTATTGGTGATGTTGGTGCTACAAATTATATAGCCCCAAATCAACTTGCTTTTGGCGGCGTTTATAAATGGAATAGAAGCCCTAGACACTCGTGGCGTGCATCATTAATTTTTACAGAATTAGAAGGCGTCGACACAAATTCAGACGATCTAAGGCGAATACAAAGAGGCTATGAATTTACTAATGAAATCATAGAACTTTCTTTAGGAATGGAATTTACTTTTTTTGATTTCGATCTGCATACCGGAAAAAAATTGACAACACCTTATTTATATGGAGGTATTAGTGTTGCCCATCACGACGACTATTATTTTTTGAATGGCGTTCAAACTCAAGAAAATACTAGTAACTGGACCTTTGGTATTCCAATGGCCCTAGGCTTAAAAACAACGTTTCTAGATAATTTTATTTTAAGTGTAGAAGTAGGTGCTAGATATACCTTTTCAGATGGATTGGATGGCAGTGTACCCAATGATGAAAATTTGCAACAATATAGATTTGGAAATATAAACAACTACGATTGGTATGTGTTTTCAGGTATCACACTAACCTATACTTTTGGACTAAACCCTTGTTATTGCCCAGAAAATTAAATGGATGTAATTGAAGACATAAAAAGTAAAACACTACCCAAACATATAGCTATTATTATGGATGGCAATGGCAGGTGGGCCAAACAAAAAGGCATGTTGCGTACTTTTGGCCACGAAAATGGCGCTAAGGCTGTTAAACGAGCTGTTGAAGCTTCGGCTGAATTGGGTATAAAAAACTTAACACTTTACGCATTTTCTACAGAAAACTGGAACAGGCCCAAACTAGAGGTACAAACCTTAATGAAGCTTTTGGTTACTTCGTTAAAAAAAGAGATTAAAACTCTTCAAGACAATGACATACAACTTTCTGCAATAGGCAACTTAACAACTTTACCAACTAAGGTTCATAAAGAACTGCTTGAGGTTATTGAAGCCACAAAAAACAATAATCGTATGATATTAACCCTAGCGCTAAGCTACGGTTCTAGGGAAGAATTGATAAACACAGTTAAAGAAATTAGCATTAAAGTTAAAAATAATATAATTTCGCCCGAAAAAATTGATGAATCAATTATAAATGAGCATCTTTACACGCAAAATTTACCAGACGTAGATTTACTTATCAGGACCAGTGGAGAAAAACGTATAAGTAACTTTTTACTATGGCAAATTGCATACGCCGAATTGTACTTTACCAATACACTTTGGCCAGATTTTACAAAGCAACATTTGTATGAATCGATTATTGAATATCAAAAAAGAGAACGACGATTTGGGAAAACAAGTGAACAACTCAGCTAAGAGTCTATACCTATCTGCTTATAAAAAAGCCTGTGCAATAGTTTTAGTTTTCATTGCCAGCTTCAATTGCCTACAAGCTCAAAATATATCGAACAGTAAAAAATATACTATTGGAGGCATTACAGTTTCTGGAAACACAACCTTTAGCGATCAAACCATAATTTCATATTCCCGATTAAGGGAAGGTAAGGAAATAAGTGTTCCTGGAGAAGATATTGCTTTTGCAATTAAAAAGTTATGGGACTCTAAATTGTTTAGTGATATTGAAATTTACCGTGTTTTTGAAGGGGATACCGTTTACTTGGAAATCAGATTGTCCGATTTACCTCAACTTAATGAGATTAAAGTTAATGGTGTAAAAAAAGGAAAAATAGAAGGTATTATTAAAGACAATAAATTAAACAAAGGTGTTAAGGTTACTGAAAACCTTATTAAAACTACCGAAAACTTTTTAGAGACCAAGTACAAAAAGGAAGGCTTTTTAAACACTAAAGTACACATTAACACCATAGAGGTTAAAGACTCCATTAAAACCCCTCGGGTAAACATGGTCCTTAATATCGATAAAGGCGAGAAGGTTAAAATTAAGGATATTGTGTTTAATGGCAATACGGTTTTAAATAACAAAAAGCTTAGAAAGGCTATGAAGAGCACAAAAAAAATAAATAGGCTTCGTATCCTTAAACGCTCAAAATATGTCGATTCTGCCTACCAAGCCGATCTAGGTCATGTTATAGATAAATATAAAGAAAATGGTTACAGGGATGCCCGTATTATATCTGACAGCCTAATTATAAATAACGATAAAACCATATCATTAAAGATCGATGTTAACGAAGGTAACCTATATACCTTTGGAGATATTAAATTTATTGGTAATACGGTTTACAGCGACCAATTTTTAAACAGAATCTTACGTATAAAAAAGGGAGATACATACAATGGCGTGTTATTGGAAAAAAGAATTGAAGATCCCTCTAAACCGGATGCAATTGATATTAAAAATCAATACCAAAACAATGGTTATTTGTTTTCAGATGTTAACCCTGTTGAAGTAAGTGCCGACAATAATGTTATTGATCTTGAAATTAGAATCATAGAAGGCAAACCGGCTTATTTTAACAACATTAGTGTTTCTGGCAACGATAAAACCAACGACCATGTTATATACCGTGAACTACGCACACGCCCAGGACAACTTTATAGTAAAGCCAATGTAGTACGTACCATAAGGGAACTGGGACAGTTAGGTTTTTTCGACGCTCAGGAATTAACTCCAGACATACAAAACCCTAATCCTAATGAAGGTACGGTAGATATTGAATACAAGGTAAAAGAAGCTGGATCCAGCCAAATTGAGCTTCAAGGCGGCTATGGAGGCGGTGGCTTTATTGGTACTTTAGGGCTTTCGTTTAACAATTTTGCCATAAAAGATATTTTCAACAAAAAGGCCTACAAACCCATACCTATGGGAGATGGCCAGAAATTAGCATTACGTTTGCAAGCCAGTCGTTTTTACCAAACCTATAGTTTTTCATTTTCAGAGCCATGGTTAGGCGGTAAACGTCCTGTACAGTTTTCGGCGTCCATTTCCCATACCAAACAGTTTTTATACGACTTCATAACAAGAAAGGCTGATAAATCCCGACGGTTTAATATTACGGGAGTTACACTTGGACTAGCAAAGCGTTTATCGGTGCCAGATGATTATTTTACCTTATCACAAGCTATTAGTTTTCAACACTACGATTTACAAAATTACAATACAGGACTTTTTACGTTTGGTAACGGTAGTTCAAAGAACTTGTCCTACACTGTTGGTTTAAGTAGAAACAATACACGTATAGATCCTATTTTTCCTACGGGAGGATCTAGTTTTGCAGTTACTGCCAAACTATCTATTCCTTATTCATTATTTAACAATGTAGATTATGCAGCCTTAAAAAGTGAACGCGATGAAAAGCAAGAAATTTTATCCAATCCAAATAGTTCAAATGCTGACAGAACAGATGCTTCAAATAGAATTGGTGAAATAGACCAGGAACGCTACAATTGGTTAGAATTTTATAAGATTAGCTTTAAGGGTGATTGGTATACACAACTTGTGAAAAACCTAGTTTTAAAGCCAAGTATAGAGTTTGGTTTTCTAGGAGCCTATAATAATGATAGAGGAGTTATTCCATTTGAACGTTATTTCCTAGGTGGTGATGGCTTAGGAGGTTATAGCCTAGATGGCCGGGAAACTATTGCTTTACGAGGTTATCCTAACCAATCGTTATCCAATCAAGATGGTGGCACCATTTACAATAAATTTTCGTTGGAATTGCGCTACCCCATTACGCTTGGAGCATCAGCAAAAATTTATGGGCTTACGTTTATAGAAGGTGGTGCTTCCTATAACAGTTTTAGGGATTACAATCCATTTAATATTAAGCGTTCTGCTGGTTTGGGCGTGCGTATTTTTATGCCTGCTTTTGGGCTGTTAGGAATAGACTTTGGGCATGGTTTCGATACCATTCCTGGAGATACTGGCACAAAGCATGGGTGGGAAACCCACTTTATTATTGGACAACAATTTTAATTAGGTATTTAATTTTGGCACGATATTTTCTAACATCTATGTATTGATAAGAAATGAGCTATAACAAGAAGTTTATACCAACCGAAATGATTATTGGTGAATTACATCTGACCAATAAAAAACAATGAAATATAAACAGATGAAATTTTTAAGATTAAAATTCGTTAATTTTGAAATGAGCAATCTAAAATTTTTATTTTGCGAATGGTATCCAACTATTAAAAATTAATGAAATTAATCAAGATGAAACATAAGGTTCTTTTTTTATTGACATTCGTATTCTTGTCCTGTTTTTCTGTTCAAGCGCAAAGAGGTGTAAGAATTGGATATATAGACACAGAGTATATTTTGGAAAATGTACCAGAATATCAAGAAGCTACAACGCAATTGGAAAATAAGGCTCAAAAATGGAAAACTGAAATTGATGGACGTTTAAGTGAATTGGATCAAAAGCGTACCGCACTGAGTAATGAAAAAGCCTTATTGACCAAGGAGCTTATCGATGAACGTGAAGAGGATTTGTATTATGAAGAAAAGGAGATCTTGGATTATCAGCAAAAGCGATTTGGCCCTAATGGTGACCTGTTTATTCAGAAAAAACAATTGATGCAACCCATACAAGATCAAATTTTCGCCGCAGTACAAGATGTAGCAGCTGGTAAAAAGTATGATTTTATTTTTGATAAGTCGGCAGATGTGGTGATGTTGTACTCCAATAAGGCCTACGATTTAAGCGATCAAATATTAAGAACTATAACACGATCGTCCAAACGCAGACAAGTTTCATCAAAAGCGGAGCGTAAAGCTGCCGAGGAAGAAGAGTTGGTTCCAGAAATAAATTATGAACTCGAAGAACGCGAACGAGCCTTAGAGGAGAAAAAAACAGAACGGGAAAGTGCCATTGAAAAACGAAGACAAGAGATTTTAGCAAACAGAGAAGCTAAAAAGAAAGCTGCTGAAGAGCGCAGACAACAAATTTTAGACGAACGTGCCAAAGCAAGGGAGGATAAGTTACAATCGAGGGACGAAAACACCAATGACGATGGAAAAAGTGCAACTGAAAAAAGTAGCATTCAAACCACTAAGGATTCAATAACTGTAGAAACTCCTAAAACCAGGGAGCAACTCATTGAAGAGAACCGACAAAAAAAATTAGCAGATAGGGAAAAACGTAAAAAGGAACTAGAAGAACGTAAAAAGAAAATATTAGAAGAGCGCCAAAAAGCTATTGAAGAACGACAAAAGGCCAAGGACTCTCTAAACAACAATTAACAATTTATAACACATTTAATACTATTTAAAACAATGAAACATTTAAAAACTATTTTATTGGCAGCGGCATTATGTATAGGAACGGTTAGTTTTTCACAAGCCCAGAGTAAAGTTGCTCATATAAATACTGCTGAATTGATTAACGCGATGCCAGAAATGAAAGCGGCTCAATCTGAATTGGAGTCTTTAGGAAAAACCTATCAGGCTGATATGCAAGCTTCCATTACCGAGTACCAAAATACAGTAAAGCAATATGAAGCCGAAGCAGCTACAAAAACTGATGAAGAGAACCAAAAAAGAGGTTTAGAACTACAGGAAAAGCAACAACGCATCCAACAGTTTCAAGCCGATGCACAACAAGATATGCAGAAGAAAGAAATTGACTTATTAAAGCCAATAACTGAAAAAGCCAGAACGGCTATTTTAAAAGTCGCAAGGGCCCAAGGCTTCGATTATGTTTTGGATTCTTCACAAAATATCGTTATTATGTCTGATGGCAAAAACCTATTGGACGACGTTAAGAAAGAATTAGGTATTTAATTGTCATTCCTGCCTACGCAGGAATCTTTCCAAATAACAAAAAAGCTGCTGTTTACTGAGGTTATTCAAAGTAATTAGCAGCTTTTTCTTTAACTTGGATTTGTCATTCTGAACGCAGTGAAGAATCTCTTATTGTAGTATAATAGATCCTTCAGTCAACCTTTGGCCTCCTTCTGAATGACAAAAGAAATAGTTAATTTTATAGGAATTTAAGTTAAATGAACAAACAACCTATTGGTATTTTCGACTCTGGTGTTGGCGGCACATCTATCTGGAAAGAGATACATACCCTTTTACCACATGAAAACACTATTTATCTAGCCGATAGTGCCAACGCCCCTTATGGCATAAAAGGCAAACAGACCATCATTGATTTAAGTATAAAAAACACCGAATTCCTTTTAGAAAGAAACTGCAAACTTATTGTGGTAGCCTGTAATACAGCCACCACTAATGCCATAGATTACCTAAGGCAAAACTATAACGTTCCTTTTATAGGTATAGAACCTGCCATAAAACCTGCAGCGCTTCAAACTAAAAATCAAGCAATAGGCATATTAGCTACCAAAGGGACATTAAGCAGTTCTTTATTTTCTAAGACCTCTACCTTGTTTGCCAGCAATATTAAAGTGGTAGAACAGGTTGGTGATGGCATTGTGGAACTTATTGAAACAGGGAAACTATATTCAGATGACATGAGGGCCCTTTTAAACCTATATTTAAAGCCCATGCTTGAAGCCAATATTGATTATTTGGTTTTAGGTTGCACCCATTACCCATATTTAATCCCTATTCTTAACGATTTACTGCCTCATCATGTAAAAATTATAGATTCAGGTGAAGCTGTGGCACGGCAAACCAAAGCTGTATTGGAAAAAAATCAATTGATTAACCCACAAAAAAACAAAGCACAAATTCAGTTTTTTACAAATGGTAATCCAGAAGTAATGCAATCCGTTTTAGGTAAAAACATCTCTATTAAATATTTAAGTTTTTAATTTCAGAACATTCACTTTTCCTTAAACCACCCAGAATATTTAATATAGTTATTGGCAATTCGATTGATTTCACCCGAAATAAGCTCCTCGCTTATATCCTTTACTTTTTTGGCCGGTACACCTGCATAAATGCTTCCTGCTTCGACCCGCGTATTTTGTGTAACAACAGCTCCTGCCGCAATAATGCTTTTGCTCTCTACCACACAATCGTCCATAATAATACTGCCCATACCCACCAACACATTGTCATGTATGGTACAACCATGTACAATGGCATTATGCCCAATGGACACATTATCACCTATATTGGTTGGTGATTTTTGATAAGTGGCATGTATTACTGCCCCATCTTGAACGTTAACCTTATTACCCATTTTTATATAATGCACATCACCTCGAATTACGGCATTAAACCATACACTACACTGGTTTCCCATAACTACATCTCCCACTATGGTTGCATTTTCGGCAATATAACAGTCACTTGGTATTTGGGGTGACCTTCCTTTTACTGCTTTTATTATTGGCATAAACTCGGTTATTTTAGATTCCCGTTTTATTCATTGATTCTTATTTCATATTCATGAATTCATGAATCTTCGATTTCACGGGAATGATAATTTCAGCGGAAACCCCGATGCAAGCATACAGGGAATTCTTTTCGATTAAAACTAGATTATACTTATTGAGATTCCCGCCTTCGCGGGAATGACAAAAGGGTTATTTAAAATAAGCCAGCAACTCCGATTTTCTGGAAGCCGACACCATAAGTTCCTTTCCGTTACTTAACACGACACTTCCTCCTTTTCCTTTTTGGTATTTTACCACTTCGTTTACGTTTACCAAATACGATTTATGTACACGTGCAAAACTAGCATTTACTAAGGCTTCTTCAAAATATTTAAGTGTCTTACTTACCAGTTTCTTTTTATTATTTTTTAAATAGATTTCGGTATAATTATCATCGGCTTTACAATATAAAATAGTTGAAGTATCTATGACTTCAAACCCATCTAATTGCGGAATGGTAATCTTACCATTTACGGCACTTGTTTTTGGAACCAAAACCTGATTTTGCAGAGCCTCTTCTTTCCTCTTAATCTCTGTAACATAATCTACGGCCTTAATGAGCTCATCAATAGAAATAGGTTTCATTAAGTAATAAGAGGCATGGGCATTTAGGGCTTCTATAGCATAATGGTTATAAGCCGTTACAAATATGGTTTCGAAGTTAATATCACCAACTTTTTCCAATAAATCGAAGGCATTGCCATAGGGCATTTCCACATCCAGAAAGACCAAATCTAAATCGTTGTTACGTATTAAAACTAGGGCATCATCTATATTGACAGCTTCACCCAAAACCATAATGCTAGGGCAGTATTTTTTAAGGTAATTCTTTAGAATCTCCCTACTGGTCTCTTCATCTTCTACGATAATGGCGTTTAGTTTCATACTTTTGATTTTACGATTAATTCTTTAATATGTTTAGACAAGCTCAGCATGACAATATATTTTCATTTGGGTTTAACGGTTTTTATGGTAACATCAAATTCCATACTGTGTGTAATGCCAAAACAATTGTTACTTTGTCAGTCCGAGCCTGTCGAGGACTTATCTCTATGATCTGGATGCCCATATTCTGAATAATTTTTTGAAAATTCAACCAAGTCATTCCAGTTTTCATTAATCAATGCCTCCTTCTTTTTATGGGACCATCCTTTGATTTGTTTTTCAATTTCAATTGCTTCACTCGGATTGGTACATTGCAAATACCATTTAAGTTCAACTGGACGTCTTGAAAATGTATAACCATCTATTTTGTATCCTTGGTGATGTTGATTAAGTCTTCGTTCCAAATCATTTGTCATACCAGTATAATAGGTATTGTCTGAACAGATCAATATGTATACATAATAAAACTTCATACTATTATTGATTATGCTTCGACAAGCTCAGCATGACATAGTCCCTTAATTTGTCCTTTTACTCATTCATGGGCTAATTTGAAATTTTCCTCTTCATTGCCTATTCCTAGTTGAACTGTCAGTCCGAGCCTGTCGAGGATGAACTTTCCTTAACTCGCGCCAGTTTATGCTTCGACAAGCTCAGCATGACAAAACATATTGATTTGGCTTTACTGCTCATTCTAACACACATGAACTGGTTACTGCAACTGCATACTGCCAACTTTTTAATCCCTTTTAAGTGTTACTGTTACTTTTGTGCCTGTATCATCCGCATATTGTAAATCGCTAACAAAAACATTAACCTTGTCTTTATACATGGTATTTAAAATAGCGACCCTTTTTTTAATGTTGTCCATACCTTTTGAGTTTTGCCTCTGCTGGTTTTTTGTTTTTAAGGCTTTTGATTTTCTCCTACCAATACCATCATCGGTAATTGTTATGGTTATTTCATCATCCTTGGTTTGTGTTATTGAAATAGCTAAGTGCCCCTTTTCTTTTTTATACCTAAGGCCGTGCCAAACCGCATTTTCTATATAAGGCTGCAACAACATTGGAGGAATTACAAAATCATCAATATTAACATATTCATCAACGTTTATGATATAATCAAACTTATCCTTAAATCTAAAATGTTCCAATTGGGTGTACAGTTTAAGCAATTCAATCTCTTTCCCCAGCGGAATGAAATCTTCATCACTGTTCTCCAAAACAGCACGCATTAATAGGGAGAAATCACTTAAATATTTGTTGGCCGTGCGTTCGTCGTTTGAAGCAATAAAACTGTTTACCGAGTTTAAGGCATTGAAAATGAAATGCGGATTCATCTGGCTACGCAAACTTTTTAGTGCCAATAAATTATTTGCTAACCGTTGTTGCCTTATATACTTATACATTAAAAAAGCCGTTAACAATAATAACAGCAAACCTCCAATAAGTGAATAGATAATAAGTGTTTGACGCTTGGACTGCTCTATGGATAGCTGATATTTACTTTCGGAAAGAGCACGTCCGCTTTCCAAACTTAAAATACGGTTTTGTTTTGCGGTAAGGTCTCGGCGAATACGTTCGGCTTGCGATATTTCTTGCTCCCTTTTTATATAAACTTGATCTACTAAATCTACATATTCCTGATATTTTGTCAATGCCTTATCATAATCACCTGCACTTTTATATACTTCTGAAAGTTTTCTTGTAGCATCCTTTTTTACAATTAAATCGGCTTTATCATGAGCTTCCTCGATACTTTTTTCCAGATAAGGTATAGCTTTATCGTAATTACCCTGAAGAGCATAGGCATTCCCTATTTTATAGTTTTGCTTTTGGGGAGTTAGTGCACTTTCATTATTAAAAACAGAGTCTTTTTCTATTTCATTAATCTCATTTAAGGCTTCTTTGCGCAATGAGATTTCACTTGAAAATTCATTGATATCGTTTTCAAAATCGGCCACTTTTAATTTTTCTTCAACCGCCCGCTTCTTATTGACCGTATTAGCCAATTTTAGCGATTGATTAAAGTAGTCTCTGGCCTTTTCGGGTTCTCCTTTAGCACTGTATACCTCTGCTAATTTTGAATTTAAATCGGTTGTCTTAGGTTTAATCCCATGTTCTTCTGCTATCTCCAAGCCTGTTTTATAAGCATTAACAGAAGCATCAAAATCTTTAATTAAAAAATAAACATTACCTAAACCTTCATACAAGGATACCAAATGCCAATTAGACAATTCCTTTTTATTAATAGCCTTATATATCTGTAAACTTTCCTGATAATTTTTGTTTAACATGTAGGCCTTAGCCAACTTCAAATTTGTTTCATTGGACGTTACACTTTGAAGACTAATCCTGTAATTATAAATGGCCAAATCGTATTGTTTCCAATGCATATTGATGTCGCCTAAAACTTCATATATCTCACTATTTTCTTTTACAGAACTACTTACCTTCAAAGCATCAGTAATAAACTGAATGCTTTTTTGGGCATCAATTTTTAGATAGGCTTCAGCAGAATCCACCAAAGATTTAAAGGAAGTTTCCTTTTTCAATTTCTTTTTGCTCCTAATATATTCTCTATCATCATTATTAGGCTCCACCTGTACTTCAATACGTTCGTTGCTCCGTATGGTATAATAAATAGTTTGAAAATCGGTATGACTTATGGTCAATTCATCACCTATACGCACTTCAATCCTAAATTCACCAAAACTATTTGTATAAGTGTAAACACCTCCGTTAACTTCAATATTTACATTTGGAATAGGGTTACGGGTATCGCTTTCTATTACAGAACCTCTTACCATAAATCTTGAGTTATCACCTATGCCCCCTCTATCTTGAGCTGTTGCTGCAACAACACTTAAGACCAAACAAAACAACAGGACAATGTTTTTGACGCGTTCCATAATAACTTTTATATAGCTAAACTTACGCACTTTATCTGGCATAATAAAATGCTCTTTAAATGAAAAACAATGATTTTTAATTAAATATAGATGCTTCCCTAATTCTAGTCGTTGTTTTACATAATGAAGTATGCCATTCGCTCATTGTAAATTTTTTATTGAAAAGTTTGATTTTAGATTTAATCCATTAATCGATAAACATTAATCCTATGAAAATTAAATCACTTTTGTTGGCAATCTTTATAACTACTTGCACTCATGCACAAAATGGCACAAAAAACTTTATAGACCTTCCCTATATTGAAGTTACAGGAACTATTGAAACCGAAATTACACCAAATGAAATTTATCTAAACATTGTTTTAAGTGAAAACAACTCAAAAGGACGATTAAGTGTTGAAGAACAGGAAAATAGAATGATTGCCATATTGAAATCATTAGAGATTGATTTAGAAAAAGACTTTTCCATATTAAACTTTGATGGGTATTTCAAAAGAAAATTTCTAGGCGAAAATGAGGTTACAAAAACCAAACGCTATGAGTTAATTGTTCATGATGGCAAGACTTTGGGAAAGTTTTATTTAGCATTGGACAACCTAAACATTTCAAACCTATCGATTACAAAAGTTAGTCATACAGATATTGAAAATATAACAAAGGAAATTAAACTTAAAGCCTTAAAAGTTGCAAAAGAAAAAGCTATCGATTATGCCAGTGCTATTAACCAAACTATTGGAAAAGCCATTTTCATCCAAGAGCAAAACTCAGCCAATTTAAGCACTTTAAATGGTTACGCAAATGGTATAGTAATACGGGGCGCAAGTAGTCTTTATGGTTCAAGAACATTTGAAGAAAAAATACAAAATCTAAACTTTAAGAACATTGCAGTTAACGCCTCAGTACTAGCTAGGTTTATTATTAACTAATAAGGTCTTAAAAAAGCTTCCTCTTCTTCTGTTCATTCGACGAAACTGAATCCAACTCTGAGTAATTTGAAGTATGAAATACTTTTTGATTAAAAACAGTACATTAAGTTTAAGGAAAAGAAATCAATCGAATATAAAAAGGAGTTAGCCTAATTTACCGCAGGACAATTACAATCAAAGCGTTCCCTCTTACAGTTAAAATTATAACCCAAGGTAATTTGATGAAAACCGCCATTGGTAAACACCAACGAATTACTTTGGTATGTGTAGTTATAAGCGAACATAAATTGATTGACATTTGCTCCCAAAATGGGGGTTAATTGCTGTAACCGTTGACTGTTAACACTTCCTCCATCTAAGTATTCTGCCCCATCAAAACTATTCCTATAGGAAAGACCACCCCAAATCTTCCCAAACTCCATTTGCTTGTATACCTTGCCATTGATATCTATGGAGGCTTCTTGGGTAGCATCCCTATACTGGAACATAATAGATGGCTCGTAGCTCCATTCACTGTCCAGTTTACCCAAAACGCCACCAACAGATAACAAATAACGTCTTAAATTACTGGTAATCTCAATATCCCTATTGACACCTGAATTCTTTAGTATATTCTTAACCGTAGCATGGGCGTAAAAATCTAAAAAATGATACGAAAATCCAAAATCGATATTCAAGTTGGTCTCACTTTCTACGGTTCCAGAAATAATTGGGTCTGGCCCATCAAAAGGAAACGTAGTTTCATCTAATTTATATTGTATAAAACCAACACTCAAACCAAAAGACAACATATTTAAGTCTATCTCATTCCTAGAAAACATAATATGATGGGCATAAGTTGCATAGGCCCCAGTTTGTGAATGGTAACCATTTTTATCGGTATACAGAATCCCTCCAAAAGCCGATGGAGAATCACCTACTCTACCATTCAAGCTTAACGTCAACAGTTTGGGTGCATCCTCATGACCAAACCATTGTTGCCTAGCAGTGAGCCTTACTTTGGAACAGTTGGCCACTCCGGCCATAGAAGGATGGATGAGGTAATAGTTATCGGTCAAATAATCAGTATATACAGGCAAGCCTTCTTGAGACAAAGCAATTTTTGTAAAAAAAACTACTATCAGTATAAAAATTATTTTTATTATTTTCATGAATGTGTTTTTATTATCTCAGATATTATCAGCATAAAAAACTATTCTATAAAAGAGAAGAATACTAATTTCATTTTCTGAATTTATCTTTTTAATGTAAAATGGGCCCTAAACACTTTTTGAATGTTGTCTAATGGTTCATAGTACTTGACAGTAAACCAATAATCATCACTTGGTTGTTTATCTCCATTAAAAGTACCATCCCATCCAATCCCGTTAGGGTTTAATTGTTTTAATAATTTTCCATAGCGGTCAAATATATAAATTTCTGAGTTTGGATAGTCTGCAATTCCTTTAATATTCCATGTGTCATTAAATCCATCTCCATTGGGGGTAAAAAATTTAGGATAATCAATAATAATCTTAATTTCAGAAATTTCATTGCAATTTAACAAATCACGAACATATATAGTGTGTTCACCTCCCGCTATTCGTTCAAATACATTTGAAGATTGCCATAAACCATCATTTAATCTAAACTCATACTCTCCTAAACCTACGACCATAACTTCTATTGAATTATTCTTTGAAAACGTTTGTGTTAATAATTCTATTGAAATAGTCTCAGGCGGATACGAACCCACAACTTCAGTACCAACCATATTATCACAGCCTGTAGTTCTATTGGTTACCAACACTGTATAATGCCCAGGTTTAGTAGGTGTATAGTAAGAACTCGTCGCTCCACTAATTACAGTTCCTATAGGGTCTAACATGGCTTCAGATACTGTAGCATTGAACCATTGAAACGTATACTCTGTAATATCCAATTGGGTGTCTATTGGAGGAATACTTAAAAAAGGTGTATTTACAGGGTCTAAAACTTCATTATTATTATTCAGACAAATAACATACTCTTCTTCTATTCTAATTTTTGGCAAATGATTAACTACTAACTTAATTGGAACTACTATAAAACATTCATTTGAGGCAAATTTCACATTGGCATAAATAGTCTGGAGAGTAGGTATATTATTTTCAAAATTATTCGGGTCTTCTATTATGCTATTATTCCTTGCTAAAGCATCTAATTCATTTATATAATAGGTGAAAATATAGTCGGAAGCATTCAAACCATTTAAAATTTCGTCTTCCCTTATGGTTAGATCGAATAGAGCTGTATCAGCCTTATTGATTTCACAAGCTTCAATAGGTAGTGGCGAACTATTTAAATTACCATAAAGAATTGTTTTTAACGACAAATTTACAGTTGAGGAGCACCTATTTGATCCCGTTGCCAATACTATTATATCTTTATCTAAAACTGTATTTAGATAGTTTTTAGGTTTAGTTATAGGATTATTATTTTCTAAGTCAAGGAGCGTTTCAAAATATGCTAATTCAATTGAACCATCCCCACCCGTAATCTGTTCTTCCCTAATTGTCAAATCATATTCGGCTGTAACATCATCACTACATTTTTTAATAGATTCTGGTTCGAATATGATAGGATTTTTGTTTACTATTAGATTAAAACTCATATCAATGTTAAAGCACTCATTAATATCACTGACTCCATTACCGTTTTCATCAAATTGAGCACGAACATATATAGTTTGAGGGTTACTAGTATTTAAATAATTAGAATCATTTGTAATTGGAATGTTATCCAAAGCATCCTGTTTGGTAACATGGTAGCTAATTAAAATAGGTGTCGTTTGAGACCCAATTATTTCTGTATTTTTTGTGGTTAAATTAAAATTACTGAAATCGTCATTGCCACACAAAACATAGTCACTTATTTCTTTTTGTAATGGTATTGGTTTTACAATTAAAGTGATATGGCTTCCCAAGCCAAGGCACGAATTAGTTATATTGCTGTCTACTCTTACATATATTTGTTGAACTATGGGCGAAGTTTCATTTCTATGATTACCAATGTCTGCAATAGCATTGATTTCAGATAATGCATCTATCTCACTTGTATAATAGGATATGGTAAGCTCTTGTCCGTTATTTGGAAATAAACTTTTTATCTTGTCCTGTGCTTCGCTAAAATTAAAAGTAGTTATACCATTGGAGCTATCATTATCTAAAGTTTTATCATCGCATGCTTGAAATGTTAAATTAAACGCTTTAGGTATTTGGGTTGCGCTTACCAATAAATCTACTGTTGCAATTCGATAACATCCGTTTGAGTTTTCTACTCTTACATAAACCTTATCATTTAATATACTTTTATTTGAATAATCTAAAACATTAGTAATTTGGTCAATAGCTAATGCATCTTTTGCTCCAGCTTCACTTTCATAATAGGTAAACGTTTCATTAATTGAATTAGAAGAAACTAAAGTGTTCGCTTCGGTTAAATTAAAAATAGTAAATCCATCGTTGT
Organism: Aestuariivivens sp. NBU2969; assembly: GCF_019931125.1. NCBI lineage: Bacteria > Pseudomonadati > Bacteroidota > Flavobacteriia > Flavobacteriales > Flavobacteriaceae > Aestuariivivens > Aestuariivivens sp. NBU2969. The sequence continues at coordinate 35,983 of NZ_JAIOUU010000012.1, forward strand.
CATCATCACATTGTATTAAAGAGACATTAGAATTAATTACTGGAAGGGAATTGACCACTAAATTAAATGCTGTGACACCAAAACAAGTTGGATTAACTTTATTTTCTACCCTCGCATATACAGTTTGGGGATTGGCCATATTTTGTATTAATGAACCAATCTGGGTATTCACCAATCCAATACTAGCATCATCCTGTGATTGGTAAAACCTTACCTCATAATCTAATGAAGGTTGATCTCCTAATATTTCATCTACTTTTGTAGATAAATCGAAAAGGGCCAATCCATCACTATTAGAACCACTTTCCACATCATCACAAAGGTCGTAATCCAAAGGTGTATTGGCAATGGTTTCTTTAATTACTGAAATATTGAAACTCACTACTTCAAAACATGTTTGTGTTCTTTCTGCGATCCTAATCCAAATAGTTTCTTTTTCTTGTGTATTGGTATATGCTTCTGGTGATGTAATAGGATTGTCATTACTTCTAGCATCCTCTTCACTTAGGTGAAAACTCATTATAAAGTCTGCTTCCCGTTGAGGACCCAACACTATGTTCTTATTCTCATTGAAATCAAAAACGCCTATCAAATCCTCATCGGTATTACATAATACCATATTTTTTGGAGGCTCAAATACTATTGGGCTTTGAGCAAACTCAATTCTAATATCATCTGATATAACACAGTTTTTTCTTGCAATATCTATTTCTACTCCATAAATCCCATCTTCTGTAACATTGTATATGGAATTTGTTTCTCCTAAAATTTCAACACCATTTTTAAACCACTTATATGTTGTTCCAGGTATGTTTAATGTTACATCCAAACTAAAAGGGGTTCCACTACAAACGGGATTTCCGCTTCTAACAGTTCGATCTGGGCCTAAATTCCCTCCAATATTAAAACTTCCTGCTTCTAAAAAAATGGCCGAATCCCAAATAGCATCTCCTTGGTCTGCAACTACAATTTTAATTTCGTAAGTTTTATCAGGCTCCACATTAGCTTTAGCAGTTAATACCTTTGTTCTACCGCCATAGTTCGTGTCAGGTAAATTATATCCTTCAAACAAATCAGTATTAGAACTACATTCCCTGGAACCATTAATATTAGTAACACTAACCGCTTGACCACTAGGCAATACAGCCAAATTCCTGTATTGGGTTGTACCCACTTCCCTTAACAAAAAAGCAAAACTATCTGCATATACGCACTCTGTAGAACCATCGTACTCTTCGGAAGCCATTAAAAACCGGAAGCTTACGGTATTAATTAATGGTGTAAAATTAAACTTAACATAGGTTGCATCAAAAGTACTTCCTTGCCTCAATGCATTTTCTAAATCTGCATCACCCGGAAGGCCATTATCATTAGAAGGGTATGCCCCAGGAGCATTATTAAAAACATTCCCCGCTTCGTGAGCTCTTCCGTTTGTAATAATAATACCATTTTCGAAAGGAAAATCACTTGACAAAGGCTTTTTAAAATACCCATAACTCTTTGTAGTTAGTTGAGATGGTGTCCCTTTTACTTGAGAAGAAAAAGTGTCAACAGTAAAACAATCACTAGGCATTAGAACTTGTTCCACAAGTTCGCTCAAAGAAAATCCTGATTCTATATCTGCTTGGTCATTTACACTTATAATTTGCGCATTACTTTTAAAGTAAAACAATCCAATTACCAACAGTATATATATGTTCTTTTTCATTCTATTCAAAAGACAAAACTTTTATTTTATAACATTAGTATAAAAGTTTACTAATAAACAATCTCTTTTAAGTTTTATACGTAAAAAAAAATAATACCCTAATAAAATCCTCATTAATTTTGTAGTAAAGTGCAAAACTTTAAGCATCGCTCTAAGTTTCTTTTAGTATTTTTGAAAAAAATAGCCAAAATGAATACTTTCAAGGTTTCCATACAGAAAACAAGCAACGACAATATTATAAAATTTGAAGTAAATCAATTCATAACCAAACATCAAAGCTTTGAATTTAATAACATAGATGAAGCCAAACCATCTCCCTTAGCACAGCAGTTATTTTATTTGCCATTTATAAAAAAAGTATATATCTCAGGAAATTTTATTGCTGTGGAGCGTTATAATATTGTAGAATGGGAAGATGTACAAGATGAAGTGGCCGAGCAAATTGAAGCCTATCTAAACGATGGAGGCTTAGTAATTGAAGATGCTTCCAGTTCACCAAAAAAAATACCTGTAACGGTATACGCGGAAAGCACACCAAACCCTTCGGTCATGAAGTTTGTGGTAAATAAAAAAATAGCAACCTCACTTTATGAATTTACTTCAATAGATGAAGCTAAATTATCACCTTTAGCAACTGCTTTATTTCATTTTCCTTTTGTAAAAAGTGTTTTTATTGAAGAAAACTATATATCCATTACTAAATATGACATGGCAGAATGGCAAGATATTACCCTTGAACTCCGAGAGTTTATTAAAAGCTTTATTGAAGACGGAAAGAATATTGTATTGCCAGAAGCAACTGAGAAATTTAAACAATCTACAGAACAACTAGACCATCAATTTGATGCCCTTGACGATACTTCTAAAGAAATCATCAACATTCTTGAAGAATATGTAAAACCGGCTGTTGCAAGTGATGGCGGTAATATTCAATTCATTGGCTACGATGCTGAAAACAAAAACGTGAGCGTTATGTTACAAGGGGCTTGTAGCGGTTGCCCTTCATCCACTTTTACTTTAAAAAATGGCATAGAAAATATGTTACAACAAATGCTTCCTGGAAAAGTGAACACTGTGGAAGCTATCAATGGTTAAATTGCCCTTTTTAAACCACAAATCATTAGCGTTCAATTTCTTGAACGCATTTTATATCTTATATTTAGACCTTAAAAATCCTTATGAAGCAGATATTCTATTTAGTTCCGCTTTTATTAATTACATTAATAAGCTGTAAAGGAAAGAACCAAAATACTATGGAACATAAATTCACCAATGCTCTTATAAACGAAACGAGTCCGTATCTTTTACAACACGCCCACAACCCTGTAAATTGGCATCCTTGGAATGAGCAAACACTAGACAAAGCTAAATCTGAAAACAAGTTATTGCTCATTAGTATTGGTTATGCTGCTTGTCATTGGTGCCATGTTATGGAGCATGAAAGCTTTGAGGATAGTTTGGTTGCACAAGTGATGAACAAAAATTTTGTGAATATAAAAGTAGATCGTGAAGAACGGCCAGATGTAGACCAGGTCTATATGAATGCCGTACAACTTATGACAGGTAGCGGTGGATGGCCCTTAAATGCTGTCGCTTTGCCAGATGGCAGACCTGTTTGGGGAGGCACTTATTTTAAGAAAGAACAATGGATAAATGCTTTAGAGCAAATTTCTAAGCTTTATGAAGAAAAACCGGAGAAGTTATACGAATATGCCGATAAACTTGAGGAAGGCATTAAATCTTTGGATGTTGTTCAATTAAATGTCTCCGAACCTGTTTTTGAAAAACAATATATAGATGACGCTGTAGCTCACTGGTACAAACAGTTCGACCATAATTTTGGAGGACTTAATCGTGCCCCTAAATTTATGATGCCTAACAATTATCATTTCCTGCTTAGATATGCCTATCAAAATAATGACAGTAATATTATGGATTTCGTAAACCTTACACTTACCAAAATAGCTTATGGTGGTGTTTTTGACCATGTTGGCGGGGGATTTTCAAGATATTCTGTAGACACCAAATGGCATGTGCCTCATTTTGAAAAAATGTTATATGACAATGCGCAGTTAGTTAGTTTATTTGCCGATGCCTATCTGTTGACCAAAAATGACTTATATAAAGATGTCATTACAGAAACCTTAGACTATGTAAAAGAAGAAATGACTAATAATGAAGGTGCTTTTTACTCGTCGTTGGATGCCGATAGTAATACTCCTGAGGGTAAATTGGAAGAAGGCGCTTTTTATGTATGGAAAAAAGAAGATCTTAAAGCACTTTTAAAAGAAGATTTTGAACTGTTTTCAGACTATTATAACATTAACAATTTTGGACTTTGGGAACATGAAAATTATGTGCTTATAAGAAAGGATTCTGACGAAAACATTATCAAAAAGCACAATCTTGATCTAGAAGCATTAAATGAAAAGAAAATTAACTGGAAAACTATCTTAACGAAAAAACGCAATACAAGACCTAAACCGAGACTGGACGACAAAACCCTAACCTCCTGGAATGCCTTAATGACAAAAGGGTATATTGATGCCTATCGCGTACTTGGAAATGCCAATTATCTAGCTTCTGCCAAGAAAAATGCTAACTTTATTTTGAGTACAATGCTACGGGAAGATGGTGGGTTGAACCATAGTTATAAAGACGGCAAAAGTACTATTAATGGTTATCTAGAAGATTATGCATCGGTAATCGATGCATTTATAGCTCTGTATGAAGCTACCTTAGAGCAAAAGTGGCTAAACACTTCAAGAGATTTAGCCAATTATGCTTTCGATCATTTCTTTGACGACAAAAGTAACATGTTCTTTTTTACTTCAGATACTGATGCTTCATTAGTTTCAAGAAGTATAGATTATCGCGACAACGTTATTCCAGGAAGCAACTCTATCATGGCGAAAAACTTGTTTAAGCTAGCTCACTATTTCGACAATGAGCATTACAGTATTACTGCCACAACTATGTTAAATAATGTGACTCTTGAAATGCACGAATACCCCTCAGGATTTTCAAATTGGTTCGACTTAATGCTTAATTACACCAATCCATTTTATGAAGTAGCTATTGTTGGTAAAGAAGCTAAGGAAAAAATCACAGAACTAAATAAAGCCTATATACCCAACAAATTAATTGCAGGAAGCACAAAAGATAGTAACATGCCTTTATTGGAAAACAGGTTTACTCCAGACGACACTTACATATATGTATGTGTTAAAAAAGCTTGTAAATTGCCTGTTACCGAAACAAAAGAGGCTATTAATTTAATTGAAAAATGAGAACACTAACCATTTTTTTGATTGCCTTAGTTGCTTTTGAACATATCTATTTTATGGTTTTGGAAATGTTTCTTTGGACCAAACCCAAGGGGATAAAAACATTTGGTTTAAAGTCTGAAACCTTTGCCAAGAACACTAAAATTCTGGCTGCAAATCAAGGATTGTACAACGGCTTTTTAGCTGCTGGGCTTTTATTTTCCATCATCGAAAAAGATAATAAAACAGCGATTTTCTTTTTAGTTTGCGTAACCATTGCTGGTATTTATGGAGCTTACTCAACAAAGAAATTAAAACTATTTTATGTTCAGGGAATGCCTGCAATCATTACCCTTATAATTACTATAATTTAAAATAATAAATACAAAATCATGGATTTAAAGAATATCAATATAGATACTGAAGAATGGATTAAACTAGCTATAGACTACGGGCTAAAAGTCGTAGCCGCAATTGTTATTTGGGTTGTAGGATCCTGGATTATAAAAAAATTATTAAAAGGCACCAAAAAAGTAATGGCTAAAAGTAATTATGAAGAAAGCCTGCAAAAGTTTTTGTTAAACCTAGTCTATTGGGGATTAAAAATACTACTCATTATTACACTATTAGGAACGCTAGGTATGCCTACAACATCTTTTGCTGCTATTTTAGCAGCAGCTGGTTTGGCTATTGGTATGGCTTTACAAGGTTCATTAGGGAATTTCGCTGGCGGCGTATTGATAATGATATTCAAACCCTTTAAAATTGGCGACCTAATAGAAGCTCAAGGTGAAATTGGCATGGTTAAAGAAATTGAAATTTTCACTACTAAACTTACGGGGCTTTCCAATAAAGAAATTATCATCCCTAATGGTGCTTTATCCAATGGTAATATTGTTAACTACACGACTGAGGGGACACGTCGTGTAGATTTGGTTTTTGGGGTAAGTTATGATGCCGATATAAAGCAGAGTAAAGAGGTGCTTATGAATGTACTAACATCTCACCCAAACGTGCTAAAAGAACCTGCTCCCGCTGTTACCGTATTAGAACTTGCCGATAGTTCGGTAAACTTTGCCGTAAGACCCTGGTGCAAGACCGAAAACTATTGGAACGTGTATTTTGACGTTACTGAAAACACCAAAGAAGCACTTGATGCCGCTGGAATTGAAATTCCATATCCGCATCAAGTGGAGATACAGAAAAAAGGCTAAAATATTGTATCTTTTAACTTTTAGAGCAATTTTTTATTTTTTACTAGGTGTTAACGCTACAAAATCCTTTAAATAATAAGGCTCAAAATAAGCTACATCTTCAAGGTCTCCTTTCTTGTATTTAATATATGCCAGGTTTCCCATTTCGTTGGCTGAAGGTAATTTATTTTCAACAAACACGGCATTAGTATGATTGATAATGGTTTTGGTTTTTTCCACACCATTACCAATAAAATGAACTATTCCTCTTTCCAAATAATCAATAAAAGCAGATTCATCTAAAATATCGGCTTGGGTTTTACGGACTTGATTATAATTTGCATCAAAAACAGCTGCATATACTTCTTTTCTTCGAGCATCCAACATGGAAACTATTACTCCCCTATCAATCTTAACTTGATGTGCTAAAGCCTCTAGAGTAGAAATAGAAATTAATGAGATCCCCAAAGCATAACTCAACCCTTTGGCAGCTGAAACACCAATACGCAAACCTGTGTAGGAGCCAGGTCCTTTACTTACAGCAATGGCACTTAAATCATTTTGGGATATTTTAGCTTGCTTTAAAACGTCTTCAATATAAACATGTAAACGTTCAGCATGCGAATAGTTTTTATCGTAATCTTCTTTTAAAATAATTACTTTACCATTCTTGGAAAGAGACACGGAACAATTGGTTGTCGCTGTTTCGATACTTAAAATATAAGCCACATTAATGAGTTAAAAATTTGCCCATGTAAAAATCCAAAACTTTTGCCTTAAAAGCAAAACCAAATGTAAACATTTTAAATAACATCAAAAGATACAACAATCCTTACGAACCAATTACTGGACTAGTTATTGGAAAGTTTGATTTTTTATGTTTCATCCTAAAGAACAGGTATGATAAAATAGCTATTGTTATCGCCAAAACAGCAATTAAGTAAGCCATAACCTCAAAAAACAACAAATATGAAATATCACCTTTTCCAAAATTTTTATACAATAGCACAAGTACACTACCTAAATATCCAAAGGCATCGGCTATATATATTAAAAAACCCACATTTCCATTAATTTTAAAGGTGGCTATCATTCTATCGAAAAACAACCCTTGAAAAGGAATATAGCAAATGTACATGCTAAACCCAGAAATAACCATCCAAACTATAGGGTTAATCACTTTTATATGAAATAAAAAAGTTGATACAACAAGTAAAACTCCGCCTAAAAACAAAGTTAAATGATATAACAAAAACGCTTTATAGTTTTTAGAAACGGTCCCTATTAAACCAAGGATCACCAAAACTAAAACAGCAATAGGTATTTCAGAATAAGAGTAAATACCTACACTATCCTCATAGCCAAGTACATCCCATATTTCTCGTGCAAAATTATCCCTGAAATCCCGTGCTGCCGTAATAAAAACATAAAAGACGACTATAAGGGTTAATGGAAAGGCAAACGTTTTATACAATGCTAATCGTTCCGATCTATTCAATGGCTTTCTTGCACTCCTACTTTCTTTATCTGCTTCACTAGGCTCCGGCAAACGCTCTAAAAGGTATCCAAAAAATACTAAGGGTATTATAAAAAGCAGACCGGTAACAAAAGGCATCCAAAATTCACTTACACCGAACATATCCATAGTAAATTTACCTATAGATTTTACTACCCCTGAGGATACTATAAAACTGGCACATAAAATAACCCCAAGTACCTCTGTGGCCTTTCTACCTTCTAAATAAGAAAATACAATACCCCAAATCATGCCCAACGGCATTCCATTTAAAAACATAAATACCACATTATATGGCGGAGGTACTAAAGCAAATCCTAAAAGAGCCAGTTCAGCAAAAAGAATAAAACCAATCAACAACATTAAACGCTTGGCTGATTTCATTTCGGCTATAATCTTAATCCCCAAAAACTTTGAAATGGTATAACCTATTACTTGGAAGATAATTATTAGTATCTTATAATCTATATTGAAAACTTCCAAACCCTCATAGGTGGCTACTGTAAAAGGTTTTCTAAATGCATACATACAGAAGTACGCACCAAAAGAGGCTATAGATGCATGTAATAAGAACTTTAGTTTATCATTAATCTTCATAATTTAATATATCTTTTTATATAATTTCATAAATTTTAAAAATCTCAAATATAACGGTAACCTAACCGTAAAAAACAATTAAATTAAAATTAATAACATTTTAATAACCTAGAGGTCCCAAAAATTATATGATTTAATAAATGTACTTTAGCATGTATTATTTAATACCTGAAGTTCTTCACTTAGAACAAAAAAACAAAGTATCACCAAATACTTATCAAAGATTGTAAAGGAAAAAAGAAAATTTTAATACCCTTAAAAAGACGGATTAATTAGTTAAAAATTTATCCATATAAAAATCCAAAACTTTTGTTTTAAAAACAAAATCATATTTCGCATTTATTAATGACGATTGGGCATTTATATATTGTACCCGTGATTGTTCTAAGTCGTATGCTGACATATTACCCAAATCGAAACGCTCTTTAGCATTATTAAACGCCAACTCTTGTGACGCTAAAGTCTTTTTAGCAGCTTCATAGGCCTTAAAAGCAGCTTGGGCATCAGTATAGGCTCGCTGAACATTCGATTCAAGATTAATTTTTGCTTGCTCTAAATTAAGCTTACTGTTCTCTTCCTGAATTTTAGATTTAGCTACTGCCGTCTGGTTTTGGTATCTTGAAAAAATTGGAATATTTAATCTTAAATTAAAGCTATGTCCTTTATTTTCATTAAGCTGTTGAAAAAAAGAATTGGAATTTGTTAAATTAGAAAAATTTGCACCCGTATTAAACCCATAGCCCAAACTTACAGTTGGGTAGTACCCCGCTTTTGAAATTTCGGTATTTAATTGGGCATTTTCAATATTCTTTTCTGCAACTTTAATTTCAACCCTATTTGCTAAAGCATAATCCAATATGGGAGACACATTGCTATATAACAAACTTTCAGAAGGGGTTCCAACATCAACTAACTCTACATTAAAACCTTCATAGGGTAATTGCAATAATTGCGATAAGTTCAATAAAGCCAAATTAAAATTGTTTTCAGATATGGTAACTTGCTGGGCATCTCTACTTAACGTTGCTTCAGCATCATAGATGTTAGCTTTAGGCTGTACCCCCGCATCAACCAATGCCTTGACCTGTTCTAGTTGCTTGTCACTAAACTCGTATTGTGTCTGGGCGGTTTCTAAATTTTCTTTATTAAACAATACATTCAAGTAGGCATTTACAACATTTAAGGCAATATCATCTTTTATTCTATCAAGCTCTAATTGATTGGTTTCCAAATTCAACTGTGCTTGTTTATATATATAAGTGTTTCTAAAACCGTTAAAAACACTTTGGGAAATACTTAGACCTGCACTGGTTGAATGAAATGTTCTATCGACAAAGTTACCTGGAAATAATTCGGATTGTCCAAGACTTAAGGATTGGCTTAAACCAATCCCTAACGATGGTAAAAAATTACCTTGCGCTGCTTTTATGTCTTGATTATTTAACAACAAGTTGTTTTTGCCCTGTTTTACCGTAATGTTATGTTCTAAAGCATAATCGATACACTCTTGTAATGTCCATGCTTTATCTTGAGAAAAACCAACCGCAGTAATAAAAAATACACAGGATTGAACATAAAGAATTACATATTTAATTTTATTTTTTAGGTCCATATATTTCCTAATTACCACTTGTAACTTGATTCCAAATTTTAATTTCATCACCATCATTCAGTCCATCTTTAATCTCAACATTAATACCATCGGACAACCCCAGCTCTACATTTTGTCTTTTGAAAGTAGCATCAGCCTGTTTAATCTCAACAAAAGGCATTTCAGTAATTCTGTCAAACTGAACAAGTGATTCCTTTATGCTAAAAACACTGTCTTTACTTTCTATATCAATTTCTGCATTCGCACTATAACCGGCTCTAATATTAGCTTTTACATCTACCTCAACATCTGCTTTAATAGTAAACTGAACAGCTCCGGCAGCATCTGAAATGCCTTTTGGAGCAATAAATATTAGTTGTCCCGGGAATGCTTTTTCATCTAAAGCTCCTATAACAATCTTCATAGGTTCTCCTTCTTTTAATTTACCAACCTCTGACTCATCAACAGTCCCTTCAAAAATCATATTACTCATATTTGCAACAGTTGCTATAGTAGTACCTTCATTAAAATTATTGCTTTGAATAACTTGATCTCCAACACGAACTGGGATTTCCAATACTGTCCCTGTTATTTGAGCTACTATACTAGTATTAGCTGAATTACCTCCAGATATAGAACCTTTTTTTATAATTTGATAATCGTTTTGAGCTTGGATAAGTGATTCTCTTGCTTGTTCAAAAGAAAGTTCACTATTTTCAAAATCCTGCTTCGAAATAACCCCTTTGTTATAAAGTACTTTGTTTCTTTTATAAATTGTATTAGCGTTATCAAATGATAGTCTAGCAGAATTGAATCGGCTATTTGCACTGTTTAAAGATTGCTCATTTGGAACAATCCTAATTTTAGCAATTAAATCGCCCTTAGCTACCAAATCTCCTTCCTCTACAAAGATAGCGTCAACAATTCCAGAAATTTGTGGTTTTAACTCTATTTCTTTTTCTGGGTTTAAACTTCCTGTTGCTACTATTTTAGTACTAATTGATGTGTAAAATGGTTGATCTGTTTTAAACATTTCAGGAGCTCTAGCATTAGCTTTGTAAAAATATAGAAGCACCCAAAAAAACAGTAGAGCCATTACAACAACAAAAACAATCTTTAATTTTTTATTCATAGTATAATAATTTATTCTTCTCTCAACGCATCTATAGGCTTAACATTAGTAGCTTTAGTAGCAGGAATCAACCCAATTAAAGTGCCTAATACTGTAATAATTATTAATGCAAGTAGCACCATACCATTCGATACAGATGGATTTCGCATAAAAGCGTCTTCGCCTTGTGCTGCAAGTTTGTTTACCAACATTAAAATCAAACCACCGCTTATAATCCCTAAAACTCCGGAAATTAATGAAATTGACACAGACTCCACAATAATTTGTCTCTTTATAAGGTATGGTGTTGCCCCTAAAGCCCTCCTAACTCCAATTTCCTTAGTCCGTTCTTTAACCGATATAAGTAAAATACCACCAATAGCAAAAACACCCGCAATTAAAGTAGCGATGCCTACAAACCAAGTTAAGAACTGCATCCCTATTAAAAAACCAGTTAGTTGTTCAAATCTATCACCGAGGTTAAATCCATTTAATGCTCTATTATCATCTGGATGAATACCGTGTATGTTTTTCAATAACAACTTAATATCGGCATCTATTTGATTTATTTCAAAACTTGGATTACCGGTTATCATCATTAAATCAACATCATTACCACGGTTATACAATTGCTGAGCAGTTGTAAAGGGTATATCAAAATCTATTTGTGGCCCACCAAAATTTACCGCTTCAAAAACACCTATTACCTTAAAGCTTACTTTTTCAGATTTTACCATTTTCCCTATGGGGTTTTCGCCTTTCTCAAATAACTGCTTATAAAAATCATCTGATATAACAATTACCTTTTTTTGTTCATCAACATCTTGTTGATTGATATTTCTACCCCATACCAAATCCTTCTTTGCTAAAATATCCAATAAAGGAAATTCACCTCTACCCGTAAAATTAGACGTCAATGTATTTCTGCTTAAGGTCATTTGTACTTGGATACTAGGTACAACATACTCTACTCCACTAATATTCTCCTTAATTCTTTCTACATCGTTAAGATTTAATTTAATACGCCTACCTTCTTGATACCCCTTGAAAGGTATTGATGTTCTTCCACTAAAAATGAATAGACTGTTTGTTGCATAATTTTTAAACCTTGCATTAAAATTGTTTTCTATTCCTTTTGCAGACCCTAATAAGGCTATTAACAATAATATACCCCACCAAACACCAACCATAGTTAAAATAGACCTTAGTTTATTTTTACTAAGACTGTCAATAACTTCTTGCCAAGTATCTTTTTCTAATAAAAATTTAACCATTTCTTAAAGCTATAATTGGCTTTATTTTTGAGGCTTTTTTTGCGGGTAAAAAACCAGCTATGGTCCCAGCAAAAATTAAGACTATAGTAGCCGAGAATACAATTGATAAGTTCACACCCGGATCTGTTATAAAATAGCGTTCTAAACTTGACCCTATAGCTTGCAAAGCACCTACACCTATAAGCAATCCTATATACCCTGTAAATGTTGTTATTACAATAGACTCTAATAATATTATTAACACAATGGATTTAGGAGAAGCTCCCAGAGCTTTCCGAATTCCTATTTCCTTTGTACGTTCTTTTACTATAAAAATCATGATATTACTAATCCCCAAAATACCTGCTATTAAAGTCCCAAAACCAATTATTGGAATTAGAATTCCTAAACTAGATGAAATATTATCAAGCCTTTTTTTTTCAGTGAGTATTCTATTCCCTGTCCTTAAAGCTCTCTGATCGTTTGGGGCTATGTTATATTTATTTTTTAATTTAAGTGTTATCTTGTCTACTAGCACAAGAGCTTGATCTACAGTTAACTTTGGATTATAGGTTATTACTATTCTATCCAGTTTTTTATTGCCTGTATAAAGCTTTTGTATGGTTGTAGTTGGAGCATAAACCACACGCTCTTGACTATCCCCTCCATTATCGGAAAAAACTCCTACAACTTTGTACTGTACCCCCTCTAAATCTATGTATTTTGAAACTGCTGATTCCCTTTCAAATAAATCATCTTCGACCAACCTACCAATGACCAAGATTTTATCTTTATTGTTGTAATCTTTTAAATTAATAAACCTTCCATCTATAATTTCAGCCTTTTCACTATATTGATAGTCTGGACCAACTCCCATAACAGTAAAATCCCCTTTTTTCTTAGCATTCCTTAAATTATAATTTCTAGTAAGCGTACCAGAAATATATTCAATTTGACTACCAAACTCTGACTTTATAAAATCCAAATCCTCATTATTAAGAAATATTCGTCTACCAATTTGAAGGCCTCTATAGGGTTTAGAAGTTGTTCCCGTATATAAAGTTATTGCGTTATCAGCCGTTCTAAGAAATAGTTTTTTAAACGTATTTTCCAAACCGTTAGCAATACCAAAAAGAATAGTAAAAAGCATTATAGCAAAAACTACAGTAAATCCCGTGAGAATTGCTCTAGTTTTATTTTTATTAATACTCTGAAATATTTCTCGCCAAATATCTAAATCAAACATTTTTTTTTGCTCTTACTTGGTCTATTTTAGAGTCTTCCATAATGACACCATCACGTAAACGCACAATACGTTTGCACATATGAGCAATGTCATCTTCATGTGTAACCATCAAAATGGTCTTTCCTTCATCATTTAATTGTTGTATAAACTCCATAATTTCATATGACGTATTCATGTCTAAGGCTCCTGTAGGTTCATCTGCCAATAACAATTTAGGGTTTGCCGCCAAAGCTCTAGCTATAGCAACACGTTGGTTTTGACCACCGGAAAGTTCTTTTGGTAAATGGTGAGCCCAATCTACTAACCCAACCTTTTCTAAATGAAACATGGCTAATTCCTGACGATCCTTACGCTTCATACCTTGATAATACAATGGTAAAGCCACATTCTCTAACGCATTTTTATAATTAATAAGGTTAAACGATTGGAAAATGAATCCTAAAAATTTATTTCTATAAAGTGCCGCCTTTTTCTCTGTAAGATTTTTAATTAGTAGCCCATCAAGGATGTATTCTCCAGAATCAGCCTGATCTAACATCCCTATAATATTAAGCAATGTAGATTTCCCTGAACCGGATGACCCCATGATAGCTACCATTTCACCCTGTTTAACTGAAAGATTAATACCTTTTAATACATGTAAACTAGAGTCTCCTATAGGATAGGACTTGTGAAGTTCTTTTATTTCTAACATTGTATCATTGATTGGTTTATCAAGTTCTATACCCTAATTAATTAGACTAATAGCACAAAGAAAAGTGACAAAAATTGTTCCGAAAAGTTTTTGTTACTTTTTTAACGTATTATATTTCCTATAAATTAAATAAGCTACACCTCCAACAAGTATATAGGGAATGAGCATTAAGTATACAATACCATCGTTTATACCTTGCGAAACACCCTTACCTTCTTCACTTTCCAATACGGCACGGCACATGGCACATTGTGCACTACTATCTATAAATAAAAAACAGGAAACAAGAAATAAGGTTAGCTTAGCTTTCACTTTTCAAAATAGAGTTTCATCAATAATAAGGAACAATCATGACATAGACAATAACTCCTGTTACAGCAACATATAACCATAACGGAAAAGTTATTCTGGCTATTTTTTTATGCCTTTCAAAATTTTTAGTTATAGCTCTTATATAAGTAATCAACACAAAAGGAATTACCGCAACAGACAATAGAATATGTGTTAGTAATATAATTAAATAAACATATCTAAAAACTCCTATTTTACTTTTTTCGTAATCATTTAATGTTCCATCATGATTTAAGTCTCCAAAAACTGTAGAATCGCTAGTCATATGATGCAGAACATACATGACCAAAAATATAACCGAGCACCATATGGCTGTAGTCATTAAATTTTCGTGCAATACAATTTTCTTCTTTTTTATGGCTATAAATGCCATAACTAAAATTAAAGCTGTAAAACCATTTATGACAGCATAGATTGGTGGTAAAAAAATTGGTAATTCTATATCAACTTTAATTCTAAAAAGTGAGGCTACTACAATTGGAATAATAATGGAAAGCACAACAATCCACTTATTATATTTTTTTTCTTTTGATATGTCTTGTTTTTCCATTTTATAAAATTCTTCCATCTACTCCTAGGATCCAAATGACATATTATTCATTCAACAGTTTTTTTATGTCTTCTTTCAGTAAACTTATTTCTTCTTTTTCACCATCGTCACCTACCTTTTCACGCTCCGAAACAACACCTTTATAATATATAATGGGGTTTCCATATTCATCCTTTCTAGAACGTATATAGCCTTTTTGATCAATAAGAGCAAAATTACCTGAATGTTCGAAGCCACCTAAAACATCTTCATTTTCGGCTGCATAGATGTAAAAGCCCTCGTTAGCCAATTTATATATAGCTTCCTTTTCTCCAGTTAAGAAATGCCAATTGGGATTGATTATACCATAACGCTCGGCATAAGCCTTTAGAACATCTGGAGTATCGTGCTTAGGGTTTATGGTAAACGATGCCACTCCAAAGTTTTCAAATTCTTTAAAAGCATTTTGAATTTGCACTAAATTGGCATTCATACGAGGACAAATGGTTGGGCACGTCGTAAAAAAAAATTCAATAACATAAACCTTACCTAAGTAATCCTTATTGGTAATAATCTTGCCATTTTGGTTGGTAAAGCTAAAATTTGGAACCTGACGCTTTATGCCATTGTTTTCTATAAAAGCTAACGGTTCTGCCTTAGTTTTTCTTTCACTTGCAGAATCACTTCGACTTTCGGTTCTGATAATATCACCATTTGAAATCCTATCAACTATTTTAGGTATAAAAAGAATTCCAAAAACCAAAATAATAAAAGCGATACCTATATATGAATAATTTGTTTTTTTTTCCATAATTAATTCTCCTTTTCTTTTAAATCGTTTGCTCTTCGGGTATCGGTATTAAATTTACCTTTACGTTTTTGACGGTATTCTGTAAATAGAATACGTAAATCTTCAGCTGCCAATTTATTTTTTAATTCAGCTATTTCAGTACAACTGTAATAATCCAACTCTCGAATTGGTAGACCTTTTGCTTTTTCCCTATCCTCCCTATCATCCAGTCTTCCTCTTTGATTTAGGTCGGAGTCAACTATAAAAACGTTGTTGGTACTTAAATCATCTTTCAATTTAAAATCAGATTTCAAGCTGTGAAACGTATTAAGTATATCACTATCGTCTAAATGAACAAAATGCCAAAACCTTAAATCTTCATATGAGGCAATTTCCTTAAATAATTTATCTGTTTCTTTTTCAGTGCCCTTGGAAACTAAAATAACAACTTGAAATTTTTTGAACCCTTTAAATTTATCATAAATAACCTCTTTTAGATTAAGTGCTTCAACCGATTTGTCTTTAGGCGATTTACCAAAAAACCCAAGCACAGTTAAATGACCCTCTAATTTTGTGTCTAATTTATTAATTGAAGATATCTCCTCTACATTGGAATTCACAATATCCAATGTCTCAAAATTTTCTTTTGAAAGGGACATGACAAGCACAAAGAATACTGGCAATAAAAACAAAATGCCTAAGGTTATATTTCTTTTTAATTGCTCTTTATTCATTTGGCAAAAATAAAAAAAGGCGGTTTAAAAACCGCCTTATATTGTATAATTAACGCTATAGTTTATTCTAAAAATCTCTTTTTACATAACCACTATCATAAACATCAAAAACGTAGCCGCCTTCTTGCAATAAAATAAAGATTAAGTATAAAATTAGGAAGATGGCGGTCCATACAACCATACGTCTAAGTGCTTTTGTTTCATCGCGCATGTGCATGAAGTCCCAAGTAATGTAGTATGCCTTAACAATAGTTAAAATAATGAATATCCAGTTAAGTAATTTCATACCTAAAACTTTGCCCATTAAACTTTCAGGTTTGTATATCCCCAATACTACTTCAACTGCTGTTACAATAGAGAGTAATATCAATACACCCCATATTTTTTGGGTATTGCTCTTAAACTTTATTAAACCTCTTAATATTGCTAAATTATGTCCGTGTGCCATTTTAAATCTTTCTTATTATAATTATACTAGGTAGAAGAATGTAAATACAAATACCCATACTAAATCTACAAAGTGCCAATATAATCCAACCTTCTCTACCATTTCATAACTCTTACGTCTTTCGTAAGTTCCCAAAATCACATTAAAGAAAATAATGATATTAATAATAACTCCTGAAAATACATGAAATCCATGGAAACCGGTTATAAAGAAAAAGAAATCTGCAAATAAAGGTGAACCATACTCATTAACATGAAGATTAGCTCCTTCAACTACCAGCTTACCATTATCTTTTAATTGTTTAAGTGACTCTGCTCTTGATAATATTGTTTTCTCGCCATGCTCATCTAGTAATTGAGTCCTTACCAATACATTGTCATTAGCTTCTAGTCCCGCAACTACTTCTTCAACAGTATAACTTGGCAAAGAACCCTCTGAAACAAACCACAACCCACTTTTACGCTCATGCTGTATTCTTTCTGAATGTCCGTCAGAAATTGCAAAATCCCTTAACGCTACACGATGCCCTTCAGCGTCTACGAATTGTAATATATTACCTCCTTTTGTTTGAACTGCTCCATAATCACCCTTTATAAATGTTGCCCATTCCCAAGCTTGGGATCCAACAAAAATTAACCCCCCAATAATAGTCAAAAACATATAAAGGGTCACTTTTGCTTTGTTTAAATGATGACCAGCATCTACGGCCAACACCATAGTTACCGACGACATGATAAGGATAAAGGTCATAAATGCCACATATATCATTGGCAATTCCTGGCCATGTAAAAATGGTACGTGGGTAAATACTTCATCAGCGATTGGCCACGCATCTATAAATTTAAATCTTGAAAAACCATAGGCTGCTAAAAACCCCGAAAAAGTTAGTGCATCAGAAACGATGAAAAACCACATCATCATTTTACCATAACTAGCCTTTAGAGGTTCATTTCCTCCACCCCATGTCTTACCTTCTGTTCCAGTATTTACAACTGTAGTACTCATATATTAATGGTTGTTATTTAAAAAGTTGCACAAAAATAATCATTTTATTCATCTAAAGAAATATAAAAACAAAAAGAGTAAAACCCATAACACATCCAAAAAGTGCCAAAAAGTAGCAGCAAGTTCAAACCCAAGTAAATTAGCAGGAGTGTACTTTTGTTTAAAATGATTATAAATTACCACCAGCAAACATATTAGCCCCACAACCACAT
Organism: Aestuariivivens sp. NBU2969; assembly: GCF_019931125.1. NCBI lineage: Bacteria > Pseudomonadati > Bacteroidota > Flavobacteriia > Flavobacteriales > Flavobacteriaceae > Aestuariivivens > Aestuariivivens sp. NBU2969. Next base: position 54,227 of record NZ_JAIOUU010000012.1, read on the forward strand.
GCAAAATATGCATAAAAGCAATGACAAAAATAAAGGTCATGGTAATATTACTAGTTGGTCCAGTAAAATGAAAGCCTCTTCCTATGATTTCACCAAATCCTTGAAACTGATTATAAACAAACCCTAAGCCCAAAGCCAATGTTAGCATCAATAAAAACATGGTTTGTGATCTATTGTCTTTTTTTAGCGCTCTTTTAGCTAAAATAAACGTAACACTACTCACTATTATAATAAATAGACTAACCATAAATGCGTTTGGCAGTTCAAAATCGTGCAACCAATCTGGCCGGGACTTACTTACAATATAGGCGCTTGTCCAACCTGCAAAGGTCATTACTAGTGAAATAATCCCAAACCAAAGCATCATTTTTTTAGCCCTACTATTTTTTTCTTCTTGTGTTCCTTGAGTTAAATCCATTTTAGTTTATAAATTTATCAATGACATATACTATTTGCACCAGGGAAATATAAGACACGCTTACTAACATAAGTTGTTTAGCCGCTCTTTCGGTCATTACATTAAACAAACGAACAGCATAATACAGCATCCATAATCCTAAAAGCAAGACAATGATAGCAGCCAGTATTGAAAGCTGTAACTTTCCAGTAAATCCAAAAACAGGTATTACAGAAACCAATATGGTCCAAATGGTATACATTATGGTTTGTACTGCAGTGCCTTTATCTTGTTTTCCTGTTGGCAACATGAAAAAACCTGCCTTTTCATAATCTGTGTACAAAAACCATCCTATAGCCCAAAAATGGGGGAATTGCCAAAAAAACTGGAGTGCAAATAACGTTCCGGGTTCTATACCAAAATCGTTAGTAGCAGCTACCCAACCTAACATAAATGGTATAGCGCCAGGGATGGCCCCTACAAAAACAGCAATAGATGTTTTAGTTTTTAATGGCGTATAAATACAAGTGTATAAAAATATAGATATAGCGCCGAACATGGCAGTTTGTTTATTAATAGTATAAAGAATGACAACACCTAAAACCGTAAAAATTGAGGCAATAATAAATGCTGTTTTTACTGACATTCTACCTGCTGGAATGGGTCTGTTCTTAGTGCGGTTCATTAATGCATCTAAATCCTTTTCTATAATTTGATTAAATGCATTGGAAGCTCCTACCATAAAATACCCACCAAAAGCTAATAAAACCAAGGTTTTAAAATCTACGATATCGGCTCCTAACAAATATCCAGCCAAAGAAGAAAAGACCACACTCAAAGCCAGTCGCATTTTTGTGATTTCCTTAAAATCTGAAATTACCGAATGTGTTGTTAACAAAGATCTTGTATTACTCAATGTACTTATTGTTCCTTCTTATTAATTAGCGAGTGCAAAGATACTCTATTACAGTATTTTGAGCAATCCTTTTTTAATTGTAATTTGTAATACTTTAATTCACTACATTATAAAACCTTTTTAAGCAAGATTTCCCTCAATATGAAACCTATAAATACATTATTTACACTGTTTTTGTCGTCCTTTCCTGTAATTGCCTGTGCCCAAAACGACAAGTTTGTTATTAAAACCATCCCTTTATCGGATCATATTTATATGCTAGAAGGTCAAGGTGGCAACATTGGTATTTCTGCTGGTGACGATGGTGTTTTAATGGTTGATAGTCAATTTGCTCGATTAACACCTCAGATATTTGAAGCTATTAAAGCCATAAGTGACAAACCTATTAAATTCTTGGCAAATACCCATCATCATGGAGATCATACTGGGGGAAACTCCAATGTTGCCAAACAAAAAACCACTATAATAGCGCATAATAATGTTAGAACTCGCCTTATAGAAAACAACACTATTGAATCCCTTCCTGTAATTACCTATAGTGACAAACTCAATATTTATATTAATGGAGAACAGGTTGCTCTTATGCATTTTGACAATGCCCATACCGATGGCGATAGCATGCTGTATTTTACCGAAAGTAATGTATTGCATACCGGTGATATTTTCTTTACAGAACGTTACCCTTTTATTGATTTAAATTCAGGAGGAAGTGTAAATGGTTATATTGATGCCGTAAAAAAAGCCTTGATTCTTATTGATGATGACACCAAAATCATCCCCGGACATGGTAAGCCCTCAAACAAAAAAGATTATCAGCTGTTTTTAAATATGCTGGAAGATTTAATGGCTAAGGTATTGGCCGAAATCAATAATGGTAAATCTGAAGAAGAAGTTGCCAATAACACATCCATAACAAAAAAATATGACGATTTAGGATATAGTTGGAATTTTATTTCTTCTGAAAAAATAAGAAGAACGTTTTATAAGAGTTTAAAAAACTAAGTCCCGCTAGGTTTTAAAATATTGACAGATCCTTAGTTTCAAAATGTAAAAAACACTAATGTGCTTATAACCTTTCAACCGTCCTTAACTTAACTGCTTATTAAAAATTAAAAATCAAAATACCAATTAAACAGATCGGTTCTTAATCCTAAATTAAACCAAACGGTATCACTTTTTAAAGTTGAATTAGTAATCGCATCAGGATTAAAATTTCTAACCGTAATATCTGCAAATAATTTTAAGTTGGTGGAAGGGTTAATTAAATAGCCTGCTTGTATATTCCCATAAAAGGTTTTCGTGTTTATTCCCTGCCCCACTTTTATTCCTGTATCAGAAGGCCTGTCATTGTAATTTCTATAAATATCGCCCCCATAACTAAAATTATTAGTTCCCTCATTATAATCCAAACCGCGCTTGCCAAAAATAAATTTAGCGTCTGCAAACCAGCGATTATAATTATAATGCCCTATAAGTACCCATTCACTAAAATTAGCTCCCCATAAATGAGCCATAGACTGGTTATTATGGCCATAATTCAATATTATGGTGTTATGTGAATAGGTATATGGCCTAATACGATTGTATTCCAATTGCATCATTAAGTTATCCACCTTAAAGGCATTGTAATATTTAATACCCAATTGATAACCATATTTGTTTTTCCAACTTTTTTCTCTTGCTTTAATGTCATTTAATGAAAATTCATCCAAAATAAACTGACCATACATATTTACATTGTCATTAAACTTAAATTTTGCAGAAGCACCTAAAATGGCATTTCCAGCTCCTTGACCCGTTTCAAACTCTATAGCACGGTAAAAAATAACCGGATTTAAATAGTTAACATCAAAACCCCTTTCGTTAGTATTACTCCATACAACTGATTCAAAAAATCCTAAATTTAAGCGTTTTGAAACATTCCAACTTAAATAGTGGGTAGCCATATACTTAGTTAAAAATGCGCCATCTTCAGTCACTTCGGGCCTTACGTCCTTTAACCACATCCAAGTATTAGTATATTTTATTTTCCAGAATTTAGTATTCAATTTCAAAAATGGTCTAGGACTAGCTACATCACTGAGCAATAACGAGCGGTAGCCGTCACCAATAAAATTTTTGCCATGTCCAAACTGGATATTGATAAACTTTGCTGGTGTATAGGACAAATACGCTTCAGCAACTGGGTAATCATAAGAATCGGTTTTGAATCGCTTTGCGATACCTCGACCTGGAATAATGGCTGGATCGGGACCAAAAGCCTTTAAACTTTCGGCATAGTTATTTACATATTGTGCAAAACGGCCTTGACTTTCAAACACCGAAGTATAAAAATTAATTTTTTCCCAAAAACCCCCTTGTATTAATATTCCTCTAGTATTATTATATGTAGAGCTAAAGTCAGCCTCCGTATCTTTTCCAACTTGTAAATCGAAAATAGGGTCTATGGTAAACCAATAATCCTTTCCTTGTAGTTGCACCAAATGTTCATTCCAAAGTTTTCTACCTCCCCAATTACTGGCTTCCTTTACTAGTTTGTGTTTTTCAGAATTAAAATCGTAATACTTAGAAACCTCATCGAACAAAAAAGGTTTAGAAGCGGTGTGACTGTTAGTGCCAACTAGATTTAAGTTTCTATCGAACTGTGCATAATAACTGTGTGTAAAGGGCACATTCAACTGACTCGAAGACCGTTTATTTTTATAAGGCACAAGATTAGACGACACACTATCATATTCTGCCTTAACAATCTGTGCCCGCTTTGAAATTTCGCTTTTCGAAATATCTGTACCGCCACCACTTTCACTTTGATTGACCAAAGGAATTTTAATGGCCATAGCGTATTGCTTATAAGTAGGTCGCCCATTATAGGTTGCCGGTTTTATTTTAGGTAATATTGAGAATACCCTTTTAGTTTCAGCCTTCAAAACATCATACATTGCTTCGGCATAAATAACTTTAAAAACGCCTGTGCTATCCACTTCGAATAGTACTGAAATTTCGCCTTTATATTTTTCATCTATAACTTGTTGGGGTACTTTAAAATTATTGTATATGTATATGTATATATGGTTGTTAAAGCAAGTCTGCAGGTCCTCTACGCCAACGCCTTCACAACTAGGAAACACTGGAGGTTTTTCATTAGACTGTAAGGTCTGTGCATAAATACTATATTGCAGTGAAAGTAATAGTAGCACAACATATCTCTTCATGGTAACTCGATAAACTTTAATTCTATGCCGAAAGATACTATATTTTTAACAATGGACGTTAAAACAAAAAACCGTTATCTTTATTTTGATAACGGTTTTTTAGTCTTGAGTAAGTATTGTTTAATGCACCATAAATTTGATGGGCAATATATAAATAACACCTACATTTTTATTGTTTTGCTTTCCTGGTGTCATTTCTGGTATTAAATTAATAACTCTTTTGGCCTCATCTTCCAACTTAGGGTGAGGCGCCCTAGTTTTAACACTATTAACTTTACCTGTTTTATCAATAGTGAATTGTACATTGATTTTTTGCATGCCTTTCAAACCAAATTCTGAAGCAATTTCGTCACCATGAAATTTACGTTGGATCAACTTTGCAATTTTATCAGACATACACTTTTTTCGCGCTTCGTTAGTTTTGATTTTTTCGCAACCAGGGTAAATTGGTGCATTTTGAATAAAAGCTATAGGAACGTTATCATCTTCGGGTTTCTCAGGCAAATCTGGTAAGGCGTCTGGAGCAACAATAGGATTAGATATTTTGGGTTTTGGAGATTCATCAAAAAAAGTAGGATCTGGTGTGTCATCAGGTACTTCTTTTAAAACTGGACTCTTAACAACTTTTCTTTCGAGTGGTTCATCAAAATTAGGCGCTTCTGTTTTAATTATTGGAACGTCAACCATATAGTCTGGCTCTTCAATTAATGGTAAATCTACATACCTATGTATAGTCGTCTCAAATTTCATTTCAAAGAGACCATAGGTAATCAATAAGCAAACTATTAGACCTACTTGAAAGTAAAGGGTTGAGTTTTTTTGTAAATTTACATCATGCTTTTGCGGTTTTTTCACGGTTTCTCCATTTTGCCGAATGGAGTCGTGGGAATGTTTTGAAATTCTCATAATAATTATAGTTTAAATGTTAATATTATGATAAAATCACAATAAGCATACCAAAAAGAAATCCCGTTACAAATGTTGTAACGGGATTTTATTTTTTGCGTTTTTCTAGCTCGTTAAAAGCTATATATAAATGAACTAATCCTGAACCTGAAAGATAATTGGCAACGAATAAGGAACTGTAACCGCTTTTCCACGTTGTTTTCCTGGCTGCATTTTAGGCAACTTATTAATTACCCTAGCAGCTTCTTTTTCTAAGCCTGGATGCGGTGCTCTTGCACGAACTCCAGTTACATTTCCAGTTTTATCTATTTTGAAAATAACATTGATACGCTGTCTTCCAGAAAGCCCTAAATCGCCCGCAAGGTCTGTATTAAAATTCTTGTTTACGAACTTTTGGATTTTTTCAGACATACAAGCTCTCTTGGCATCATTATTTTTTTCACGCTCACAGCCTGGGAAAACCGGCACATTTTCAATTACAGCAAATGGCACTTCAATATCTTCTTCAACTTCTTCTACCTCAACTTCTTCTACCTCTACAATTTCTTCCTCCTGATCTGTTTCTGTGGATTCTATTACGGTTTCTTCAACTTCTTCTTCGTCCTCAACAATTTCTATAACCTCTGGAGCCGCTGGTGGCGGTGGCGGTGGTGGTGGTGTTTTTAACTGCTCTGTGATTGGAATTTCTTCTTCATCCAATTCATCTAGATTTAACTGCCCTATATCAATAGCATCTTTATCGTAAGTCTTATAATTTATAGCAAAATTTGCTAAAAACAACATTAAAGCCAAACCAACGGCAAAATAAAGTGAGCTGTTACGTCCAACGTTTGCTTTAGGATTTTTCTTCGGTTCCATAATTTTATCGATTTTTCAGGATTGCTAAAATAACCATTTATTTATCAAAAAAACAAGTGATCAACTATTTTTAATGTCTTTATTATTGTAACATAGTAATAAAAGCCCTGCTAAAATAATACCCAATGTATTTGCCAGCACATCATAACTATCTGAAGCTCTGGTATTGGTAAGCATACTTTGTAATAGCTCAATAATTATACCAAAAACAAATGCTAATAGACCTGCTCTTGTAATTGCTTGTTTTTTGTTTAGTTTTACCTGTAATCTAAACACATTATACCATATTAGAGTTAGCACAAAATACGCACAAAAGTGAAAGACTTTGTCTCCAGAATCTAATGGTGTTTTTGGTAATTCCCCAAGATTTATTAAACTTAAAAAAGCTAAACCAAGGGAATAGGCTGTAGCAATATAAAGCGCGTACTTTTTAAGCACCAACAAGTGCTTTGTAATCGTCAGATGAAAGTAAAGTCTCGGCTTGGGATAAATCTGAACACCTTACCTTTATCATCCATCCATCACCATAAGGATCTGTATTCACCTTTTCTGGTTCATCTTCCAAAGCTTCATTAAACTCTATAATTTCACCAGAAAGTGGTAAAAATAAGTCGGAAACTGTTTTTACAGCTTCCACAGTGCCAAAAATCTCTTCAGCTTCCAGAGTTTCATCAACGGTTTCTACTTCAACATATACAATATCGCCGAGTTCACTTTGAGCAAAATCGGTAATGCCAATAGTAGCGATATCACCTTCAATTTTTATCCATTCGTGATCCTTAGTGTATTTTAATTCTGATGGAATATTCATTACCAGTCGTTTTTAGTTAATTTTAGCAAATGTATTTAATCCCAATATAAATTCAAACAGTTATTATTTAATTTCCGAAATTATATCTTAGGGTCAAACCAGAGCGAATGGTCGTTTGAGGAAAAGCTGTAGAAATCGCATATTCTGAAAACGCATAGTCGAAGTAAAAGATTCCCGTTAGGTTTTTACTGAAAGCATAATCTGCCGAATATTTTAAGCCCCAAATGGTTTGTCCAGAAGTGACTTGATTGTTTTCTAAATCCAAATATCTAATAATAGTTTTATTATCCCGTATTGAAATATCTGCCTTCATGTTTAAATCGCTAACAATGCGTTTTCTCGGGCCAGCCAACTGTGAACGGATACGTACATCCTTAATCCTGTACCCTAAGCCCAGCACATATTCATTGCCCTGTATTTCGGTCATTAAATTATTATCGAAGCTCAATGACAACAGACGATCCTTTTTTACCTCTGCCAGTATTTTTATAGAGTTTTGCATTTCAAAATCAACACGGATTAACGGACTAAACATCTCCGTCAAGTTAATATTACTAAACAGGGTTTTGTTTTTATAATCCCCAGCTTGGTTTTTTGTTTCGGGGTCCTGATTCGCATAATCCAAACTAAAATCTGGTACTGTATAATCTAAATTGGATTGAAATTGATTAATGGTATAATTGGAACGGTAACCATGGGTAATCGAGAAGCGTTTAAAACGTTTTTTAAACCAATTAAATTTCATAAAACCAGAATATTTTAAATCCCAGTTTGGAATAGGCACATCACGAAAAGCCGACATTTTAATTTGGTTGGCATCCTGCCCTGAGTAAGCCGCCAAAAATGCTGGTAATAATACGGCTTGACTGTTTTTACCAAAGCCTTTAGGGAACCCATCGGCATCTACATCATTTACATCTGCACCATTTTGTTGGGCTAGGCGTCTTGCAATAATTAATCTATTGGCCCTAAACTCGTTAAAAGCGTCTGAACTTGTCTCATCACTTTTACCAAATGCCGTTTTTATTAAAATGGTTGAAATATTAAAGTTACCAAAGGTGTTTGGGGTTAAGGGATTATACACGCCATTTTCTACCCTATAGTTTTCATTGTAATTTTCGTAGTAGGCCCTACCAGCTACAAGATCAATCTTTAAATCCCTAAACGGCTCTAGATTAGCCGAAACATCCAAGTTTTTGGTGTGGGTTTCGGTGTACTGCTGATTGAATTCAGGGAATACCGTTAACCAACCATTTCGTGCCGCCAAATATCGAATATCCTGCTGACTTCCAAAAGTGTATCCAAAAGTTGGTTTTAAAGTTCCTATAAATCCAGGGGTTCTTAGGTAGCCAGGTAAAAAGGTTCCATTATTTTCAGAATAATTAACCTGAATACGTTTAATGCTTGTTAAAATATCAATTCCTGCATTTAATAATTTTGTTCCTGTATTGTTTTTTGCTTTAGGCTGGTTGTTATTTTGGTTAGCTCCAGGGGGTCCTGGAGCACGAGTGTTTCTAGTTCTTACAGATCTAATAGGTTTTTTAACCAATCCTAAATACTTATATAATCGATCCATGTTTAAGGACGAATTAATATTATGAGTATTGGCATTTTGTATGGTATTCCCTAAGTTATAGGTTACACCATCAATTTCTAACTCACCATATAAATCCGAACCTTTTTGCCATTGAAAATCTCCACTGTATTGATAGGTGACATCTAAAAAGCTGAATGTTGGTATTTTGTTCAATGGCAATTGATAGGTTATACCCAACTGCTGGGTTTGCCTGTTAGGATCGCCTACATCAAAAAACCCATCCCAAACATCCAAAGTTGGATCTTGTTCGCCATTAACAATATTATCCTTAAAATAATTGCGGACAATATTATTATTTGCAGCTGTAAAGTTTAACTGTAATGCATCAGTTATATTATAGTTGATGGTGTACTGAAAATCAAAGGTGTAATTTCTTCTAAACAATTCTTCAATACCAATGTTTCCTCCTCCTAAATCGATTTCCCTGAACTTTTGTTTGTTGAACTGACGATTTATATCTGTATTTATCGTAAAACTTGTAGGTAATAAATTAAAGTTAAAGTCTTTTAATATTTTTAGATATTGACTTCTAAAGAGTGAATCATTCTTTTTAAAAGGTTCCACCTTTATGGGGTTAAAATTGAAGGCATAATTAGCTCCAACCCTTACTGTTTTATTAACCAAGTTTTCAATTTCAAAATCGCGATGCTCTAATTTGTTATACGAATAGTTAAAAGTTAAATTTTCGACATCATAAAAACGAGGTATGGCTTCATCATTGGTTCTTATTTTTCGAACGCCTATAAAATTGATGCTTTTTCGTTTGGTATAATCTTCAGATTGACGCTTTATGGTTTCCTTATCTTCAGCAGTATTGGCAGCAGCTATTCTAGAATCTAAGGTTAGATCTTCATAGAATTGATCATATTTGGGTGTGATTAATTCTTCGCTCTGTGCATAATTAAAAGGCAATTGAATGCCCCACTTTTTTGGAAGCAATTGCCCCATGTTAACATTGGTAACCACATCATATTGTTGAACATCCTCTAAACTACGCTGACTAGGTCCTTGCTCTAAAGAACCAAACCCAGAAGTACTTTGCCGCCCCGTAGCACTAATGGTAGCAAAATCTGCGATATTAGCATCAACACTAACTACGGCAGCCCAACCGCCTTCATTATCCATATCGGACAAACGTAACTCGTTAAACCAAACTTCAGCACATACATCATTATTGTTAGATCGGTTTTTAACCCCTACCATCAAGGTTCTAATGTCACCAAAATTTGGGTTTCCTTTTACGGCTACACGATGTTGCCCAAGCACATAATCTGAAAACTGATCGTTTGGAACTGGAACTGGCTCACCATCTATAACATCATAAAATGTTGGATCTATATTCGTTAACGTTCCATCTGAAATACCCTGTGCCTTAATTTTACCCAAAACATCAATGGGTAAATTGATCTCATTTTCCTCTGGCCAAAGACCTTCCCTTGTTTCAGATTCTGAAACTTTTAAAGGAATCTCAATCTGATAAAAGTTTTCGGTTAAGTCGTTCCCCATACGTATAAATCCTACTAACTCATCATCATTTAGGCCATTTACCTCATCTTCCTCGGCATGTATAAACATACGCATTCGCTTAAATTGGCGCATGTCTATATTAATATTTTTAAAGACCGCTCTGGAATCGCGTGCTTCTAAATTACATACATTTAAAACCAACGACTGTTCATTTTGCTCAATTACCGTATTGTTATTAAACAGTTCTTCAGGTTCAATACCTGGTGGTCTTTCGTAGCGTCCTTCATTTTCAATAGTACCTATTATTCCTACCGAAAAATCGGTTTGGGCATCCTCTGGCGTTGGATCATTTTTATCTAAAGCTTGAACAAAACGTCTCCAGTCGCTACGCACTAAGTCCAAGGTTCCAAAACGGAATACTGTTTTTTGTGTAAAATCCTTTAAATAGATACGGGCAAATCTCGCAGAACGCAAATCACTAATACCCCCTACAGCCTTAACATGACTGCCTTGCACAGGAATCCTAAACTGATACCAGGTCACTTCTTTACTATCCCCGTTAGGTAAGGCTCTTGAGCGTTTCTTAAAATCGGTTAAAAATGTTTTAAGAGGATTGCTCGATGGAAGGTTATCAAATTCATTTTGATCGGTCGGCAAATTTTGAGGTGTAAGTTCCAACTCATATTCAAAATAGCTATCAATCGTGTTCATGGTATTATCACGATTAATATCTTCTACATCGGGCTGAGTGTTTGCGCCCCTATCTCTTTGACTAAACGTATCAGGTGTATTACCTTCTACCCCATTATAACGCTTGTAACGCTCAAAAATATCACCAGTAGCGTTTAAAAAATAGGTATAATTATCATTTGCTGGATCATCTCCAAAAGCAGAACCAAATTTCTGCACTTCTTCAGAATCATCATAACCATCATATCCCACATCTTGATTATCACGTTCCTGCCCAGTAGTATCGAACGCATAAATTAGGGATTGATTTTGGGGCACTACAGTACCGTAATCGGTAGGCAGCAATAAGCTTACGTCTCCATTTTTGGGTAAACCGTTTTCATACAGTTTTCGACCGTCCTTTAAAATATCCTCAGAGATATTACCTAAATTGAAAACCAATGTTCCTCCATTATTAGTTGGGTTTTCCTGAAATGGGTCTTGCAACCAAAACTCAATGTATTCCACATTGGCCTGTTCCAAATCGGTAGACGTTAATTGTCTTGTAATCCCAGCCCAAGATTCTGTAGGATTATTCAATACACCATTTTCGGAACCAGGTTGGAAATTATAAGGCCCCCGCTCTTGTGGATAGTATGTTAAATCTAAAGTAAAAATAGCAGAGTTTTGTCCGGGCACAATATCCCTGTTGGGGAACAACTCTTCAATAAATACACGACTGGTGTAGATATCAGATACATCATCATCGCTCACATCATCTGGTCGTTGGCTGCTATAAAAAATAGGATCCACAGAATACCAGTTTAACATAGCCCTGTTGTAACCATTTTGAATGCCGTTCTCATCTTCATTAGCTTCTATTCCCAATCCTACGGGTCTACTTGATAAAAACCATGACTGCTGAGATTTTAAATCAATCGCATTTTGTGAGCCTTCAAAATCATCAATATAAGACGTTGCTTCACCATTTAAATTAGTACCCTTGGGTGCTCCGGGTAGCAGATATGCCATTTCTCCTCTAACCGATAAGTTAGATTCTATATCGGTATCAATATTGGGAAGCTTATTGGCCAATCGTGTTAAAAATGGTACTTCTGAAGCAAAGTTGCCATTAAACCCAAAAATAGTATTATTGATGGGTTCAGACCCGTAGTTGGCCTTTTGGGTTATAGGGCGTTCGTTAAGGTTTAATAAGGTACCACCCAACACAAAATTTTCGTTGAATTTATGTTCTACATTGATGCCTGTAAAACGTCTGGTTTGCTGACCAAATACGGCGTTGTTTTCGGTAGAAATATTAATAGGTGTATTTGATGCCTTAAGTGCTTCATCTAAAATTTGCACACGCCCCAACTGATAATTAACAGTATAATCGATACCTTCTACCAATTGTCGACCACCAGCTGTTACCACTACTGACCCACGAGGTACATTAAAAGCTCCTATAGGGATGCCATCGCCTCCTGCTGACTTAAAACGTCCCTTTAACTTGAATTTATTTTTCTCAACTTCGTCTAAAGCTTTCGTTTTTGTGCTTTTGTAAAGCAGGTCATAAACGTATTTTTCTTGGTTAGGGTTGGCATAAATATCCTGTTCGTAGTCGGCGGCATTGTTATTGGGGTTGCCATCATCATCTAAAATATCAAACAAGTAACGTCCAAAAGGTTCTACTTTGGTAAAAATAATTTTACCATTTTGTGGCAATACTGTTATTCTAGGCACAAAATCGAAAAACCCATCACCGCCACCTTGTGGGTCATTATTAAAATTCAATTTATCAAGGAAGAATAATTTTAATAATGGGGTTTCTACAATTTCCTTATCATCATTGGTATTAGATGGTGTATTATTATCAAAAATGGGGAACGTCGTGCCTTCTACAGGCGTAATAAAGTTTAAAGGCGACGCTTCATTATAAAAAATATTCAATTTGAAATCATCCTGACTTAGGCTATAGGCTCCTGTGTCGTAAATGTTTTTCATCATCAAATCCCAAATAGGCTCATTCACGTTGGTGATACTACTCTTCAACATTTTAAGTACAAGATTGGAATTGACTACAGATGTGACCTGGCCTTGACTGTTGTTGGTCACTTCGGTTGCATTAACGCCATCGTTTGCAAATTCACCCACTTGATAAACCGCTCCTCCTACCGTAAACTGAAACGCTACGGCCAATACTTCATCATTGTTCAACCGTTGGTTCAGTGAAATGTAACCCAACTCGGTATTTAATACATATTCCTGTCCGGGAATTAACTTACGGGCATTTTCCAATTTAGTATAATCAAATCCTTCATTTACTCCGGAAACCAAAATTCCCTGTCGTACTGTGGCCACGTCCCTTATGGCATTGGTAAGTTGTGATCCTGCTCCACCTATATTTTCAGGATCAAAATCGTTATTTCCATTATCTGGAATGCTTCCAGGGCCTACATTTACAAATCCAGCTGGAGGAGTATCTAATCCTATAATTTCGCTTTCACCCAAATCTTGAAGCGCAACAATATTCCTTACATTTTCGGTACGGTTATTCCTGTTGGTAATCCATACTTCAAGTCTGGTAATTTGTAAACCGCCTGTATTTAAGTATGGATAAGTACTTAGTGCTTCATCATATTTATCCCTAAAATACTGTGCTAAAAAGAAGTGACGGTTTTCGTCGTAGTCCCGGATAAACAACTCAAATTCCTCTAAAGTACCTCCACCTTGGGCCACTACCGAACTGGATTGCGATTTCTGTTCAGAAAACACACCTGTTACGGTGGTTCTACCAAATTGTAATTGTGCCTTTACACCAAATAAACTTTGAGCTCCTGTAATTAATGAACTGTTTAGCGGCATACTTACGTTACCCACTTCAATCTTTTGGATGATATCGTCTTCGGTTGGTGTGTATTCCAACTTGATAAGATTTTGAAAATCAAAAGTAGATTGCGTATCGTAATTGGCTGTTACCTGCAAACGTTCACCCACTTTCCCCATTAGACTTAAACTGATGCGCTGATCGAAATCGAAAGTGAAATTACTTCGGTTTCTAGGTGAAAACACAGGGTTATCCTGTTTGGAAAACAATACACCTAAATCCATTTCCACAGAACCCTGAGGAACCACCTCTATAGTGTTACCTCCAAAGATGGTTTCAAAAAATCCTGAGTTCACATAAAACTCGGGCAACAGATTTTTTTGAGCGTCATCGGCACCATCTTTTTTACCATCAAAAGCATCAATTTTTTCTTTATAATATTTCTTTAGGTTTTCTTTTGCAACCAATTCATAATACTGGGTTGGTGTTAATATTACAGGATAATTGATATTAAAATCCCCTACCATTTCAGTATAAATGTACCTATCTGTTAATGGATCGTAAGTGTATTTGGACTGTATGCTGTTAGGGTTTGGGGTTTTAAGTGTTCCTAAACTAAATCCTGTTTTTGTAGAATCCTGTACTGTGGGTTGCTGCCCCCATGACACTAGGGCGTAAAAACAAACCACTATTAAAACAAAATATTTTTTTAAAGGCTTATAAACTCTATGGTTAGTTGTGTTCAAAATCTATTATAAATTTTTTAACGCTTCCTTTATTATGGTTTCCACATTAGCATCTGGTTGATTTTTGACAATTTTTTCCACGACACGTTCCGCTTGTTTCTTAGCAAAACCTAGTACCTCTAAAGCAGATAACGCTTCTTCTTTATTGGTATTGTCTTTGGTGACAGAAACTTCATCTATATCGTAAATCTTTAGGATTTTATCCTTTAAATCTAAAATGACCCGTTGTGCCGTTTTGGCTCCAATCCCTTTAATAGATTGTATTAATGCAACATCACTAGTAGCTATGGCCTCCCGAACTTGTTTTGGGGTTAAAGAGGATAACATGGTACGGGCAATATTGGCACCGATACCACTAACGGAAATTAACAACCTAAAAATCTCCCGTTCTGCTATAGACGAAAACCCATAAAGCGTATGGGAATCTTCCTTGACCTGTAAATGTGTAAATAGTTTTAACTGCTCTTTATCGGGGATTTGGGAAAAGGTATGCAATGAAATATTTAGCATATAGCCCACACCGTTACAATCTATAACAACATGTGTTGGATTTTTTTCAGTAAGTTTTCCTTGAATATGTGTAATCATTAAACCCCCAGGTTAGCCAATCAAATGTAATAAAATTATCTACAAAAACAGTTACTTTGCTTTAGCGTTTTCCTGCTCCCATTTTTCTTTATACTGGGCATCGATAACGGCAATGGCTGTCATGTTCACAATTTCATCTACACTGGCACCCAGTTGAAGGATATGAACTGGCTTACGCATTCCCATCATAATTGGGCCAATAGAATCGGCTTCATTCAATTCTTTTAACAATTTATAGGTAATATTAGCCGAATCTAAATTTGGAAATATTAATGCATTGACTTTTTTTCCAACCAATTTTGAAAACGGAAACCGTTCCCTGAGCATCTCATCATTTAAGGCGAAATCGGTTTGCAGTTCACCATCTACGACTAAATTAGGGTAATGACGGTGCAAATACGAAACAGCTTCCCTAACTTTTACCGATTCAGCACTATTGGAAGACCCAAAATTAGAATGAGACACCATTGCTAATACGGGCTCCATCCCAAATAACTTAATAATACTTGATGTCATTTGTGCGATTTTGGCCAAATCTTTTGCTGTAGGGTTTATATTAATAGACGTATCACTTAAAAACAACGGACCTCTTTTGGTCATCATGACGTTTGTAGCGGCAATTCGGGTTGCTCCTTGAGCTTTGCCTATTAATTCCAACATAGGTTTTACTACTGTTGGATAGCTACGGGAATATCCAGAAATTAAGGCATCAGCATCGCCTTCATTTACCATCATTGCAGCGAAATAATTTCGCTCTCGCATTAATTTTTGTGCAGAATATAAGGTAACCCCTCTTCGTTTACGCTGCTCCCAATACACTTTTGCATATTCATTTTTTCTTTCGGTTTCCTCATCTGCTTTGGGATCAATAATTGTCACATCAGCATCAAACTCAATTTCTACCATTAGGCGTTCAATAGCTTCTTTTCTTCCCAATAAAATAGGTTGAGCTACGCCTTCCTCATAAACTATTTGAGCCGCTTTTAAAACATTTAATTGGTCTGCTTCGGCAAAAACAACTCGCTTTGGATTAGATTTCGCTCTGTTAATTAAAAGTCTTACTAATTTGTTATCAGAGCCCATACGGGTGAGTAACGTATCTTTATATCTATCCCAATCTGTAATTGGGTCTTGAGCAACACCACTTTCCATAGCAGCTTTTGCAACAGCCGGTGGTACTTCTACAATTAATCTAGGATCAAATGGTTTTGGTATAATGTAATCGTTTCCAAAAGCCAATCGGGTTTCTCCATAGGCAATATTAACCTGCTCTGGCACGGGTTCTTTAGCTAACTTGGCCAATGCTTTTACAGCAGCCATTTTCATGGCTTCATTAATTTTTGTAGCCCTTACATCTAAAGCTCCTCTAAAGATAAAAGGGAAGCCTAATACATTATTTACCTGATTAGGATGGTCACTACGACCTGTAGCCATAATAATATCCTTACGAGTAGACACAGCCAAATTATAGGCTATTTCTGGATTAGGGTTAGCCATAGCAAAAACAATAGGCTTTTTAGCCATAGATAACAACATTTCGGGAGATACTATGTTTGCTAAGGACAGACCAATAAATACATCGGCATCCTTCATAGCTTCTTCTAAGGTGTTTATTTTTCTATGAGTAGCAAACTCTGCTTTTTCACTTGACAGATTTTCCCTATCCATTCTAATAACACCTTTACTATCCAGCATCACCATATTTTCACGTTTAGCTCCACAGGCTTGATATAATCTTGAACATGATATTGCTGCAGCTCCAGCACCACTAATGACTATCTTTACTTTTTCTAATTTCTTGCCTGCTAATTCTACCGCATTGATTAAAGCAGCTGCCGATATAATCGCCGTACCGTGCTGATCATCATGCATTACGGGAATATCCAGTTCTTCCTTAAGACGCCTTTCAATTTCAAACGCTTCAGGAGCTTTAATATCCTCAAGGTTAATCCCTCCAAATGTGGGGGCAATATTCTTAACGGTCTCTATAAATTCATCGACATTTTCAGTATTGACTTCTATATCGAATACATCTATATCGGCAAATATTTTAAATAACAGCCCTTTACCTTCCATAACAGGCTTGGAAGCTTCTGGGCCAATATTCCCTAAACCTAAAACCGCTGTTCCGTTGGAGATTACAGCTACCAAATTACCTTTGGCAGTATACTTATAGGCCTTGTCCTTATCTTTTTCAATTTCTAAACAAGGCTCTGCAACACCAGGGGAATAAGCTAAAGACAAGTCTCTTTGGCTAGCATATTTTTTTGTTGGGACGACTTTTATTTTTCCAGGGGTGGGTTTGGCATGATATATAAGGGCTTCTCTGCGTTTACTTTCTTCACTCATAAGGATTATTTTTATGAATCTACAAAGATAACAATCCTACTTTTGTCATCATTATTCTTTTAAAAAATTGATATTACGTTTTAACCCTGAAAACTTAGTGCGCTTTACAGCCGATTTTTTAAAGACCTCCCTAAAAGTCTCTTCGGTGATTTCTTCCCATTCTTTTTTGGTCATAGACAATAATTCTGGATACGGGTTGAAAAGAGGCTCATCATGTGGTTTGGAAAATCGGTTCCAAGGACATACATCTTGGCATACATCACAACCAAACATCCAACCGTCCATTTTACCCTTAAACTCGGTAGGGATATTGTCTTTTAACTCAATGGTTAAATAGGAAATGCATTTATTCCCATCAACCACATAAGGTTGAATGATGGCTTCAGTGGGGCACGAATCAATACAAGCCGTGCAGGTACCACAATGGTCGGTGGTTGGGGTATCGTATTCCAACTCTAAATCTATGATAAGTTCGGCTATAAAATAAAACGACCCTACTTGTTGCGTTATAAGATTGCTGTGTTTGCCAATCCAACCTAAACCACTTCTGGCAGCCCAAGCCTTATCGAGCACTGGTGCCGAGTCCACAAAAGCACGCCCGTTAACTTGCCCTATTTCCAGTTGAATAAATTGCAACAAGGATTTAAGCTTATCCTTGATTACAAAATGATAATCGGTACCATAAGCATACTTAGACACCTTAAAGGTATTTTGGCATTGCTTTTCTTGCGGATAATAATTTAGTAAAAGCGAAATGACACTTTTAGAACTCTCTACCAATTTGGTAGGATCCAAACGCTTATCGAAATGGTTTTCCATATAACGCATTTCTCCATGCATCCCTTTATTTAACCAGTTTTCCAGTCTAGGTGCTTCATCCTCTAAAAACTCGGCTTTGGAAATCCCACAAGACAAAAAACCGAGGCGTTTGGCTTCGGTTTTGATAAGTTGTGTATATTGGGTTTTTGAGTTCATAGTTCATGATCCCCTGAAACCAATTCAGGGTGACACGTTGTGTCAAAACAAACCGCCTTGAATATTGCCTTTTATTCTACCTAAATGTTTATATGCAAGTTCTGTAACCTCACGCCCCCGCGGGGTGCGCATAATAAAACCTTGTTGTATCAAAAAAGGTTCATAGACTTCTTCTATAGTTTCTGGACTTTCACTAACGGCTGTTGCTATTGTAGTAATCCCCACCGGCCCACCTTTAAATTTATCGATGATTGTCGAAAGAATTTTGTTGTCCATCTCATCCAAACCATGAGCATCTACGTTCAAGGCTTCTAAAGCAAATTTGGCAATTTTAATATCGATCGTTCC
Source organism: Aestuariivivens sp. NBU2969 (assembly GCF_019931125.1). Lineage (NCBI taxonomy): Bacteria > Pseudomonadati > Bacteroidota > Flavobacteriia > Flavobacteriales > Flavobacteriaceae > Aestuariivivens > Aestuariivivens sp. NBU2969. The sequence continues at coordinate 72,893 of NZ_JAIOUU010000012.1, forward strand.
ATTACCTTTTATCTGGGCAAAATCACGCACACGTCGCAATAGAGCGTTCGCAATTCTTGGCGTCCCTCTACTTCGGCCTGCTATTTCTATTGCGGCCTCCATTGAGATAGGAACATTTAGAATATTGGCACTACGCTGAATGATTGTAGTCAACAACTCCGTATTATAATACTGTAATCGACTTTGAATCCCAAAACGTGCCCGCATTGGAGAGGTTAACAATCCCGACCTTGTAGTAGCCCCCACCAAAGTAAACGGATTCAAATTTATTTGCACTGTTCTTGCGTTAGGACCCGTTTCTATCATGATATCGATTTTATAATCTTCCATGGCTGAATACAGGTATTCTTCAACTATAGGGCTTAATCTATGTATCTCATCTATAAATAATACGTCACGCTCTTCCAAATTAGTAAGCAGCCCTGCCAAATCACCTGGTTTATCCAATACTGGTCCTGAAGTGACTTTAATACCTACATCCAATTCGTTGGCTAGTATATGGGCCAAGGTTGTTTTCCCTAATCCTGGAGGGCCATGAAACAAGGTATGGTCTAGGGCTTCTATACGTAAATTTGCTGCTTTAACAAATACCTGAAGATTTTCCAACACTTGGTCTTGTCCCGTAAAATCATCAAAAGATAAGGGCCTTAATTTTTTTTCTACATCAATTTCTTCGGGAGAAAAATTTTCGTTTGTTGGATTTAAATTTTCGTTCATAAGAGATTCTTCACTTCGTTCAGAATTACATATAAAAGTGATTACCCTGAAATACCTTTCCTGTCCACCAGTCAGGAATTCAGCATGAACAAATATAACGAAAAAGCCTTTCCATTTTGGAAAGGCTAGTATCTTTTACACAGAGATTAATCACTTCACTGTGTTTATTTTATATAACATACTAATGTTGCAATTCTTCTTCACCGTCCTTAAGCGGTATATTTTGAGGTACGAAATCGTCATCATGTCCAGGTTTACTATAATCGTATGACCAACGATGTACATGAGGAATTTCACCTTCCCAGTTACCATGAATATGTTTAATGGGCGCTGTCCACTCCAAAGTAGTTGATCTCCAAGGGTTTTGAACTGTTTTCTTTCCAAAGAATATACTTCCGAAGAAGTTATATAAATAAACAATTTGAACAACCCCTCCTATTAAAGCAAAAATGGTAATAATAACATTTACATTGGCCAGATCGTCGAACAGTGGGAAGTTACTATTAGTATAATAACGCCTTGGTAAACCTGCCATGCCTATAAAGTGCATTGGGAAGAAAACACCATAAGCACAAACAGCAGTTACCCAAAAATGAATATATCCCAAATTTTTGTTCAACATTCTACCAAACATTTTAGGAAACCAGTGGTAAATACCAGCAAACATTCCATATAAAGCCGAAATACCCATTACTAAATGGAAATGCGCTACCACAAAGTATGTATCATGAACATTAATATCTAATGCGCTATCACCTAGGATAATCCCTGTTAAACCTCCTGTAATGAATGTAGACACAAAACCAATAGAGAATAACATAGCGGGGTTCATCTGTAAATTACCTTTCCATATGGTGGTAATCCAGTTAAAGGCTTTTACCGCCGATGGAATAGCAATTAATAAAGTAGTAAATGTAAATACAGATCCTAGGAATGGGTTCATACCTGAAACAAACATGTGGTGACCCCATACTATAGTTGATAAAAAGGCAATAGCTAAAATAGATGCAATCATCGCTCTGTAACCAAATATCGGCTTACGGGAATTGGTTGCCATAATCTCAGAAACCAGTCCCATAGCAGGCAGTATTACAATGTAAACCTCTGGGTGCCCTAAAAACCAAAATAGGTGTTCGAACAATACTGGAGACCCCCCTTGGTAATGCAAAACTTCACCTTGAATAAATATATCTGACAAGAAAAATGAGGTACCAAAACTTCTATCCATTATCAGCAAAAGCGCTGCAGATAATAATACTGGGAATGATACCACACCAATAATTGCCGTAATAAAGAAAGCCCATATGGTTAACGGTAATCTTGTCATAGACATCCCTTTTGTACGTAAATTGATTACGGTAACAATATAGTTAAGCGATCCTAATAATGAAGAGGCAATGAAAATAGCCATAGACACCAGCCATAAAGTCATCCCCATACCAGAGCCACCCTGTGCCATTGGCAGGGCACTTAATGGAGGATAAATAGTCCATCCTGCTGCTGCAGGCCCAGCTTCAACAAATAAAGAAATTACCATAACCACACTAGACAAGAAAAACAACCAATAGGATACCATGTTAAGGAATCCTGACGCCATATCGCGAGCACCAATTTGTAATGGAATTAACAAATTACTGAACGTACCACTCAAACCAGCTGTTAATACAAAAAATACCATTATAGTTCCATGTATAGTAACTAAAGCCAAATAAATATCAGCATCCATGACACCGCCTGGTGCCCATTTGCCTAATAAAGCTTCAAATAACACATTAGGCTCTTCGGGCCATGCTATTTGCATACGGAACATTAATGACATTATAACACCTATAACACCCATGATGGTACCTGTAATGAGGTACTGTTTGGCAATCATTTTATGATCCTGACTAAAAATATATTTAGTTACAAAAGTTTCTTTATGATGATGTCCATGGTCGTCGTGAGCGTGAGTATCTGCTTGTGCTGACATAATCTTATATCGTTTTTATCTTTTTAGTTAATTAGAGAGTTTTTAAATTCTTTTTGCTCTTTTAGCCAAGCTTCATATTCCTCTTGGGTTTCGACTACTATTTTCATTTGCATGTTGTAATGTGATTTACCACAAATCTTATTACAAATTAATAGGTAATCGAACTCATAGCGATCTAAAGCCTCTTCTCCTTTTGCTACAAGTGCTTTGCTATTTTCAACTCTTATTCTATTGATATTGGCAACTTTTTCAACCATTTCTGGTGTTTGTCTCATTTCAGCGGTAGTCATTGTAGGTGTAAAGCCAAATTGGGTAATCATACCTGGCACACAGTTCATTTGTGCTCTAAAATGGGGCATGTAAGCCGAGTGCAACACATCTTGGGAGCGCATTTTAAATAATACTGGACGCCCTACAGGTAAGTGTAACTCGGTAGTGATGATATCATCTTGTGCATCCGGATCAGATTCGTCCAGCCCCAAGATATTAGCACGATCGATGTCTATTAAACGTACATTTGCTTTTCCTAAGGTATTATCTGAACCGCCGTATCTGGCTTTCCAGTTAAACTGTTGTGCATATAACTCCACCACTAATGGATCATCACTTTCATCAACGCCCATAATGTTTATCCATGTATTCAATCCATAGATAATCAAGCCTGCCAAAACAATTACTGGGATAATAGTCCAAATCGCTTCTAATTTATTATTGTCTGCAAAAAACAAGGCCTTTTTACCTTTTTCACCTTTGTATTTAAAAGCAAAATAGTGTAACAAATACTGAGTTATGGTTTGAACAATAAAAATGATCACTAAAGACACTATCATTAGATTGTCGATAGTAGGACCATGCTCTGAAGCCGAATTAGACAATAAAGGTAAATCACCCCATTTCACACAACATACAATGGTTATCACATAAATAAATGCTAAGAACCCCATCATTAAATACCCATTTATGGAATTGTCCTTATCTGTGGCTACTCCAGGAATGGCATTTTCAGTTTTGGCCTGTGCCAAATCGAAAATCTTTACCATTTGCCAAATGGCAATTAAAATAAATACTAAAACTATTATGGTTAATAAAGTAGTCATTGTTATCGTTCTTCTTTATTTAAATCTTTATATTAATAATGAAACTCTTCGCTTTCCTTTTTAAAAGGGTATCTCTGTACCAATAATGGTGCCTTGGTTAACGCCGTAAACACAATAAATATGAACAAACCAGCGAAAAGTAAAATGGAACTAATTTCTGGAATTCCAATAAACCATCTGTCTCCAACGGTTGCTGGCATAATCATATTAAAAATATCAACATAATGACCAAACAATATCACGATACCTGTCATAACCACAAACCAAGGAATACGCTTGTAATCTGCATTCATTAACATTAATATAGGGAATACAAAGTTTAAGACCACCATGCCTAAGAATGGTAATTTGTAATCGTTAAAACGAGACACAAAATAGGTTACCTCTTCTGGGATGTTCGAATACCAAATCAACATGAATTGTGAGAACCACAGATACGTCCAGAATATACTCATGGCAAACATAAACTTAGCGACATCGTGCAAATGGTTTTCGTTTACAAATTCTAAATAACCTCTCGATTTTAAGTAAATAGACATTAAAGCTATAACGGTTATACCACTAACAAACATACTAGCAAATACATACCATCCAAATAAGGTAGAAAACCAATGCGGGTCAACACTCATAATCCAGTCCCAAGACATCATAGACTCCGTATAAATGAAGAATACTAAAAATCCAGCAGACCAACGAAATGCTTTTTTAAAGTTACTATTGTTTTCAGCGGTATCTTGTGCTATAGAATATTTACGAGAGATATATCTGTAAAAACTCCATCCACCAATAAACAATAATGCTCTAATAATAAATCCTGTTTTATTTAACCAGCCTGATTTACCTGCAACCAATTTATCAAAATGCTCACTTTCTGGATTTACCATGTCTGGATTCATCCAAACAAATAAGTGATCACCTGCTAAAATAGCTATAGCCAATACAATTAAAGCTCCCGGTAATAAGTAAGACGTAATCCCTTCCATAACCCTAAACAACACTGGAGACCAACCTGCCTGTGATGCAATTTGAATAGCATAAAAAGCCAAAACACCAAGAGCAATCATCATAAAGAAAAATGCGGCTACGTAAAGTGCAGACCAAGGTCTATTATGAATTTGGTGCATCACATGCTCCACATGTTCTTTATGTGAATCAACCTCTTCATGGGCTTCATCAGTGCCATGTGTGTCTTGTGATGGAGCAGTTGCATGTGCATCAGCTTCACCGTGACTTCCACCATGATGTGCTTCTTCTGCAGCTATTAAATGCTCAACTTCTTCAAACGATTTATGAGATGTCATAAAACCATATCCAACACCCAACAGACCTAAAACCATTAGAATGATTGAAAATGTCTTTAATTTATTTGAAAATGTGTACATATCTATATAATCTTATCGTCTTACTTTTCTAAATCGGCTTTCAATTTTAAAACAAAGGCCACAACTTGCCAACGCTCTTCCTCATTTAACTGATTGGCATAACTTCCCATCGCATTTTTACCATAATAAATAGTATGGTAAATACTCCCTTCGGTTATTGCTCGCCCAGCATCATCGTAACTAGGAATACCTAATATTTTTTCACGCTTTACCAAATTTCCTTGTCCGTCACCTTTGTTACCATGACAAATACCACAGTAGATATCATATAGTGCTTTACCTCCAGCCAAATCAACCTGTGTTGAATCTAACGGACTAGTCAATGTAGCTTTTGCCAATTCATAGCCTTCTGTAGAATTTTCCAAATCAAAAGGAATGTGACCTCTGGCTACAGAGCCTTCCGCTGGTAATTGTGCTTCAACACCGTTTCGGAAAGCCGCTTCACCATAAGTTTCATATCCTACAGATTCATACATATTGGGCATAAACTGATAGTTTGGTGCGTTATCTTTTTTACATGACACAGCCACGAATACGACTGCCACTACTAATATTTTAATTAAGCTTCTCATCTGGTTTATTAATGCGCTTTATCAATTAAATTTACTTCTACAGCTCCTGTTTCCTTTAACAAGCTTGCAAGAGCTTCTTCATTTCCATGTACTGCTATCTCCATTAAAAAATGATCGTCTGTAGTTCTTGGATCTGGATTTTCAGCTTTCTTAAATGGCCACATTCTACTACGTAAGTAAAAGGTAATTACCATTAAGTGAGCTGCAAAAAATACAGTTAACTCGAACATGATTGGCACAAAAGCAGGCATATTTTCCAAATAACTAAAACTTGGTTTACCACCTATGTTTTGAGGCCAGTCTTCAATCATGATAAAATTCATCATTACAATTGCCACTGTAAGCCCAACCAAACCATACATAAAGGAAGTTATGGCAATTCGTGTTGGTGCCAATCCCATAGCTTTATCCAAACCGTGTACAGGAAATGGTGTATATATTTCTTCTATATGATGTCTCTCTGCTTTAACTTTCTTAACTGCAGACATCAAGATATCGTCATCGTTATAAATAGCGTGAATTACTTTTGAAGCTTCCATATGCTACCTTAATTTTTTGTTTGGTTATTACTTCCAGAAGTTCTTTCATCAGAGCCCGCTCCTACTAGGCTTTTACCTGCTTCTCTCAACTTTTTATATTTCTCTCCAGAAGATTTTAAAATGGTTTTTACCTCAGCTTGTGCTATTACAGGAAACGTTCTAGAATATAATAGGAAGAGCACAAAGAAAAACCCTATAGTTCCAATAAATATACCTATATCTACAAAGGTAGGCGAGAACATCGTCCATGATGATGGTAAATAATCTCTGTGCAACGACGTTACAATAATTACAAAACGCTCAAACCACATACCTATATTTACTACAATTGAGATTATGAAAGAGAACATGATACTTGTTCTTAACTTTTTGAACCACATAAACTGTGGCGAGAATACGTTACAAGTCATCATGGCCCAGTAAGCCCACCAGTAAGGCCCTGTTGCTCTATTCAAGAAGGCATATTGCTCATACTCTACACCTGAATACCATGCAATAAACAATTCAGTTATATAAGCCACCCCTACAATTGAACCTGTAATCATGATTACGATATTCATTAATTCAATGTGTTGCACCGTTATATAATCCTCTAGGTTACACACTTTACGCATGATGATAAGCAGGGTGTTTACCATAGCAAATCCCGAGAATACCGCACCTGCAACGAAATATGGCGGGAATATAGTGGTATGCCATCCAGGGATTACCGAAGTAGCAAAGTCAAACGATACAATGGTGTGTACAGAAAGCACTAAAGGGGTTGCCAAACCTGCCAAGACTAATGAAACTTCTTCAAAACGTTGCCAGTCTTTAGCACGACCTGACCAACCGAAGCTCAATAATGAATATATTTTCTTTTGAAATGGTTTTATTGCCCTATCACGAATCATGGCAAAATCTGGTAATAAACCTGTCCACCAGAACACTAAGGAAACCGATAAATAGGTTGAAATCGCAAATACATCCCAAAGAAGAGGTGAGTTAAAGTTTACCCAAAGCGAACCAAACTGGTTTGGTATTGGTAATACCCAGTAACCTAACCAAGGTCGTCCCATATGAATAATTGGAAACAGTCCCGCTTGAATTACCGAGAAAATCGTCATGGCCTCGGCAGAACGGTTAATAGCCATTCTCCACTTTTGGCGGAACAACAATAGCACTGCAGAAATCAATGTCCCTGCGTGACCAATACCTACCCACCAAACAAAGTTAGTAATATCCCAGGCCCATCCTACGGTTTTATTTAAACCCCAAGTTCCAATACCTGTAGATATCGTATAAATGATACATCCAATACCCCAAAGAAAAGCGGCTAGTGAAATTCCAAAAACTATCCACCAATGTTTATTTGCTTTTCCTTCTACAGGTTTTGCTACATCCACAGTGACGTCATGGTATGATTTTTCGCCTGTAACTAAAGGTCTTCTAATAGGTGCTTCGTAATGAGACGCCATATTTTATTGTTTAAATGTTTATTGCTTAAAGATTAAAAGTTGTTATACTTCTAACTTATACTTAATTTATGCTTCTGTTGTATTTCTCACTTTAGTTTGATACATCACATTTGGCTTTGTGCCTACGTGTTCCAACAAGTGGTACATACGGTTATCTTCTCTTAATTTTGCAACTTTACTATGCTTGTCGTTAATATCACCAAACACCATAGCACCATTGCTGCATGCTGCAGAACATGCAGTCTGGAATTCACCATCCATAATTTCACGTCCATCACGCTTGGCATCTAAAATAGTCTTTTGTGTTTTTTGGATACACATTGAGCATTTTTCCATGACACCACGAGAACGCACTACTACATCTGGATTCAATACCATACGCCCTAAATCATCGTTCATGTGGTAATCGAACTCATCATTATTACTGTATAGGAACCAGTTGAAACGACGTACTTTATAAGGACAGTTATTGGCACAGTATCTTGTACCTACACAACGGTTGTATGCCATATGGTTTTGTCCCTGACGACCATGTGAGGTTGCCGCAACCGGGCAAACCGTTTCACAAGGTGCGTGGTTACAGTGCTGACACATTACAGGCTGGAAGGCTACTTGAGGGTTCTCTGAAGCACTTTCCATTTCCCCAAACTCACTTAAAGAACTTCCTAAACCAGAAATATTATCTTTCTTCTCATTATCTCCCTCAAAAGAGTCTTCTGAAGAGTAATATCTATCTATTCTTAACCAGTGCATATCACGGCTACGACGCACTTCAGTTTTACCAACTACAGGCACATTGTTTTCAGAATGACATGCTATAACACATGCACCACAACCAGTACAGGCATTTAAATCGATAGATAAATTGAAATGATGTCCAATAGAACGATCAAATTCATCCCATAAATCAACCTCTGGTGATGTTACAGGCGTTTCTTCGTGATTTAAAGACACTACAGGAACAGCATTCCAATATTTTTTATCTTTTGTATTGAAAACTTCTAAGGTAGTCTCCTTAACAATATCGCCACGACCCATCAAGGTATTGTGCAACTGCACACAAGCAAATTCATGTTCGCCTCCAACAGCTTCAATAGCAACATCCTGCACATTGTTAAAATCTTGGTACAAAGCGTAAGCATTAACCCCTACTTGCATTTCAGTCTTTAAGCCTTTGGTCTTCCCATAACCAAATGCTAATCCTACAGAGCCTTTTGCTTGACCAGGTTGAATAATTACAGGAACTATTATTGGCTCATTTCCAGATATGCTAACTTTAGCATAATTACTGTTTAAGGCTCCATTGGCTACATAAGTGTTGGTTAAACCAAGCTCCTTCGCATCCGCATTAGAAACTGTTAAATAGTTATCCCAAGCAGTTCTTGTAATTGGATCTGGGAATTCTTGTAACCATGGGTTATTGGCTTGTTGTCCATCACCCATACCTGTTTTAGTATATAAAGTCAATTCAAGACCAGTAGCAGCTTTTGTTGTAGCTACCAAAGCTTGAGCTGGGTTTGTTGAAGGTGTTTCAACGGCATTGTTTTCAACCACCCCTTCAAGCTCATCAATATCTTCTAGTTCTTTAACTTCAGATACAAATAAACCATCATGTAGGGCTTGGTTAAATGAATTACCGTTAAGAATATCTTCTTCCCAAATGACTTTTATATAATCGTTATAAGAAATATCATTTGAAGTCCATTTCAACAAGGCTTCTTGAAATTGTCTTGTTTCGAATAACGGACGAATAGTAGGCTGCATTAAACCGTAATGTCCGTTTTTAATTTCAACATCGCCCCAAGACTCTAAGTAATGTGGCGCTGCTGCAATGTATTGTGTAAGAGAAGACGTTTCGTCCTCTTTCATTGAAAATGTAATAGAAAGGTCTGTTTGTTTCAAACCTTCAACAAAATCTGAAGCATTTGGTAGCGTATAAACTGGATTAACTCCACTCATAATAACAGCCCCTACTTTTCCTGCTTTCATATCGGCAACTAATTGAGCAACTTCCTTATCGTTTCCTGCTCTAGTTTTTATAGCCGATTTTGTATCAAAAGCTTCGCTAGCTAATGCCTCATTAATTTCGAAAACAGCTATTTGGGCATTTACATCTTGAATACCCGTAACCACAACTCCTTTGCTTCCGGCCTTTTTAAGTTGTGAAGCTGCACTTGCTACAGCAGACTCAATAGCTTCCGGCAATGTAACTGAAACATTTTTACCAGTTACCAAGCTATGTAATTTTGCTAAAGCTAGTTTTTGCTGTGTTGGTGTTAATGGAATACGCTTATCGGCGTTAGCTCCTGTAAGTGACATATTCGATTCAAATTGAATATGGCGTGACATCTTACCATGATCTGGTACTCTGTTTTTAGAATAACCAGAATCAAATCCACCACCCTGCCAATCACCTAAGAAATCAGCTCCAACAGACACTATAGTCATCGCCTTAGAGAAATCGTAATTAGCTAAAGCTCTTTGTTTGTATTTAGCTTGAAAAGCATCTAAAGCAGCTGATTCTGATACGGCATCATATACAACATGTTGTACATTACCATATTCCTCTTTAAAATCTGCAATTAAATTACGAGTAGAAGGGCTGGCAAAAGTTTGTGTTAACAACACAATCTTTTTATTGGCGGCCTTTAGATTATCTAGGGTCTTAACGGTTTCTGCATCAAACTCATCCCAAGTTATTGATTCGCCGCTTTTTTTAGGCCCCTGAACTCTTAGGCTATCGTATAATCCTAAAACAGAAGCATTAACCCTAGCATTGGCACTACCATTGGTTGTGGCTAAAGTGTTATTTTCTATTTTAATAGGACGTCCTTCACGTGTTTTAACCAATATGTTAGCAAAATCAAATCCATCTGCAATTGTAGTCGCATAGTAATTCGCTACACCTGGAATAATCTCGTTAGGTTGAACCACATAAGGAATAGATTTTTTAACAGGACCCTCACAAGCTGCCAACGAAGCCGCAGCTGTACTAAACCCTACATATTTTAAGAAATCGCGTCGTGTAGTAGAAGTAGACTCCAAAGCAGCCTTATCGCCTAAAAATTCATCCGTGGGAATTTCTTCTACAAACTCGTTTTGTTTTAGAGTCTCAACAATAGAGCTATTCTCGTTTAGCTCTTCAACACTTTTCCAGTATTTCTTGTTTGATGACATATTATATAATTGAATTACTTCTTAATTAAATTTATTAATAGTGGCATTTTCCACATTCTAAACCACCTTGTTGAGCCACTGTAAGTTTATCTAAACCGTACTTTTTCTTTAATTGCTCATGAATCTTCTCGTAGTAAGCGTTATCTTCTACTTTAATGTTAGTTTCTCTATGACAGTTAACACACCATCCCATGGTAAGCGAGGAATGTTGATACATAATTTCCATTTCTTCTACAGGCCCATGACAGGTTTGACACTCCAAACCTGCAACAGAAACGTGCTGTGAGTGATTGAAATACACAAAGTCTGGTAAGTTGTGGATACGCACCCATTTTACAGGTTGTGATTCTCCAGTATACTTTTGATCGGCATCACTCCATCCAGCAGCTGTATATAATTTTTGAATTTCTCCATCATAGAATTCCTTACTATACTCTGGAGAAATTTCTCCTTTATATTCGTAAATAGATTTGTGACAGTTCATACATACATTTAGCGATGGTATCCCCGAAGTTTTACTAACGCGTGCCGAGGAGTGACAATATTTACAATCAATCCCATTATCACCAGCATGAATTTTATGTGAAAAGTGAATTGGTTGTACGGGTTGATAACCTTGATCTACACCAACCTGCATTAAATATCCATACACATAGTAGGCACTAGCCAATAAAAAGAAGATAGCTACTACCAACATTAAAAATTGATTTTGCACAAAAGCTTTCCAAAGCGGTGTTCTTTTAGACTCCTCTGGTAGTTCAATCTTTTGGGCTTCAGCAAAACGACGTAACGTTTTGTTTACCAAATACAATCCTAAAGCCAACAAAACAAATAGTATAGCTAAAGCTCCTAAAATAATTTCGTTTGAAACACCTCCTGAAGTACCTGTAGATTGTCCTGAAATTTCCCCTCCAGACGCAGATATAGGTGGTGCCGCCTTTTCTTCAGCCGTATAGGCTAAAATATTATTCAAGTCCTCATCCGACAACTGAGGAAATGCAGTCATAGCAGCTCCACCATACTCATTATAAATTTTGTTCGCATAGGCGTCCCCAGATTTGATAATAGCAGGGCTGTTACGAATCCAAGCATAAAGCCATTCCCTATCCAAACCTTCATCATCAGCCAAACGTTGTTCAACAAAACGTAATGCTGGACCAGTCATTTTCTTATCTAAATTATGACAAGCGGCACAGTTTGCATTAAATAGAGCTTTACCTTTTGCAGAATCACCTTCTTGTGCAGAAAGCGTTGTTGTAAATGCGAATAAAACGATTAAGCCAAAACGAACTAAGCTATTGTTTAATTTACGGTAATTTACCTGTATCATATTTTTGGTTAAATTAACTTCTAAACTTTGGTATGATTTTTTCATTGATTGAATAAAAAAAAACACATTTAAAAAAATCTGTCGCAAAAGTAATATTTAAAGTCGATTATAGAAATGTTAGGTATCTGTTAATAGCTAATTTAGAAAAATTCTAAATAATAAAAAGTCCGCATTTTTGTTAATATCGTATACATTTGTATAAATTATCATAAATCATGAAATCACTAACTTATAAAACCTTATTGTTTATTGTTATAACCTGTTGTACTTCAATTAGTTTTATGAACGCTCAACAAGGTCGGGTAATCTTAAATCAAGACAGCTCCATAAATGCTTTGCTAGAATTAAAAAAAGAAATGAATAAGAATAGTAATGATTATTATAAAATTCAGATTTATTCGGGAGCAAGAGTAGAAGCTTATCAAGTTCAAAAAGAATTTAACGATGCTTTTTCAGACTGGAAAGCAATAGATGCCTATGAAGAACCTAACTATAAAATTTGGGTTGGTGCTTTTAGAACGCGTTTAGAAGCAGACCGTGCACTTAAACAGATCAAGCAAAAATTTCCCAGTGCTTTTATTTTTAAGCCAAAGAAATAATACATGAATACCTTAATAAAAAAGGGGCTAATTAGCCCCTTTTTTATTGATCACACTTAATCAAATTATTTCAATTTCTTTTTAACCTCAACTTGTTGAAAAGCCTCTATAATATCGCCTTCTTTAATATCGTTGTAGTTTTTAACTTGCATACCGCAATCATAACCTTTGCTTACTTCCTTAACATCATCTTTAAAACGTTTTAAAGAGGTCAATTCTCCAGTAAACACAACTACCCCATCACGAATCAATCGAATACCTGAGTTCCTGTATATTTTACCATTGGTGACCATACATCCTGCAATAGTACCAATTTTTGATATCTTAAAGGTTTCCCTGATTTCTGCAGTACCCGTAATTTCTTCCTTGAGTTCTGGAGAAAGCATTCCTTCCATAGCGTCCTTAAGGTCGTTGATGGCATCATAAATAATTGAGTACGTTCTAATATCTATTTCTTCTTTGTCCGCAATAGTTCTGGCATTACCTACCGGGCGCACATTAAATCCTACAATAATAGCATCAGATGCAGACGCTAACAACACATCGCTTTCTGTGATAGCCCCAACACCTTTGTGTAAAATGTTAACTTGGATTTCTTCAGTTGATAATTTTTGGAAAGAATCAGTTAATGCTTCTACAGAACCGTCCACATCTCCTTTAAGAATAATGTTCAACTCCTGGAAATCACCTAAAGCGATACGACGTCCAATTTCGTCCAACGTTATATGACGTTGTGTCCTCACGGATTGCTCGCGTTGCAATTGGGCACGCTTAGCGGCTATTTGCTTCGCTTCGCGCTCATCTTCAAATACATTAAATTTATCTCCTGCTTGTGGTGCACCATCCAATCCTAAAATAGATACTGGTGTTGATGGGCCCGCTTCTTTTACATCTTTGCCTCTTTCATCATACATGGCTTTTACCTTACCACTATGTTGACCAGCCAACACATAATCTCCAACACGTAATGATCCTGCCTGTACTAATATGGTAGAAACATAACCACGTCCTTTATCTAAATAGGCTTCAACTACAGTCCCTAAAGCTGGTTTATTAGGGTTGGCTTTCAATTCTAATAATTCGGCTTCCAGCAATACTTTCTCTAAAAGTTCTTTAACACCAGTTCCTACTTTAGCCGAAATATCGTGCGATTGGATTTTGCCACCCCAATCTTCTACCAATAAATTCATGTTAGCCAAACCTTCTTTAATCTTGTCTGGGTTGGCATCGGGCTTATCAATTTTGTTAATTGCAAAAACAATAGGCACACCTGCCGCTTGAGCATGTGATATCGCCTCCTTAGTTTGTGGCATAATATCATCATCTGCAGCTACTACAATAATAGCTAAATCGGTTACTTGTGCTCCACGAGCCCGCATAGCCGTGAAGGCTTCGTGACCCGGTGTATCCAAGAAAGCTATTTTTTGACCATCTTCCAATTGAACACCATAAGCTCCAATATGTTGGGTTATCCCTCCAGACTCCCCTGCAATTACATTTTCCTCGCGTATGTAATCTAAAAGCGATGTCTTACCATGATCTACGTGCCCCATAACGGTAACAATTGGCGCTCTGGGTTTTAAATCTTCGGGCTTATCTTCTATCTCTTCGATTGCTTCCTCTATATCAGCAGTAACAAACTCTACTTTATACCCAAATTCTTCCGCAACAATAGACAAAGTTTCCGCATCCAAACGTTGGTTCATGGTTACCATCATACCTAGTGACATACATGCTGAGATAATTTGAGTAACAGGAACATCCATCATAGTTGCAACCTCACTAGCCGTTACAAACTCGGTAACCTTTAGAGTTTTACTTTCTGCTGCTTGTTGTTCTTGGTCAAGTTGCGATTGTTCCCTGTGTTGATCTCGCTTATCCCTTCTATATTTAGCCCCTTTTCCTTTAGTTGATTTTCCTTGAAGTTTTTCAAGTGTTTCACGTACTTGTTTTTTTACATCCTCTTCACTAGGTTCTTCTTTTACAACATTTCTACGGCCTTGTCCTTGTTTCCCTTTAAACCTTCCTCCGCTAGATCGATCTTCTCTTGGGCCAGTACCCCTATTTTCATTTGGGCCAGCTGCTTTACTTATACGGCGACGTTTCTTTTTATTTTTTGAATCTTCCTTACTCTCCTTTTTATCTTCCTTCTTTTTCTTTGGCTTATTAAATTGAGATAAGTCTATTTTATCACCTGCAATTTTCGGCCCTGTAAGTTTTTGGTATTTCGTTTCAACCTTTTCTTCTGCAACTGGAGCTTCATCAACTGGAGGCGTCTTAACTTTAGGCTTTGGAGGGACCTCTTTTTTAGTTTCCTTTGCAGCAACTTTTACTGGCACCTCTTCTTTTGGAGCAGCTTTTTTTACTTCTTCCTTAATTGGCTCAATAACCTCTTCTTTTGGGGCAGCTTTTTTTACTTCTTCCTTCTTAGGATTCAAATCTATTTTACCAACCTGCTTAGGGCCAGAAAGTGTTTTGGTCGCTCTTACAACCTCTTCTTTTTTGGCTAATTCTTTTTGTTTTTCTTCCAGTTCACGCTCACGTTGCTCTCGCAGCAAATCTTTTTCTTTTTGTTTAGCCTCACTAACTTCTTGGGACGCCATTTTTTTGTTGGCGTCGGTTTCAAATTCATTGGAAAGAATTTGATAAACCGCTTCAGAAATTTTTGTTGTGGGACGCTTTTCTATTTCCACACCTTTAGAATCCAAAAATTCTACAGCGCGGTCCAAAGAAATATTAAGCTCGCGTAATACTTTATTTAATCTAATTGTTTCAGCCATAAATTGCCTTTAAAATACTCAAATATATCTATTTATACTGTTTCAATCATAGATTGAACAGCCTTTTAATCTTCAAACTCTTCTTTTAAAATTCTAATAACTTCCTTAATGGTCTCTTCTTCTAGATCTGTTCTTTTTACTAAATCATCGACATCTTGTTCTAAAACACTTTTTGCCGTGTCCAATCCTGCTTTACTAAACTCCTCGATGATCCAAGTATCAATTTCATCAGAAAATTCACTTAATTCAACATCTTCTTCTGCCCCTTCTCTAAACACATCAATCTCATAACCTGTTAACTGACCGGCCAACCTAATGTTGTGTCCGCCACGACCAATAGCCTTGCTAACTTCCTCTGGTTTTAAAATCACCTCAGCTCGTTTGGTCTCCTCATCAATCTTAATAGAAGTTACACGTGCCGGACTTAATGCTCTTGTAATGAATAACTGAAGGTTATTGGTATAATTAATAACATCGATATTTTCGTTACCCAATTCACGTACTATACCATGAATTCTAGACCCTTTCATCCCAACACAGGCTCCCACAGGGTCAATTCTATCATCGTAAGAATCTACCGCTACTTTTGCTTTTTCACCTGGAATCCTTACTACATTTTTAATAGTAATAAGCCCGTCGAAAACTTCAGGAATTTCCTGTTCAAATAACTTCTCTAAGAATATTGGAGACGTTCTGGACATGATAATAGCTGGTTTTGCTCCCTTAAGCTCCACACTTTCTATAATGCCACGAACATTATCGCCTTTTCTAAAGAAATCAGACGGAATTTGTTTATCCTTTGGCAATACAATTTCGTTGCCTTCATCGTCCAATAAAATCACAGCTCTATGACGTATATGATGTACTTCAGCCGTGTAAATCTCGCCTACTAAATCCTTAAATTGCTTATAAATTATGGTATTGTCGTGCTCGTGAATTTTAGAGATTAGGTTTTGACGTAAAGCTAAAATAGCACGCCTTCCCAAATCAATTAATTTTACTTCTTCAGACACATCTTCACCTACTTCAAAATCGGGCTCTATCTTACGGGCTTCTGACAATGATATTTCTTGGTTAGGATCTTCTACTTCACCATCAGCAACTACCACCCTGTTTCTCCAAATTTCTAAATCTCCTTTATCTGGGTTTACAATAATATCGAAATTATCATCATCACCATATTTCTTCTTTAAGGCACTTCTAAAAACATCTTCCAAGATGGCCATTAAGGTTACACGATCTATTAATTTATCGTCTTTAAATTCTGAAAAAGACTCAATTAACGCAACATTTTCCATAACGCTTTACTAAATTAAAATTTAATCATAACTTTTGCTTCTACAATATCTTCATAAGCAATACTTGCTTGCTTTTTTACAGTTACATTACCTTTCCCAACAGGTTTAGGTTCCCTAACTTTCCACTCTAATATAATATTTTTATCGGTTGCACCAGTCAAAGTACCTTCAATCGTTTCTCCAACGGTCTTTAACTTAAGTGTTCGGTTTATGTGTTTTTTATACTGTCTTTTTTTTACTAAGGGAGATGTTGCTCCAGCAGACATAACATCTAATGAAAAATCCTGTTCCTCTCGGTCCAAATTATGTTCAATCGCACGACTTACAAACATACAATCCTCAACAGTTACACCTTGATCGCCATCAATAATAATTTTAATCTTATTATCGCTTGAAATCGTAAAATCAATAAGGAACAAATCGCTCCTTTCAGTCAAGGCGTTATTCAATAAATCTTCAACCGCAGTATTAAACATTTTTCAGTATAAAAAGAGGGGACTTCCCGTCCCCTCATATTTAATTTTTTCTTTCAACGCTGCAAATATATAATATTTTAATTAATTATTATACAGATTACAAACGAAATAAAATATCCCGACACAAAATACGAATAGGTACATTTAATTTACGCCGTCATATTCATCAAAAAGCCTAGCACATCGACAGGACACCTTGGCCTCACATTGAATAAACTTCTCGCCATACAATCTTTAAAAACCCACAAAAAAACCCTAACCTTTTTTCAAGATTAGGGCTTCAATTTACGTTGGCCTACTAGGGCTCGAACCTAGACTCTTCTGGACCAAAACCAGACGTGTTGCCAGTTACACCATAGGCCAATACCTATTTGAGGGTGCAAATTTAGCACAAAGTTTTATTTGCACAAGATTTTTTAGTAAAAATAATCGCAAAAACTTAACGTTTACTTAAATATACTTGTAATAGCATATTTATTGTTAAATTCGCCTTGCCAAAAAACATAGATATTTATGACATCATTCAACTTTAAAAAATGGAACACCATTTTAGGTTGGCTTTCTTTTTTAATAGCACTTATTACCTATAGTCTTACCGTAGAACCTACGGTTAGTTTTTGGGATGCCGGCGAGTACATCCTAACATCATCTAAACTTCAAGTAGGACACCCCCCAGGAGCTCCTTTGTTTCAAATGTTGGGAGCATTTTTTTCCATCTTTACCTTTGGTAACAATGAACTTATTGGATGGATGATGAACATGATGAGTGCTGTTGCCAGTGCATTCACCATATTATTTATGTTTTGGACAATTACCCTTCTACTTAAAAAAATAGTGTCGGCTGATAATAATTTGAATCCACAGCAAAGTATGGCCATTTTAGGGAGTGGGTTGGTAGGCTGTTTGGCTTTTACCTTTACTGATTCGTTTTGGTTTAATGCCGTAGAAACTGAAGTGTACGCCATGGCAACATTAATCATGTCGGTTTTATTTTGGTTGGCCTTGCGTTGGGAACAGGATATGGATAAACCAAGGGGCAACAAATGGCTTATTTTAATTGCCTTTATTATTGGGCTTTCTTTTGGTGTTCACTTTATGGGACTATTAACCATACCTGCTATTGGACTTATATATTACTTTAAAAATTACAAAATTATTACGGTCAAAAATTTTATTATAGCTAATGCCGTGGCGATAGCTGTTCTGTTATTTATTTTTAAACTATTGGCGCCTAACATCCTTAAGTTTTTTAGTGCTTCAGAATTGTTTTTCGTAAACTCTATTGGGCTTCCATTTAATTCAGGATCCATCATTGCTGGTATTGTTTTAGTGGCTGCCATACATTATGCCTTAAAATACACCAGAAAAAAACAGTACATCCATTTAAATACGGGCATATTATGTCTAACCTTTGTTATTATTGGATTTTCTACATGGTTAATGCTGCCCATACGAGCGAACGCCAATGTCGTGATTAATGAAAATAATCCGTCGAGTGCCCGTGAGTTATTGGCCTATTACAATTTAGAACAATACCCAGAAACTCACTTGTTTTATGGCCCTTTATTTTCCGACCAATATGCTTATTTAGATGAAAAAAATCCGTATGCCGATGAGAAGCCTAAATATGAGAAGGATGAAGAAAAAGGTGAGTATGTTATTGTAAACGACTATAAAAATGCCAAGCAAAATTACAACTCCAAACATGCGGCGATTTTACCTCGCATGTGGAGCCCCGAACATGCCGAAAATTATATGATGTTTTCTGGATTTTTGGATTTTAAGGTGAATACCCTTAGTGTTCAGAACCGATTTTACAACATGGCCATGAATGCGGGAGCCAGTGAGGAAGAAGCCAAGAATTTTGCACTTAATCAGTTAATAGAATACAAATCCCAAATTAATGATTTTAAAAACCAAGTAGTTCAAGGTAGTGTGGATTTTGAAGACTACAACAACTTTCTTAAAAAGGAAAAAAGCTTATTAGATATTGAAAAACCGTCCTTAGGCAGTAACATCGCCTATATGCTGGAATACCAATTGGGCTACATGTATTGGCGTTACTTTATGTGGAATTTTGCGGGACGACAAGATGATATTCAAGGGCGTTATGATAATCATGGCAATTGGATAAGTGGCATAAAACCAATTGACGAATGGCACTTAGGGGTATCCCAGGATAATTTACCAAGTGACGTAAAGCACAATAAAGCCAGAAACACTTATTACTTCCTGCCGCTTATTTTGGGTCTTATTGGTTTTTTCTTTCTCTTTAACAAAGACAAAAAACTGTTTTGGGTCATGCTGGTGTTTTTCCTGTTTACAGGACTGGCCATACAGTTTTATACCAATGTACGTCCGTTTGAGCCTAGGGAACGTGATTACTCGGTAGTGGGTTCGTTTTATGTTTTTGCACTTTGGATTGGGTTTGGGGTATTTGCTCTATACGATACGTTAAAAAAACACCTTCCAGAAAAACTAACTGCACAAATAGTAACAATAGCCTGTCTAACTTTAGTACCAGGCATTTTAGTTGCTAATAATTGGGACGACCATGACAGATCTGGAAAATACACAGCGAATTCCATGGCCAAAAAATATTTGGATTCCTGTGCTGAAAACGCCATATTATTTACCATTGGTGATAACGACACCTTTGCCCTATGGTACGCCCAAGAAATTGAAGGTTACCGAACCGATGTGCGTGTGGTAAACACCAGCTTATTCCAAACGGATTGGTACATAGATCAAATGAAACGCAAGGCTTATGAAAGCGATCCCGTACCATCACAGTTAACCCATAAAAATTACAGACACGGCACCAATGAGTATGTTATTATTGAAGATGTTATAAATGATACATTAGATGTAAAAGAGGTCTTGAATTTTGTGGCCAGTGACAACCCAAGAACTAAATACAAGTACTTATTACAGCAAGAAGGGGTAGATCTGTCCCAAATGAGAAGTCAGGATTTAAACGCCAATTATATCCCAACATCATTCCTTGAACTATCGGTAAACAAAGCCAATGCTTTAAAAAGTGGTATAGTAAAACCTAAAGATGCTGATAAAATGGTCGACACAATGTATCTTAAATTAAGTGGTGGCGCCCTATACAAAAACCGTCTTTTAATGTTAGATATTGTTGCTAATAACGACTGGAAACGTCCTATTTATTTTACGGGTGGCGCGTTTGGTGATGATGACTACATTTGGATGAAAAACTATCTACAGTTAGATGGTATGTGTTACAAATTAGTTCCTATACGAACACCTATTGATAAGGCCAATCCGTTTGACATGGGCCGTGTAGATACGGAACTTATGTATGAAAAAGTAAGGGATTGGGATTGGGGAAATAGTGGCAGTCCAGAGATCTATCACGATCCTGAAACCCGTAAAAACTCTATTACCTATCGCAGTAATTTAGCCCGTTTAATGGAACAACTCATCAACGAGGAGCAATTGGACAAAGCCGAAGAAATTGCTGATATAGCCATGAAAAATATGCCTGTGGAATATTATGGTTATTACACGCTATTAGAACCTTACATTAGTGCTTACTACGAAGTGGGCGCTCAAGACAAGGCTCGGCAATTATTTAAGGATGTTTCAAAAAAATATCAAGAAAACTTAACCTATTACAGTAGCCTAAAAGTTGAAAACCAAGAGCGCTTGTTTGAAGATATTTACACCGATATACAGCGTTATAAAGGACTTGTAGATGTGTTGGTAAAACATGATCCTGAATTTGCCGAAACCGAGGGAGACATATTCAACAACCACTTAAGTCTGTTTAAATACTTTTTAGGAAACGATGAACCTGAAGTTGATGAACCACAAATGGATACTGATTTTTCAGCATCGGATAGTTTGCCTATTATCGATACGACTAAATAGATTATTATGTTATTCGTTTATGGTTATTAGGTAAAAAGCTACTTTATAGTAAGCCTAATAAATATTAACCTGTAACTATAAACTATTCAATCATCATGGGGTTAGCACCAGTTAAAATACCACTTGTAGTAAAAAAAATGTTTCCTAATTATATATGGAGCATACCTACTAACAAAAAAACTCTGTACCTTACTTTTGATGATGGACCCACACCCGAAATCACACAATGGACACTCAATACCTTAAAAACTTTTAATGCCAAGGCCACCTTTTTTTGTATTGGGAGCAATATTGAAAAACACCCTAATATTTTTCAGAATATTCTAAACGAAGGGCATAGTATTGGCAATCATACACACAACCATTTAAAAGGTTGGAACACCAAAACAAAAACTTATTTAGAAAATGTTGAATTGTGCCAAGCCGTTTTGAAATCACAAATTACAAATTACAAATTACAAATTACAAATTCATCAATCTACAATCTCTTCCGTCCGCCTTACGGTAAAATGAAGCCTAAACAAGGTAAAGCCTTGCTCAATTTAAAATTTAAAATAGTGATGTGGGATGTTTTATCCTTCGATTGGGACAAAACTGTTACCAAAGAAGATTGTTTAAACAATATTATCTCTAAAGCGACTGATGGGAGTATTATTGTATTTCATGACAGTGTAAAAGCAGCTAAAAATATGCAATATGCCCTACCTAAGGTCTTAGAACATTTTAGTGAAAGTGGCTATGAATTTAAGGCTCTTGACTAACACTATATCCTATATCAAAAAAGCTATGTATGTTATCAATCTAAACGATAAATTTCCATTACGTTTTCCATGATTTCAGAAAAATCAATCTTCAAGTCAATTAACTTTCCCGAGTGGATATCAAATACCCAACCATGGACAGTAATTCCCCTATCACGATAAGCCCGCTGCACTTCGGCTGTTTTAATCACATTGATACATTGTTCTTGCACATTTAATTCAACAAGCCTTTTGTAGCGTTGGTCTTCGTCTTTAATATCGTTCAGTTCTTTCCTATGGGTTCGGTAAACGTCCCTAATGTTCCTTAGCCAAGGATTAAGTATGCCCAAGTCCTGAGATTGCATGGCCGCCTTAACACCACCACAATAATAATGTCCACACACCACAACATGTTTCACCCTTAAATGCAACACAGCATAATCTATTACCGACATGGCACTTAAATCTGTATTAGGCACCATATTGGCTATATTTCTATGAACAAAAACCTCACCTGGGGCAACACCCATTAATTCTTCGGCCGTGACCCTGCTATCTGAACAACCTATATACAGAATATCAGGATTTTGCCCTTTCGATAAGTTGCTAAAATAGTCGGGGTCAATACTTAATTTATCTTGAACCCATTCTTTGTTTTTTTGGAAAATGTATTCAATATCCATTTTTATTTTCCTTTATGGTAAAGTCGAAAACACTTATTTTATCAAAACACTGAATAACCCTTTTATCTTATTGTTTCCTCAATAGTTTTAAGGGCGGTTTCAACTCTAAATTATAAATGCTAGATATACTGCTGAATGATGGCTATAAGTGAATTGGCATCCTGCTCTCCACTTTGACGCCATTTCATTTCTCCATCTTTGTAGATTATTAGAGTAGGTAGTCCTTTAACTCGAAGGGCTTCGGCAAGTTCTTCATTTTTTTCAACATCAATTTTAATCACTTTGGCCTTATCGCCTAGAGCAGCGGCTACATCCCTTAGCACGGCATGCATTGTAGTGGACTGTTCGTTCCATTCGGTGTAAAAGTCCAATAACACTGGAACTTCAACATCAATTAGTTCGCCAAATTTTGACATAAGTATGCGTTTAATAGTCAAATGTACTTATACAAACCTACGCATTTTTTTAATACAACGACTTTTTGGGCAGTATAAGCCTATAAAACCTAATATTATAGGTCTAAATTTAAGAAAATTACCTACATATACAACAGTTCGCAACACCATTATGTATTGGCAATTCCTTTTTTAAGTTCAATAACGGTAATTTCTGGCCAAATACCAACGCGACCAGGAAAAGCTAAATAACCAAAACCTCGGTTCACATTAATGTATTGCCCCGTATCTTCGTAAATCCCTGCCCAGTGCTTATAACGCCATTTTACAGGACTCCATTTAAACCAGCCTGGTATTTCAATTCCAAACTGCATGCCATGTGTATGGCCGCTTAAAGTAAGGTGGTAATGGTAATCGTCTTTAATTACTTCTTGTCCCCAATGAGATGGGTCATGGCTCATTAATATTTTAAAGTCTTTTTTATCGATATCTTGGGAGGCTTTATTTAAATCGCCCGCCTTTTTAAAACCACCAGCACCCCAATTTTCAACACCAATCAATGCTATGCGTTCGCCATCTTTTTCCAAAAAGCGGCTTTCATTCAACAACAAATCAAACCCAATCTCCTTTTGAAGGCGTTTTAAATCTTCCAAATTTTTAGTTTTAGCATCAGTAGACTCCCATTGTATATAATCCCCATAATCATGGTTTCCCAAAACAGAATATAGCCCATCTTTGGCTTTTAACTTATTAAATACCTTCACATAAGGCAATAACTCATCAGTTTTATTATTAACAATATCACCAGTAAATAGAATTACATCACTTCCCTGTTCATTAATTAAATCTACGCCATATTTTACCTTATCCATATTATCGAAGCTCCCTGAATGGATATCACTTATTTGAGTTATCTTATAGCCATCGAAAGCCTGAGGCAAATCTTCAAAATACAACGTATGTTTCAATACCTTATAATTATACTTACCTCTATAAATTCCATAGAGAACAGAGGTAAATGGTATGGCCGCAATGCCTAATGCTATTTGACTAATAAACTGCCGACGTGACGGTAAATAATTTCCTTTTGCGGTTTCACCTTCAGTAAAAAAACGATAAATGGCCAATGGCATCCTAAAAATATCCTCACTTAACATTAGTATAAGCAAGAACATTTTAGGAATTAAGATGGCTATAAAAAACCCAAAGGCATAACCATGTGCATGTGTAAAGCCATCACGTCGATTAAAGCCATAGTAGTAAAGTACAAAATTACCTATTACAATTATTGAAACGGCCCAATAAACTATGTTAAGCCATTGACTTTTATTTACCGTTTTAAACGCCTGATAAGCATAGATATCTATTATACCAAAAATGATTATGAAAATAGCCCAACGTAGCATAAATCCTTTTTTAATCAAAGATACAGCATTTAAAAACACAAGTTTAGTTGCATCCTTATATTTAACGATACATTAAGATTTGAATATGGATTGGAAACATAAAGTAAAACTCTATTATCAAGAAGCATAAACTCAGTCAAAGTGAATTCCCTATAAATGTTATGCAACAATTAATTTTGGTAGGCAATTTTAATTAGCTGTTAACTGTAATTGTTTAATAGTCCTAAATCTAAACTTTACCAATAATCCCTAAAATATCCTCAATAGTTTTTATACTAGAATAGGATATTATGGTTTCATCAAAAAATTTATCACTATTCATAGGTACTGTTGGTCGCTCGTTAACTATTTTAATACTTGTAGCAGACACATGGATTTCTGAAAAACCTTTTTGCTTAAACAAGACTGCATTATTAGGTTTTATACCTCCCCCAGGAAGTATCTCCAAGGTGTCTTTTGCTCTTGTTTTTAATTCGGAAAGCAAATCAATACCCTGTTCTGCTGTAGCCTGTTGCCCTGAAGTTAGGACCCGATTAACCCCAATTTTCATTAATTGCAGTAGGGCTTCCTTTGGATTTGGTACCCAATCGAACGCTCGGTGAAAGGTAAAATCCAATGGCTTAGCACATTCAATAAGCGCTTTGGTTCGCTCCACGTCGATAGTATTATCGGCATTTAAAACTCCCGAAACGACACCCATACAACCCAAACCCTTACACATTTCTATATCTTGTTTTATAATGTCGATTTCGGCATCGGTATAAGTAAAATTACCACTCCTAGGCCGTACCAATATAAATACGGGAATTGACAAAACGCTTACCACTTGTTTAATTAGCCCGTAAGATGGTGTAATACCCCCAACTGCTAGCTCTGAACATAACTCGATACGATGCGCTCCTGCCCGTTGGGCATTAATAGCAGATTGATAAGAATTGGCACAAACTTCTAGAATCATTTTTTGGTTTTTATTAAATATGCCAAATTCCGAATTATTAACCACAAATCAAAAATAGTTTTTGTAGTTTTGGTTACCTTGTCTGTTCAAGAGTTGTAGAGATCCCTTTTTGGGATATAACAAAATTGACAACCTCTCGACTCCGTTCGAGGTGACACCATATTCATATTTATAACTATTCAATAGAATGTCTGATAAAAAACGCCTTTTTTTAGTTGATGCCTACGCTTTAATTTTTCGTGGCTATTACGCCTTTATAAAAAATCCAAGAATCAATTCCAAAGGAATAGACACCTCTGCCATTATGGGTTTTATGAACTCGCTTTTGGACGTAATAAAACGCGAACGCCCCGACCATTTAGCCGTGTGTTTTGATAAGGGTGGCAGTACCGATCGTATTGAACTGTTTGAAGACTACAAGGCCAATCGTGATGAAACTCCTGAAGCCATAAAAATAGCCGTTCCTTACATTCAGGATATCTTAAAAGCCATGCATATTCCTATTATGGTAAAAGAAGGCTATGAAGCTGATGATGTTATAGGTACTCTTTCAAAACAAGCTGAAAAAGAAGGTTATGAAACCTATATGGTAACCCCCGATAAAGATTTTGCCCAATTAGTTAGTGAACATATTTTCATGTACCGTCCTAAATCCTTTGGGGGCGGTTATGAGGTTTGGGGCATCCCGGAGGTACAACAAAAATTTGAGGTAGAACGCCCTGAACAGGTAATAGACTTTTTAGGAATGATGGGTGACTCGTCCGATAACATTCCCGGACTACCCGGTGTGGGAGAAAAAACTGCTAAAAAATTTATTCAGGCTTATGGCAGTATGGAAAACCTGTTGGCCAACACTCATGAGCTAAAGGGTAAAATGAAGGAAAAGATTGAAGCCAATGCTGATCTAGGGCTGCTCTCCAAAAAACTGGCACGCATTATGCTGAATGTCCCTGTTACATTTGATGCCAAGGATTTTGAAATGGAACACCCTAATATTGATGCCGTAAAGCAGATTTTCCAAGATTTGGAATTTCGGAGATTGACGGAGAATTTCTTAAAGACTTTTGCTACTGAAAATGAGACTTCGACTTCGCCGAGTGAACAGGCTCCGAGTGAAAACAATGTAGCTTCGAGTGACCTCAGCCACCAAACATCAGCATCTAAAAAATCAACATTGGCAGGTGCTGGTCAGTTTTCCCTGTTTGATACCGATGGCACTGATGGAGCAGCTACCGAAACACCTTCAGCATATACCAGAAAAACAGCTGAAACAACATCGCATTTTTATCAAAGTATCACATCAAAAAAAGCGCTGGAACTATTTCTAGAGAAAATCATGTTACAACACAGCGTATGTTTCGATACTGAAACCACTGGTATAGACCCCATTACTGCAGAATTGGTTGGTATTGCATTTTCTTGGGAAGCAGGCAAAGGCTACTACATTCCATTTCCAGATAATAAGAGCGATGCCCAAGGTTTAATAGAGGTTATTCGTCCTTTTTTCGAAAGCAAATCCATTGAAAAAATTGGTCAGAATTTAAAATATGATATTAAAGTCTTGGCCAAATATAACATTGATGTAAAAGGCAAACTGTTCGACACCATGTTGGCACATTACTTGATTAATCCAGACATGCGACATAATATGGACGTACTAGCCGAAACCTATTTAAACTACACGCCCATTTCTATTGAAACCTTAATCGGCAAAAAGGGGAAAAATCAGTTATCCATGCGACAGGTTCCTTTGGAAAAACAAACTGAATACGCTGTTGAGGATGCCGACATTACCCTACAGCTTAAAACCCATTTTGAAAATGAATTGGGTGAAGCCAATACCAAAGCTTTATTCGATAATATTGAAATTCCTTTGTTACGTGTATTAGCAGCTA
Organism: Aestuariivivens sp. NBU2969; assembly: GCF_019931125.1. NCBI lineage: Bacteria > Pseudomonadati > Bacteroidota > Flavobacteriia > Flavobacteriales > Flavobacteriaceae > Aestuariivivens > Aestuariivivens sp. NBU2969. Next base: position 100,266 of record NZ_JAIOUU010000012.1, read on the forward strand.
TGGAATTGGAAGGTATAAATTTGAACAAAGCCTTTTTAAATAGCCTTTCGGAACAATTGGATAATGACATAAATACCTTAGAATCTCAAATTTATGCTGAAGCCGGTGAAGTGTTCAACATTGCTTCTCCTAAACAATTGGGTGAGATTTTATTTGACAAACTAAAGTTGGTAGACAAGCCTAAAAAAACCAAAACGGGACAATATTCAACTGCCGAAGATGTATTGAGTTATTTAGCAAAAGACCATGCCATTATTCAAAACATATTGGATTATAGAGGTCTCTCGAAATTAAAAAGTACTTATGTTGATGCTTTGCCCAATCAAGTAGAAACTTCAACCGGCAGGATCCACACCGACTATATGCAAACCGTAGCAGCTACCGGAAGATTGAGCAGCAACAATCCTAACCTTCAAAATATTCCTATTCGTACCGAACGGGGTAGGCAAGTGCGTAAGGCTTTTATTCCTAGGAACAAAGATTATACTCTCTTAGCTGCCGATTATAGCCAAATAGAGTTACGCATTATTGCTGCTCTAAGTGAAGAAGACACTATGATTGAAGCTTTTAAGCACGGTGAGGATATTCATGCCTCAACAGCCTCTAAAGTATTCAATGTGCCTATTGAAACTGTAACCCGTGAACAACGTAGCAATGCCAAAACAGTAAACTTTGGTATTATTTATGGAGTTTCCGCCTTTGGTTTAAGTAATCAAACCAATCTTTCTAGAAGTGAAGCCAAAGAACTTATTGATACCTACTACACTACATACCCCAAACTAAAACGTTTTATTAGCAATCAAGTGGATTTTGCGAGAGACCATGGCTACGTACAAACAGTTTTGGGTCGCAGACGCTATTTAAAGGACATTAACTCACAAAATGCCGTGGTAAGAGGGGCTGCCGAACGCAATGCCGTTAATGCTCCTATACAAGGGAGTGCTGCCGATATTATTAAAATAGCCATGATTAATATTTATAGGAAGCTATTGGAAGGCCAATTTAAAACCAAAATGCTTTTGCAAGTACATGACGAACTGGTGTTCGATGTGTATAAGCCCGAATTGGAGATTGTGTCTAAACTAATCAAAACCGAAATGGAAAACGCATATAAACTTACAGTTCCCTTAGATGTTGATATTGATACTGGGGATAATTGGTTGGAAGCACATTGACCCGCCCTGAACAAAGGGGAAATAAATAAAGAATTCGTTGAAAGAACTGTACTGTACTGTATAAATGTGGGGAATTATACTCAAGGCAGAGTATCAAGTAATTCTTTTGGGTTAGACGATTAAGTTTGGCATTTTAATCAAAAAAATAATCACACTTCTCTATTTGGCAATTAAATATATAATCGTAAATTTAATTATTATCATTTAACCTTCTTTTTAAGACAAGATATTGAACCATGAAAGTAAGATATCGAAATAAGCATATGAACTTCAATCTGATTTTCGGATTGATTTGGTTGGCTTGGTTTTTTATTGGCATGTTCTCCAAAGAAAAACCTCATTGGACAGACTATGGTTGGGCTGTAATTTCTGCCACATATTTAATAGCATATTTTTACCAACGTAAAAATAAATATTTGACAATAAAAAGTGGACTTTTAAAAGTGAATGGCCCTTTTGGAAAGGAAGTACGATTGACTGACATAAAGCGTATAAAAAAATTTGCTGGTGATTATATATTAAAAACAGACAATACTGAATTGATTATAAACACTCAAATAATTGAACCTCATTCACTCGCTAAATTAAACACTGAATTACAAAAACTGAATGTGGAATAGCATTAAAACAGTTTACAGCAAAGAACAAAGTTAAAAATCGGGTATTTTATTATATTGATTTTTTAACCTTAAAACCTACAAAAAATTTCATGCTTCGTGATTTTAGCTAAAACTTTAAGCCACATTGTGAAACAATGAATCTAGCTGTATTCCTTTTATTAATTTGCCAATTATTAACTTCATGTAATACAGATAAAACTACTTTATATCTAGATAAAACTTACCCAGAGGCAAACGAACGTTTTGTTTCAAAAGAAAACATAACCTACTATATCGATCCTGTTAATGGAAATGATGCAAACATTGGAACAAAAAAAGAAGCGCCCTGGAAAACATTTCGGAGAATAAATCAATTACGCTTGAATAAAGGGAATAAAATTAAAATATTATCACCGGGAACATTTAAAGAATCATTGTTTTTAATTGGGCAGGGAAGCACCGATTTTCCCATTATAATTGAATTTGTTCCTGGTAAATATGATTTTTATCCACAAGAAGCTTTTAAAGCTAAATTTCATATTTCCAATACCAATGATTCTCCTAATTCCCCAAAAGCTATTGCCTTTTATTTTTTGAATTCTGAAAATATTAAGATTAAAGGCAATGGAGCAGAATTTATTTTTAGAGGAAAAACAATTGAAACGAGTTTAAACAATTGTAATAACATAACTATCGAAAATCTTAGTTTTGACTATAAACGTCCAACTGTTTCTGAAATGAAGGTTCTAAGTGTAAATAAAAATTATGCCGATATTCAGATACATAAAGATTCACAATATAAAATAGTCGACAGCACTCTTATATGGATTGGTGAGGGCTGGAAACATGAAGCACAGTCTTTGTGGCAAGTTTTTAATTACAAAGAAAATAAGGTCAAGAGAATTAACCTGCCAATAGAAACTATGCGTTTTTTAGAATTAGAACAAAATATGGTACGTATAAATTATAATGTGAACCCAGGATTTATAAAAGGATTTACATATCAGAACCGAAATACATTTAGGGACTATGCAGCCATATTTATACAAAAGAGTAAAAACATTTCCTTTAAAAATGTTAACATCTACTTTATGCACGGAATGGGTATTGTAAGTCAGTACTGTGAAAATATTACACTAGACTCTCTTCTAGTTAAACCAAGAGAATATTCTGGTAGAACCTGCTCTGCTTGGGCAGATATTCTTCACTTCTCGGGATGCAAAGGAAATATTACAATAAATAATTCTTATTTGTCCGCTGCAAATGATGATGCCATTAATGTTCATGGAACTCACCTTCGGATAGTTGAGAAAATTTCAAACAGAAAAATTAAAGTCCGTTTCATGCATCCGCAAACCTATGGTTTTGATGCTTTTTTTACAGGAGACAGCATTGAGTTCATAGGAGCCAAAACACTTTTATCTTATTCCAAAAACAAGGTCATTAACACAGAAAAACTAAATGATAAGGAAATCGAATTAACACTTGGTCAAGATATTCCTAATAATATTAAAATGGATGATGTAATTGAAAACACATCATGGGCAGCTGATGTAACCATTCGAAATAACAAGATAGTTCATATACCAACACGCGGCATTCTCATTACTACAAGAGGAAGGGTAATTATTGAAAAGAATATGTTATTTAAAACTCATATGAGTGGTATTTTGATTGCAAATGATGCAAATAGCTGGTTTGAATCGGGTAGTGTTAAAGATGTAACCATTAGCAATAACAAATTTATTGAATGTGGGGATCCTGTAATTAATATTCATCCTGAAAATTCTGAAATTTTAAGTGAACATCCAATACATAAGAATATTAAAATAATTAACAATCAATTTTTTTTGAAGGAAAATACAATTCTTTCTGCAAAAAGCACAGGAAACCTCAGTTTTTATAATAACAAAATCTATTCAGAGTCTAACCTTAACATGAATGAATTAATAAGCTTAGATGTCTGTTCTAATATTAAAATAAAGGACAATCAAATAAACAATAAAGTGGTTAACACTATATATAAGAACTAGGCGATAATGATAAATTCAAATTCGGTTATATTCCTATTAAGCTATTGGTTTGCTTATACTACTTTTATCCAGATTTTATAAATAATACACCACAAATTTAACCCAAAGAATAGCAAACACGTTTTAGCTAAAAATATTCATGCCTCACTATTTGGTAATCAAATATATAATCGTAAATTTGCAAACTCTTTTTGAGAGAGGAATGTTTAATCAGAAAAATTAAAAGTGTGGACACATTAAGCTACAAAACAATTTCGGCTAACAAATCTACTGTAAACAAGCAGTGGGTTTTGGTTGATGCCGAAGGGCAAACGCTTGGCCGCTTAGCTTCAAAAGTTGCAAAACTTTTAAGAGGTAAGCACAAGCCTAACTTCACACCACATGTTGATTGCGGCGACAACGTTATTGTTATTAATGCAGAAAAAATCAACTTAACTGGAAATAAGTGGAACGATAAAACTTATATTCGTCACACAGGGTACCCAGGTGGTCAGAGAAGTTTAACTGCTACCGAATTGTTTGGAAAAGATCCTGCAAGAGTAGTAGAAAAATCAGTAAAAGGAATGTTGCCTAAAAACAAATTAGGGGCAGATTTATTCCGTAACCTTACAGTTGTTGTTGGTTCAGAACACGCACATGCTGCACAAAAACCAAAAGCAATTAACTTAAACGAATTTAATTAATGGAAGTAATTCACAAAATCGGCCGTAGAAAGACGGCTGTTGCTCGTGCTTATGTTGCCCAAGGAAAAGGGAGCATAACGATTAACAAAAAAGACATAGCCGCTTACTTCACTACTGCCACCCTGCAGTACAAAGTAAAGCAACCTTTGGTTATGACTAACAATGATGGCAACTTTGATATTACAGTCAATGTATATGGTGGTGGTATTACTGGACAAGCAGAAGCGGTACGTTTAGCGATTTCTCGTGCAATGTGCGAAGTAGATGCTGAAAACAGAACCATCCTTAAGCCAGAAGGATTATTAACAAGAGACCCAAGAATGGTTGAGCGTAAAAAATTCGGTCAGAAGAAAGCGCGTAAGAAATTCCAGTTCTCTAAACGTTAATATTATCCTCAACTCGATTGAGGATCTGTTTATCAGATGTCTCAACCTTGTTGAAACCTTTATTGAAATTAAAATTAACCCAGTTATTGTTGTCCATGACAGAAATGTCAGGATTTAGTTTAGCATCTAAATGGTTAAGGCGAATAATAATGACCACTTAACCATTGCTAATTCAACAGAACGTAAACTATTACAAACATGGCAGTAGAAGTAAAAGAACTACTAGAAGCAGGTGTACACTTTGGGCACCTTACACGTAAGTGGGATCCTAATATGGCTCCTTACGTATATATGGAGCGTAACGGCATCCATATTATAAACCTTTACAAAACAGCAGCTAAAATTGAAGAAGCTGGAAATGCATTAGCAAAAATTGCAGCTTCCGGACGTAAAATTTTATTTGTTGCCACCAAAAAACAAGCCAAGGACATCGTTGCAGAAAAAGCAACAGCCATTAACATGCCTTACATTACAGAAAGATGGCCAGGTGGTATGTTAACTAACTTTGTTACTATTAGAAAAGCCGTTAAAAAAATGGCTTCCATCGATAGAATGAAGAAAGATGGCACCTTTAACACCTTATCTAAAAAAGAGCGTTTACAAGTAGACCGTTTAAGAGCTAAGTTAGAGAAAAACTTAGGATCCATTAGTGACATGACTCGTTTACCAGGCGCTTTATTTGTTGTAGATATTAAGCGTGAGCACATCGCGATTAAAGAAGCACAAAAATTAAACATTCCAATTTTTGCAATGGTAGACACCAACTCAGACCCACGTCAAGTTGATTATGTTATCCCTGCAAATGATGACGCTTCTAAATCGATCGATAAAATTTTATCTTATGTAACTACTGCAATAGCTGGTGGTCTAGCTGAACGTAAAGCTGAAAAGCAAGCATCTGCAGAAGGAGATGAAGCTCCAAAAGCTAAAAAAGCCACTAAAAAAGCTGTGGCAGTATCAGAAGAAGAAGAATAAACAACATTAACACAACAAAACAAGTCGTTTATTTATTTTCTGAAATGGAAAAAACTAAACGACTTTTTAAATTATAATTAATTATGAGTACTACAGTAAAAGTTACAGCCGCTGAAGTAAATAAATTAAGACAAGCTACCGGAGCCGGCATGATGGACTGTAAAAAAGCCCTTGTTGAAGCTGAAGGTGATTTTGATAAAGCCATTGAAATCCTTAGAAAAAAAGGACAAAAAGTAGCTGAAAAAAGAGCAGACAGAGAATCTTCTGAAGGTGCTGCTATCGCTAAAATAAATGCAGACCAAACTGCTGGAGTTGCTATTGTATTAGGTTGCGAAACCGACTTTGTTGGTAAGAATGAAAACTTTGTAGCCTTAGCTAATCAATTAGCTGAAGTGGCTTTAAACTATAATACTAAAGAAGAGTTTTTAGCTGCTAATTTTGGCGGCATTACCGTTGCCGAAAAATTAACTGAGCAAACAGGTGTTATTGGCGAGAAATTAGACATTACTGCTTTTGAGAAATTAGAAGCGCCTTATGTTGGGGCTTATGTTCACATTAATAAAATTGCAGCATTGGTTGGTTTGTCTGCAAAAGTAGCTAATGCTGAGACTTTAGTAAAAGATGTAGCTATGCAAGTCGCTTCTATGGGAGCAACCACATTATCTTATAAAGATTTCGATCCTGCTTACATCGCTTCTGAAACTGAAGCTAGAATTGCAGTAATTGAAAAAGATAATGAAGAGTTAGCCCGTTTAGGCAAAACCCTTAAAAATGTACCTAAATACATTTCTATGGCTCAATTAACCGACGAAGTTTTAGCTCAAGCTGAAGCAGATGCAAAAGCTGAATTAAAAGCTGAAGGCAAGCCAGAACAAATTTGGGACAGAATTTTACCAGGTAAAATGGAACGTTTCATTTCAGATAACACAACTTTAGACCAAGAAAAGTGTTTATTGGATCAGAACTTTATTAAAGATGAAAAACAAACCGTTGCCAAATATGTGGCTTCTTACGGCGAAGTTGAAATTACTGGTTTCAAACGTGCTACAGTAGGATAAACATTTGGCTTATTAAATATTTTAAAAAACCATCAAGTTTGAAAGCTTGATGGTTTTTTTATTAAAACTAATTTTAAGTTTTGATTTTCTATAAGAAAATCACCTGTACCAAAACTTAAAACTATAAGGAATTATCCGTAGCATTATATTTTTCATACCATATCTTTTTCAGATATACCTTTATGCTCCTTTTTCAGCCATTAAGTTGCTATATCGGGTTTACTATGACAAAATTTTAGTTTTATGTTGCTTTTCCCATAATTAACCTTAAGTCTTGAAAATAAGCTATATAATGCATAAAAACATTCTTGAATTCATATACAAGAAAACACTGCCGTCCAAAAGTTTTTGAAAACGGGCAATAAAGTTTCTGTGTCCCTTTGTTTATAGGGGCATAATTAATTGTTTGCTGGAATTATC